>DASUGZ010000147.1:0-22290 GCA_036273755.1 Pseudolabrys sp.
AGCGTCGCGGTGTCGGCGCCATCTCCGGCATGGCGCGTCGCCGCAGCAATCGCCGCGGCGGCCTGCGGCTGACCGTAGCCGAGATTGACCAGCGCCGAGACCGCGTCCATCACCGGCTTGGGCGCGCGCTTGTCGTCAAGCGCGCCGGCCAAGTGCACCGCGGCCGGATCGACAGTGGCGAAAGCCGGCACCTTGTCCTTCAGTTCGGTGACGATGCGCTCGGCCACTTTCGGACCGACTCCTGGTGAGCGCGCCACCATCGCCTTGTCGCGCATGGCGACGGCGGAGGCGAGATCGGGGACCGTCAGCGTGCCGAGCACCGACAGCGCCACCTTGGCGCCGACGCCCTGCACCGTCTGCAGCAGGCGGAACCATTCGCGTTCGACGTCGCTGGCGAAGCCGAACAGCTTGATCTGGTCCTCGCGCACATAAGTCTCGATCGACAGCGTCGCGGCTTCGCCCTGCGCCGGCAGCGCCTGCAAGGTGCGCGGCGAGCAATGCACCTGGTAACCGACGCCGCCGACGTCGAGGATGATGTAATCGGCGCCGTAGCTGTCGACGATGCCCTTGAGCTTGCCGATCATGACGCCGCCGCCTTCAGCACCGCGCTGGTGCGATGATGCGCATGACACACCGCGATCGCCAGCGCGTCGGCGGCATCTTCGCTCTGCGGGTCGGCCTTCGGCAGCAGCACGCCGATCATCATGCGGATCTGCGCCTTCTCGCCATGGCCGGCGCCGACCACCGTTTTCTTGACGACGTTGGGCGCGTATTCGGCGACGGCAAGTCCCGCCTTGGCCGGCACCAGCATGGCGATGCCGCGCGCCTGCCCGAGCTTGAGCGTCGCCGCCGCGTTGGCGTTGACGAAGGTCGCCTCGACCGCCGCTTCGTGCGGCTGGTATTGCGCGATCACGTCCGCGAGCCCGTCGTGGATGACCACCAGCCGCTCGCCGAGATCGGCCCGTTCGCTGGTCTCCAGCGAGCCGCAGGCAATGTAAATCAGCCGGTTGCCGACGCTTTCCACCAGGCCCCAGCCGGTGCGGCGGAGCCCGGGATCGATGCCGAGGATGCGAATCGCCTGCGCGCCCATGGCCCCGTTGATAGCCCTGCCCGCACCAGCCGCCTAGATCGCAACCGGGAAGGACTCGGAATTCCCAGGCGTCTTGCACTAGGATTGCAGGGCAATGCCGGGTTCCTCTGCCACACCGCGCCGCACCGGGCGCCGGGCCGTCATCATCGGCGGCTCGATGTCGGGGCTGTTTTCCGCGGCCTTCCTGCGCCAGATCGGCTGGGAGGTCGACGTCTACGAACGCTCGCCGGTCGAGCTGGTCGGCCGCGGCGCCGGCATCACCGGCCATCCCGAACTGCTGGACGCTTTGGAGGCGAGCGGTGCCGGCACGAAGGAGCTCGGCATCGAAGTGCCGAAGCGCATCGCCATCGACCGCGAAGGCCGCGTCACCGACGAGCGGCCGCTGCGGCAGATCCTCACCTCCTGGGACCGGCTGCAGCGCCTGCTGCGTGCCACCATCGACGAGGCGCACTACCATCTCGGCTGGAATTTCGAGCGCGTCGAGCAGGACGAGCGCGGCGTGCGGGTTGAGTTCTCCGGCGGCCGCGTCGAACGCGCCGACATCCTCATCGGCGGCGACGGCATCCGCTCCAGCGTGCGCGGGCAGATGGCGCCCGAGGTGCAGCCGGTCTATGCCGGTTATTACATCTGGCGCGGCGCGCCCAACGAGGCCGACCTCGCGCCGGAGACGCTGAAGAGCATCTATCCGCTGTTCACGTTCTATCTGCCGCCGCGCCAGGAAGTGATCACCTACCCGATCGCCGGCTTCGACAACGACCTGCGGCCCGGCCACCGCCGTTTCAATTTCATCTGGTACCGCGTCGCCAATGCGAGTGAGATGAGGGACATGTGCGTCGATGACAACGGCGTGCAGCACGAATACTCGGTGCCGCCGCCGCTCATTCGAAAAGATCTGATCGCCGGTATGCACAAGGACGCGCACGACGTCCTGCCGCCGGCGCTGCTCGACAGCGTGCTGAAGATCAAACAGCCCTTCATCACGCCGATCTACGACTTCACCGCGCCGCGGATCGTGTTCGGCCGCGTCGCCATGGTCGGCGACGCCGCGGCCAACGCGCGTCCGCACATGGGCTTCGGCATGGCCAAGGCCGGCACCGACGCGCAGGCCTTGGCCAAGGCGCTACGCGATCACGACCATATCGACGACGCCTTGGAGGCTTACAATGCCGAGCGCCAGCCGATCGGCAACACCATCGTGTTGCACGGCCGCAAGCTCGGCACGCATATGGGCGTCAATCTCAAGACCGAAGAGGACCGCCGCATGCACGCGTTGCTGCAAAGCGACGGCGCCATGCTGGACTGGATCGCCGTGCCGCACTTCTTGGACGCGTATAAATGACCGACCTCTCGAAGCCCGACTATGCGCGCAACATGCGCATCGTCGGCCACAGCGACCAGGGCGGCCGGCCCGACGGCGTGCAGGTGATGGTGCATCGCGGCTTTGCCTATGTCGGGCACATGTTCTCCAAAGGCTTCTCGGTGATCGACGTGCGCGACGCCAAGAATCCGCGCGCCGTGCAATACATCGCCGCGCCGGCCAACACCTGGAACATTCATTTGCAGGTCGCCGGCGATCTGCTGCTGGTCATCCACGCCAAGGACATGTTCGCAGCGGCGGAATTCGCCGACGAGCGTGCTTACTACAGCGGCGCGCTCGGCAAGACCGTCGGCACGGCGCAAGCCAAACGCGCGCGCGACTGGAGCGCCGGGCTCGCGGTCTATGACATTTCCAAGCCGGAGGCGCCGCGCCGCACCGGCTTCATGGCGGTCGAAGGCGGCGGCATCCACCGCGTCTGGTACACCGGCGGCAAATGGGCCTATGCCTCGGTGCTGCTCGACGGCTTCACCGACTACATGTTCGTGACCATCGACATGAGCGACCCGAAACAGCCGCGCGAGGCCGGGCGCTGGTGGATCCCGGGCATGAATCTCGCGGCCGGCGAGACGCCGGCATGGGAGGCGTCGCGCCGCTACGGCTTGCATCACCCGATTGTTCACGGCGACACCGCCTACGCCGCCTGGCGCGACGCCGGTATGGTGGTGCTCGACGTCGCCGACCGCGCCAAGCCGAAGCTTGTCGTGCATCGCAACTGGTCGCCGCCGTTCGGCGGCGGCACGCACAACTGCCTGCCCCTGCCCGACCGTGACCTGCTGATCGTGCTCGACGAGGCCGTGCTCGATCACCAGGAGGACGGCCTTAAGCTGATCTGGGTGTTCGACAATCGCGCGCGCGACAATCCGGTGGGCATCGCCACCTTCCCCACGCCGGCGGAAGCCGACTACAAAAACAAAGGCGGCCACTTCGGCCCGCACAATATCCATGAGAATCGGCCAGGCAGCTTCGTCTCGTCGAAACTGATCTTTGCGACCTACCAGAACGCCGGCATCCGCGTCTTCGATATTTCGGACGCCTTCGCGCCAAAAGAAGTCGGCTGCCTGGTGCCGCCGCAACCGGCGCGGCTTGCCGATACGCGTCCGAACCGCGCGCGCGTGATCCAATCGGCCGACGTATTCGTCGACGCAGCGGGGCTGATCTACGCGACCGACTACAATGCCGGGCTTTATATTCTGGAGTTCAACGGCTGAGCGCGCTAAGCGCTCATCTTCTGCACCAGCGCGTCCGACACCTCGAAATTGGCGTAGACATTCTGCACGTCGTCGCTTTCGTCGAGCGCCTCCATCAACTTCAATATCTTTTCACCTGCCTCGTCGTCGACGGCGACGGTGTTCTGCGGTTTCCACACCATGCCCGATTTGCGCGGCTCGCCGAACTTGGCCTCAAGCGTCTTGGCGACTTCGTGCAACGTGCCGGTCTTGGTGACGACCTGGTGGCCGCTCTCGTCCGAAATCACGTCCTCCGCACCGGCCTCGACGGCCGCTTCGAGCATCTCGTCGGCCGACGCCTTCGCCGCGTCGTATTCTACGACGCCAACATGGTCGAACATGAAGGACACCGCGCCGGTGGTGGCGAGGTTGCCGCCCGCCTTGGTGAAGATCGAGCGGACTTCGCCTGCGGTGCGGTTGTTGTTGTCGGTGAGTGCCTCGACGATGACCGCGACGCCACCCGGCGCGTAGCCCTCGTAGCGGATCTCGTCGTAGCTCTCCTGGTCGCTGCCGGACGCTTTCTTGATCGCGCGCTCGATATTGTCCTTCGGCATGTTCTCGGCGCGCGCTGCGATGATGGCGGCGCGCAGGCGCGGGTTGAACGCCGGATCGGGCAGGCCCATCTTGGCCGACACCGTGATTTCGCGCGCGAGTTTGCCGAACACCTTGGAGCGGACTTTGTCCTGCTTCCCCTTGCGGTGCATAATGTTCTTAAATTGGGAATGGCCGGCCATGTCCGCTTCGTCTCGCAATGAGGTTGATGCCGGCGGCTATATAGGCCGGGCGGCGATGAAAATAAACTCTGTCCGTTAATCCCAGAACCCCGGCCGCGCCTGCTCCAGTGCGCCACCAAGCCGCACCGGGCCAACACGCACCGCGAGCCCGGTGGCATCGTCGGTTTCAACGGCGAGCCCACAAAGCGTCGCCGGACCCGAGGCCGGCTCAAACTTCGCTCCGGGTATCTTGCGCAGGAAACGGCCGAGCGGCTCGTCCTTGTTCATGCCGATGACGGATTCGAAATCTCCGGTCATGCCGACGTCGGAAACGAAAGCGGTGCGTCCCGGCATGATGCGGTGATCGGCGGTGGGACAATGCGTATGGGTGCCGACCACCAGGCTGACGCGGCCGTCGCAAAAATGGCCCATCGCCTGTTTTTCGCTGGTCGCCTCGCAATGCATGTCCAGAATGATGGCGTCGGCGCCCGTCTTCAACGCGCAAGCGGCGAGCTCGCGCTCGACCGCGGCGAAGGGGTCGTCCATCGCGTCCATGAAGATGCGGCCCATGGCGTTGATGACGAGCGCGCGCTTGCCGGTCTTGGTATCGATCAAAGCCGCCCCGCGGCCCGGCGTGCCTTTCGGATAGTTGACCGGGCGGATCAGGCGCGGCGCGCGCTCGATGAACACCAGCGCTTCGCGCTGGTCCCACGAATGATTGCCAAGAGTGATGGCGTCGGCGCCGGCGTCGACCAATTCATTGTAGATCGTCTCGGTGATGCCGAAGCCGCCTGCCGCGTTCTCGCCGTTGACGACGACGAGATCGAGCTTCCAGTCCTTGATCAGCCCCGGCAACCGATCGAGCACCGCCGTCCGGCCAGTCCTGCCCACCACATCGCCGACAAACAGAATTCGCATTCGCTCATTTTCCGCGAAAATCGATCACCTCGCGCTCCGTTAGCACGAGATCGAGGCGTTCGTCGCGCTCCGTCGCGGGAACCCGCGGGATTTCCTGCGCCGCGAAGGCGAGACCGACGGCGACAACTTTTTTCTTTGCGCGCAGAGCATTGATGGTCATGTCGTAGTATCCGGCGCCGTAACCGATGCGGTGGCCGGCGCGGTCGAAGGCAGCGAGCGGCACGATCAGGATGTCGGGCTCGACTTCCGGCTTGTCCGGCGTCGGCTCGCGGATGCCCCATTGGCCGCGCCCAAGTTCGTCGCCGAACGCGTAAGCACGCATGATCAGCGGCTTGCCGCGGCCGGCGATGGCGGGAAGAGCGAGCGGATGCCCGGCCTCGGCAAAGAGTCGCAGCAGCGGCAGCGGATTGATTTCGGAGCGCATCGGCATGAAGCCGGATACGGTCAGATCGTTCGGAAGCTTGTAAAGAAACGTGTGCGCCGCGATCGCCCCGGCGGCGGCGGCGCGCTCTTCCGGCGGAATCGCGTCGCGGCGCGCCAGCGCGGCGGCGCGCAGCTCAGCTTTTGTCAGTTCTGCGTTCGAAGTGTTCGGCATGGAGAGTGCGGAGCCGCGATGGCCGTCGGAGTGTGATCCCGGGAACCTACAGAAGTAGGTGGGCGCCATATGACCGAGCCCACGAGCCCGGCCAGGGACAGCTCCCTAAGGGATCGTAAGGCCCCGGGGAATTTGCTCCTAACGCGCCTCGCAGCCCCGCTTCGGCAATGTAGGCGTTCGGCGCGGCGGACGCCACCACCGCATTGTTCCCTACCCGATCGCAACGCCGTTGCCGAGGGAAGCGTTAAGCTTCTTGGTGATGCCCTCGATGCGCTCGGCCGCCGAGTTGAAGGCGTGCACGACCGCGTCGGAGGCGGCCTTGGCGCGGTCGGTCGAAACGACGCGGGCGTCCTGAAGGGCGGTCGACTCTTCTTCCAGCCGGCGGATCTTGCGCGCGGCTTCGCTGAGTTCGTCGGCCACCATCAGCGCGGCCATCACCGTAAGCCGCGTGTCGCCGATCTCCCCGAACTTCGCGCGCAAGTCGATGATGCGCTGGTCGAGGTCATGCGCCAGCGCCTGCAAATGCTCCTCCTGCCCGTCCTCGCAGGCGAGGCGGAACTGGCGGCCGGCAATCGTCGCGTTCACCTGGGCCATGAGGTCACTCGTTTGAATCCAACACCGTCTGAATGCTGGCGATGGCCGCGTCCAGCCGCTGCGCGATCTCGTGATTGGTCGATTCCAAACGCCTCGCCCGCGCGGCTTCGGCGTCGAGCGCCTCGGCGAGCCGGGTGCGGTCGACGCCGAGCGCGTGCACCTGATTGGCGAGCCCTTCTTCACTGCGGTCGGATTGGCGACGGCGCTCGACCGCGGCGTCGAGCGAATCCAACGCGAGCGCCAGCCGCTTTACCGCTTGATCGATCGCGCTTTGATCGCTCATCGCCGTCATCCGCACTCAAAAACTCTAGCGGGGGCAAAGATTTAGGCGAAGAACTTTACGTGCTGCACGATAGTCCCGTCAACGCCGGGAGAGCGATTTACCCCGATGTTTTCTGGGAGCCTGTGCATGGCTGCCCGGCGCCCGCGCCGTCACATTGACTCGAAGCGGCCACATGCTATCCAGCCCTCACAAACAGGCCATTTCCATGAGTGCAAATGCCTCGTCGACGGCCGCGGTGGCGCTATCCGCGCGCCACGAGCAGGCAAGTCCCGCCGTCGCCCACAGCGCCATGGCGAACGCGATTCGCGCGCTGGCAATGGATGCCGTCGAGCAGGCGAAATCCGGCCATCCCGGCATGCCGATGGGCATGGCCGACGTGGCGACCGTCCTGTTCACGCGGTTCTTGAAATTCGATCCGGCCGATCCAGCTTGGCCCGACCGCGACCGCTTCGTGCTCTCGGCCGGGCACGGCTCGATGCTCATTTACGCGCTGCTCTACCTCACCGGCTATCCGGCGGTGACGCTCGATCAGATCAAGCGCTTCCGCCAACTCGGCTCGATCACCGCCGGCCATCCCGAGCACGGCCATACGCCGGGCGTTGAGACCACCACCGGCCCGCTCGGCCAAGGCCTCGCCAACGCGGTCGGCATGGCGATTGCCGAGCGGCATCTCGCCGCCGAGTTCGGCAGCGTGGTCGATCATAAGACTTACGTGATCGCCTCCGACGGCGACCTGATGGAAGGCATCAGCCAGGAAGCCATCGCGCTGGCCGGCCATCTCAAGCTCAACCGGCTGATCGTGCTGTTCGACGACAATGGTATCTCCATCGACGGCGCGTTGTCGCTCGCCGACTCGGTCGACCAGGTGAAGCGCTTCGAAGCCGCCGGCTGGACCGCTTCGCGGGTCGACGGCCACGACCCCGCCGCGATTGCGGCCGCGCTGGAGAAGGCGCAAAGCGCCGACCGGCCGGTGCTGATCGCCTGCAAGACGACCATCGGCTTCGGCGCGCCGACCAAAGCCGGCAAGGCGTCCTCGCATGGCTCGCCGCTCGGTGCCGACGAGATCAAGGGCGCGCGCGAGAAGCTCGGCTGGACGCATGCGCCCTTCGAGGTTCCCGCGGAGATCCTGTCCGCTTGGCGTAAAGCCGGCGAGCGCTCAAAGAACGCGCACGCGGAGTGGAGCAAGCGGCTCGCGTCGCTCGATGCCGGAAAGCGCGCCGAATTCGAGCGCCGCATGAGCGGCGACTTGCCGGCGGGATTTGCCGGCGCGGTGCGCGCGGTGAAGGAAAGCCTCGCCGCGACCCCGAAGGAGATCGCGACCCGCACCGCCTGCGAATTCGCGCTCGAGAGCCTGATCCCGGCGTTCCCCGAGATGGTCGGCGGCTCGGCCGATCTCACCGGTTCCAACAACACGCGCACCAAGTCGATGAAGGCAATGAGCGCCTCGGACTATTCGGGCCGCTTCATCCATTACGGCGTGCGCGAGCATGGCATGGCCGCCGCCATGAACGGCATGGCGCTGCACGGCGGCATTGTCCCCTACAGCGGCACGTTCCTGGTGTTCTCCGATTATTGCCGTCCGGCGATCCGCCTCGCCGCGCTGATGGGCAAGCGCGTCATCCACATCATGACGCATGATTCCATCGGCCTTGGCGAAGACGGCCCGACGCATCAGCCGGTCGAGCATATCGCCGCGTTGCGCGCGATCCCGAACCTGCTGGTGTTCCGCCCCTGCGACGCGGTCGAGACCGCCGAGTGCTGGCAGCTCGCGCTGGAAGCGACCAACCGTCCCAGCGTGCTGGCGCTGACGCGGCAGAACCTGCCCCAACTCAGCCAGAATTTCCTGAACAGCAACCGCTGCGCCGCCGGCGCCTATGAAATATCAGCCGCCGAAGGCAAGGCCGAGGTATCGATCTTCGCCACCGGTTCGGAAGTCACGATCGCGGTCGAAGGCAAAAAGCTTTTGGCCGCGCGCGGCGTTGCGGCGCGGGTCGTGTCGGTACCATGCTTCGAGCTGTTTCTAGAAGCGCCCGAGGCGGCGCGTCGCGCGGTGATCGGCGACGCCAAGGTCATAGTCGGCGTCGAAGCCGCGGTGCGCCAGGGCTGGGACGCCATCATCGGTTCCGATGGCGCTTTTGTGGGCATGACCGGTTTCGGCGCCAGCGCGCCCTACAAGGACCTTTACAAGCATTTCGGCGTTACGCCGGAAGCGGTCGCCGAAGCGGCGTTAAGGAAGCTCGGGAAAAGTTGATTTGCGTCATTACAGGTCGTGACCCATTTGAGTCATGACACGTTGAAAAAGCCGGGAGCGACGTCAATGACAGTCCGTGTTGCCATCAATGGATTCGGCCGCATCGGCCGCAACGTCCTGCGCGCCATCGCCGAGGCCGAACGCAAGGACATCGAGGTCGTCGGCATCAACGATCTCGGGCCGGTGGAAACCAACGCGCACCTCTTGCGCTACGACAGCGTGCACGGGCGCTTCCCCGGCACGGTCACGGTCAAGGGCGACACCATCAGCGTCGGCAACGGCGCCATCAAAGTGTCGGCCGAGCGCGATCCGGCCAAACTGCCGTGGAAAGATCTCGGCGTCGACATCGCGCTGGAATGCACCGGCATCTTCACCGCCAAAGACAAGGCCTCGATGCACCTGACCGCCGGCGCCAAGCGCGTGCTGGTGTCGGCGCCGGCCGACGGCGCCGATCTCACAGTCGTCTACGGCGTCAATCACGACAAGCTGAGCAAGGACCACAAGATCGTCTCCAACGCGTCTTGCACGACCAATTGCCTGGCGCCGGTCGCCAAGGTGCTCAACGACGCCGTCGGCATCGACAAGGGCTTCATGACGACGATCCATTCCTACACCGGCGACCAGCCGACGCTCGACACCATGCACAAGGATCTCTACCGCGCCCGCGCCGCCGCGCTGAACATGATTCCGACCTCGACCGGCGCCGCCAAGGCGGTCGGCCTCGTGCTGCCGGAACTCAATGGCAAATTGGATGGCGTCTCCATAAGAGTGCCGACGCCGAACGTCTCGGTGATCGATTTCAAGTTCGTCGCCAAGAAAGCGACCAACAAGGATGAGATCAACGGCGCCATCAAGCGCGCCGCCGAACAGCAGCTCAAGGGCATCCTCAACTTCACCAACGATCCCAATGTCTCGCTCGACTTCAACCACGACCCGCACTCCTCGATCTTCCACATGGACCAGACCAAGGTCATGGACGGCACGTTCGTGCGCGTGATGAGCTGGTACGACAACGAATGGGGCTTCTCCAACCGCATGGCGGACACCGCCGTGGCGATGGGCAAGTTGATCTGACGCCGCGCTGAGCGAGCCATGGGCGCGTTCCGAACCCTCGACCACGCCGACCTCAAGGGCAAACGCGTCCTGCTGCGCGTCGATCTCAATGTGCCGGTGGAGAACGGCATGGTCAGCGACGGCACCCGCATCGAGCGCGTCGCCCCCGGCATCACTGAAATCGCCGACATGGGCGCCAAAGTCATTCTGCTGTCGCATTTCGGCCGCCCCAAGGGGCGCGATCTGAAAAATTCGCTCAAACCGGTCGCGGCCGAAGTGGCGCATGTCATCAAGCGGCCGGTGAAGTTCGTCGACGATTGCGTCGGCGAAGCCGCCGAACACGCTGTGGCGACGATGAAGAACGGCGACATCGTCCTGTTGGAAAATACGCGCTTTTATCCCGGCGAGGAAAAGGACGATCCGGATTTCCTCGCCAAGCTCGCCAAGCTCGGCGACATTTTCGTCAATGATGCATTTTCGGCCGCCCACCGCGCGCATGCTTCGACCGAAGGCCTGGCGCACGTGCTGCCGGCCTATGTCGGGCGCGGCATGCAGGCCGAACTCGATGCGCTCGCCAAGGCGCTCGAGCATCCGCAGCGCCCGGTCGCGGCCATCGTCGGCGGCGCGAAGATTTCCACCAAGCTCGATCTGCTCGGCAACTTGCTGCGGAAGGTCGATACGCTGATCATCGGCGGCGCCATGGCGAACACATTCTTGCTCGCGCAGGGCAAGAAGGTCGGCAAGTCGCTGGCGGAAGCCGACCTTGTGTCCACCGCGCAAAAGATCATGGCGGAGGCGAAAGCAGCCAAGCGCGAAATCGTGCTGCCGGTCGATGCGACGGTCGCGGAAAAATTCGAGGCGCATGCGCCGTCGCGCGCGGTCGATGTCGATCACGTGGGCGACAATGAGATGATTCTCGATATCGGCCCGCGCAGCATTGAGCAGGTGGTCTCGGTCTTGGCCCGGTCCAAAACCTTGGTTTGGAATGGCCCGTTCGGCGCCTTCGAGATGGAGCCGTTCGATACCGGCACGATCGAAGTCGCCGAAGCGGCGGCGGAACTCACCGCGGCGGGAAAGCTTGTCACGGTTGCGGGTGGCGGCGACACGGTGGCCGCGCTCAATGCCGCGGGCGTCGGCAGCCGGCTGACCTATGTATCCACCGCCGGCGGCGCCTTTCTCGAATGGCTGGAAGGCAAAGCGCTGCCGGGTGTGGAAGTGCTGCGCGTGAAATAACCGAAACGCCATCCAGGGGCGTGCGAGGGGATGATGATGGAGGGAATGATGAATCTCGACGATCTGAATAAAGTCGCTCAGGCCATGGTCGCGCCCGGCAAGGGCATCCTGGCGGCCGACGAATCCTCCGGCACCATCAAGAAGCGCTTCGATGCCATCGGCGTCGAGTCGAGCGAGGATAGCCGCCGCGATTACCGCGAGATGCTGTTCCGCTCAGCAGAGGGAATGAAACACATTTCCGGCGTTATCCTCTACGACGAGACCATTTGGCAGAAAGCGAAGGATGGCACGCCGCTGGTCGAGTTGATCAAGAAAGCCGGCGCCATTCCCGGTATCAAGGTCGACGAAGGCACCAAGCCGCTGCCGTTCTGCCCGGGCGAAGTCGTCACCGTCGGCCTCGATAAGCTCGCCGACCGGCTGCCGAAATATTACGAGCAGGGTGCGCGCTTTGCCAAATGGCGCGCGGTCATCGATATCGGCAAGGGCATCCCCACCTACACCTGCATCCGCAGCAATGCGCACGCGCTCGCCCGCTACGCCGCGTTGTGCCAGGTCAACCAGATCGTTCCGATCGTCGAGCCCGAAGTGCTGATGGACGGCGACCACGACATCGACCGCTGCTACGAGGTCACCGAACTGATGCTGAAGATTCAATTCGAGGAACTCTATTTCCAGCGCGTGAAACTCGAAGGCATGGTGCTCAAGCCGAACATGGTCGTGCCCGGCAAAGGCGGCAAGCAGCGCGTCGCGGTGCAGGAAGTCGCCGAGAAGACGGTGAAGCTCTTGAAGGCCTGCGTGCCCGGCGCTGTGCCGGGCATCGCCTTCCTGTCCGGCGGACAATCCGACGAAGAGGCGACCGCCAATCTCGATGCCATGAACAAGATCGGCCGTCTGCCGTGGCCGCTGACCTTCTCCTACGGCCGCGCGCTGCAAGCGGCCCCGCAAAAAGCATGGGCCGGCAAGGCAGAAAACGTCGCGGCCGGTCAGCGCGCGTTCTCACATCGCGCCAAGATGAACAGCCTCGCCGCGCTCGGCCAGTGGAAGGCGGACCTGGAGAAAAAGGCGGCGTAAGCCCGCTTCGATCGGCCAAACGGAAGCCTCGGCTTCCGGCGGACAGCGAAAAGGCCGCGTCCCGGGACGCGGCCTTTATAGCGATCCCGTTGCGTGCGGGATCAGTCGCAATTGGTTTTATGGACTGTTTTCGAGCCGTACTCGGTCTCCTTGTGCACGGTCTTGCTGTCGCAACCGCCGGAGCCGGTGGTTTCGATGGACTTCTTCTCCACGACCGCCGGATGCTCGTGCTTCTCGATGACCACGGGCGGATGATCGTGCTCGACCACCACACCGTCGCGATGTTCTTCGATCACAGTCTGGGCGCTGGCGCCCGCTGCGAATACCAGGGTCGCCGCGCATGCAAACGCTACAGCGTTGAGTTTCATAGCCGCCTCCTGCTATTGAGTTCCCGCGGACAACGCCCTTCCCCCGTCCGATGTTCCTCTGTTCCATCGCCACGCAAGGATTACAAACGTGATCGATCTCTACACCTGGACCACGCCCAACGGCCGCAAAGTTTCCATCGCGCTGGAAGAATTCGGCCTGCCCTACACCGTGCACGCAATCGACATTTCCAAGGACGAGCAATTTGCGCCGGCCTTCCTCAAGGTCGCGCCGAACAACCGCATCCCGGCGATCGTCGACCGCGACACCAACACGTCACTGATGGAGTCGGGCGCGATCCTCATCTATCTCGCCGACAAGACCGGCAAGCTGCTGCCGAAATCCGGCGAAGGACGCTACCGCACGATCGAATGGCTGATGTGGCAGATGGGCGGACCGGGCCCGATGCTCGGCCAGGTCCATCACTTCGTGAAGTACAACAAAGGCAAAGCGCCCTACGCCGAGGAGCGCTACCTCAAGGAAGGCCACCGGCTCTACAAGGTGCTCAATACGCGCCTCGAAGGCCGGCAATTCGTCGCCGACGAGTATTCGATTGCCGATATCGCGATCTGGCCGTGGATCTCGCGCTTCGAATGGCAGACCATCGACATGAAGCAGTATCCAAACGTCAAGCGCTGGTATGAAACCATCGCCGCTCGCCCGGCGGTACAGAAGGGCTACAAGGTGCCCAAGGACATGGGCCCGATCCCGATGCCGGCCTAAAGCGTCAATGCGTTCAGATAGCGATCCGGGAGATGATCCCGGATCGCCAGCGGCAGAAATGCCAACATCCGGCCGAGTGCGCCGGGACCTTGCGGCGAGAAAAAGCGCCCGGCGAGGAACGCGTTCAACTGATTTCTGAAACTGTCGCGCACGCCGGCTTCAAACCGCGGGTCGTCATCGCTGATCGTCGATAGCGCCATCGTCGGGTCGAATTTGCCGCCCGACGGACATTTCAACATGTGGCCGACGTGACGGAAAATCAGCGGACCGATCGAATCCGGAACGCACGGCACGATGTCGTTGCCATGCACCAGTCGAAACGTACGGTCGCCGAGCTTGCCATTGTATCGCGTCGCGAACTTGTCTCCGCCGGCGCGCGGCATACCGAACGTATAGACCGCCGCCGGCATGATCCCGGCATCATTGGCTTTCTCGGCAGCCAATGCAGCAAGCGCCGCACCCAAGCTGTGACCGGTGAAGAACAGAGGCTTCGGCCGCGTCCCGATGTCCTGCAGGACCTTCGGCCAGATCGCCATCAGGGCTGCTTCAAACCCGGCGTGTTCATCATCATCGGTCAGCACGGCGTTGCCGTCGGTGATCACGTTCGCGGCAATGGCCGGATCGGTTCCCTCGAAGGCCACAAAGGTGCAGCCGGCGCGCTCCGCAACGATCACTCGCGTGTCGATTTTCTTGCCAAGCGCGGCGAGGTGCTGAACCCGTTCCAACTGCCACAGGCTCGCGACTTTCTTGATGGTGTCGACCGCATCGCTCTCGTAGGCGAGTTGCGCCATCCACATCATCGGCAGGGCATCGTCGAGATCGAACGCGCCACGCTGCGGCTGGAATTTGTCGAAGGCGGCCTTGTTGTAGTCCTGCGGCGGCAGTTCGACGAACTTGCTCATGGTCGCCCCCTTCGGTTGCCGCTTCGAAGTATTGCAACCTGTGAAGGCGAATTCAACGGCGTCCGCCGGTTCTTATTTCCCCGCGCCCGGAATGACGATGTGTTGTTCGTTCACAAGCTTGGTCCACTTCGCCACGTCTTCATCGATGTAGCGCGCAAACTCCTCCGGCGTCTGCGGTTCCGGCTCGGCGCCGAGTGTGGCCATGCGGTCGATGACGTCCCTTTCGCCCATGATCTCGACCACCGTCTTGTTGAGCTTATCGACGACCGCCTTCGGCGTGTGCGCCGGCGCCAACAGGCCGAACCAGCCGACCGACGCATAGCCGGGCAAGCCGCTTTCGGCGACCGTCGGCACGTCGGGGAAGAATTTCGAGCGCTTGGCGCCGGTGGTGGCGAGCACCTTGAGTTTGCCGGCGGCAACATGCGCCTGCACCGTGGTCGAGGGCGAGAACATCATGTCGATACGTCCGCCAAGTAAGTCGGTCACCGCCGGCCCAGTGCCTTTGTACGGCACGTGCAGCAATTCGACATGGGCGTCCTTTTCGAACAGCGCCCCGGATAGATGCGAAGCGGCGCCGATGCCGGACGAACCGAACGACAGTGCCTTGGGCTTCGCCCCCGCGAGCTTGATCAACTCGGCGACCGAATTGGCCTTCACGTTCGGATTGATAACCAAGAGATACGGCGGCGCGGCAACCACGGTAATCGGCGCGAAGAATTTCGCCACATCGAATTTTCCGTCGGGCGCGAGCGTCGCGGAGGCCGCCATCAACGCGCCGGTCGAAGCCATCAGCAGCGTGTAACCGTCGGGCTCCGCCTTGACGAAAGCCTTGGTCCCGATGCCGCCGGACGCGCCCGGCTGGTTCTCCACCACCACCGGCTGGCCCCATTTTTCCGACAGGCGCTGGGCAATGATGCGGCCGAGGATGTCGGTGCCGCCGCCGGGCGCGAATGGCACCATCATCTTGATGGCGCGGTTCGGATAGTCGGCTGCAGCGGCTGGCGCGAGCGGCAGGGCGGCAAGGCAGAGCAGCAGCAGACGTTTGAACATGACTTCTCCCCGGGCATTTTTTTTGAGCCGCCCTCAACCGGCGAGCTAAGTCAGATGCTAGCCAGCCAGCCGCGACACGTCCATGCGCGCAGCCTCAAGGAAAGGTGTCAATCTTTCGCCCGATTGCGCTACCATGCGGGAGCATGGCTTCGCGACCCAAACAGGCCGATCCGCGTCCGGCGCCGCGGCTTTATCTGGTAACGCCGGCAATCGCCGATGCGCAAGGCTTCGCCGTGACGCTTGCTGCGGCGCTCGATGCCGGCGACGTCGCCGCGGTGCTGCTGCGTCTCGCCGAGAGCGACGAGCGCACGCAAATCAACCGCGCCAAGATCCTCTGCCCTATTGTGCAAAGCAAAGACGCGGCGCTGCTGGTCGACGGCCGCATGGACATCGTTGTGCGCGCCGGCGCCGACGGCGCCCACGTCACCGGGACGAGGCTGTTCGAGGAAGCAATCGAGCGGCTCAAGCCGGATCGCATCGTCGGGGCCGGCGGGCTGGTGACGCGGCACGACGCCATGGTCGCAGCAGAAGGTGGCGCCGACTATGTGATGTTCGGCGAGCCCGGCTCCGACGGCGAACAGCCGGGGCTCGACGCCGTCGCGGAGCGAGTCGCCTGGTGGGCGGAAGTGTTCGAAGCGCCCTGCGTCGCCTATGCCGGCTCGCTCGACGAGGTGGCGCCGCTGGTCAAGGCCGGCGCCGATTTCATCGCGCTCGGCGATTGGCTATGGCGCGATCCGCAATTGATCGCGGCAGCGCTCGCGCGCGCTGCCGCCGGCTTGCGCCTGCCGGAGAGCGCGGCGTGAAGATGCGAACCGCAATCGTCGGCCTGTGCGCGCTCGTCGTGGCGGCGCCGGCACTGGCGCAGCCGAAGAAACCGGCGGCCGCGCCTCCGCCGCCACCCGCGCAAGCCGCGGAGAATCCCAATGCCGACGTTGCCTTTGGCGCATTCCAACGTGGCCACTATCTGACCGCTTTCGCGGAAGCCACCAAGCGGGCGCAGAACGATCCCGCCGCGATGACGCTGCTCGGCGAGCTCTATGCGCAGGGTTTCGGCGTGCCGCAGGACGATAAGAAAGCGGCGGACTGGTACAAACTTGCCGCCGACCACGGCAACGCCGACGCCATGTTCGCGCTGGCAATGTTCAACCTGCAAGGCCGCGGCGGCCCGCGCAATGCTGACGAGGCCGCGCGCCTGCTCGCCGCCGCCGCCAAACTCGGCCACGCCGCCGCCGCCTACGACCTCGGCCTGCTCTATTTGCAAGGCCAGCAATTCCCGCAGGACTTCAAACGCGCCGCCGAACTGTTCGCCCAGGCGGCCACCGCCGGCAATTCGGAAGCGCAATATGCGCTTGCCACCATGTACAAAGAGGGACGCGGCGTGCCGAAGGATATCGACAAGGCGACCCAACTCATGGGACTCGCCTCGGTCGCCGGCAATATCGACGCCATGGTTGAATACGCCATCGCCGAGTTCAACGGCACCGGTGTCGCCAAGGATGAGGCCGCGGCCGCCAGGTTGCTGCTGGTCGCGGCGCGGCGCGGCAGCGCGATCGCGCAGGACCGCCTGGCGCGCGTGCTGATGGCCGGCCGCGGCCTGCCGGCCAATCCGACCGAGGCGATCAAATGGCATTTGATCTCCAAGGCCGCCGGCGGCAGCGATCCCGATCTCGACGCCTACGCGGCCAAGCAGCCGCAAGCCGCGCGCGACGCCGCCGAAAAGGCGGCGCAGAAATGGATGTCGACCTTGCGGCCGCGCTCTTGACGGCAAGCTGCCGCGCGGGCAGACCCCACGCGTCATGCACCACTCCGCCCTGCTCAACGTCATGATCGCCGCCGCGCGCAAGACCGCGCGCGCGCTCAAGCGCGACTTCGGCGAACTGGAGAAGCTGCAGGTTTCGCTCAAAGGCCCGGCGAATTTCGTCTCCTCGGCCGACCGCCGCGCCGAGGAGACACTCTACCAGGAGCTCAGCAAGGCGCGGCCCGGCTACGGCTTTCTCGGCGAGGAAGGCGGCACCCGCGAAGGCGCCGACAAGTCGCACCGCTGGATCGTCGATCCGCTCGACGGCACCACCAATTTTCTGCACGGCATTCCGCAATTCGCCATCTCGATTGCGCTGGAGCGCGAGGACAGCGTGGTCGCCGGGCTGATCTACAATCCGGCAAGCGAAGAGATGTTCATCGCCGAAAAGGGCAAGGGCGCGTTCATGAACGAACAGCGCATCCGCGTCGCCGGCCGCAAGCGGCTTGCCGATGCGGTCGTCGCCTGCGGCCTGCCGCACATCGGCCGCGGCGATCTCGCGCGCGCCGCCAAGGAAACCGGCGCCATGCAACAGCAGGTCGCCGGGCTGCGCCGCTTTGGCGCTGCTGCCCTCGACCTCGCCTGGGTCGCCGCCGGACGGCTCGACGGCTACTGGGAGCGAGACCTCAAGCCGTGGGATATCGCGGCCGGTTCCATCCTGGTGCGCGAGGCCGGCGGCTTTGTCTCGGATTGCGACGGCGGCGCCGACATGTTCGGCACGGGCCATATTGCCGCCGGCAATGAGGCCATCCTGAAAGATCTGCTCCGCGTGCTCCAGACGGCGGCAACACGCTGACCCACCGCAATTTCAACTCAATCGGCCGGTTAATCCGGGGATTGCAAAGACCCCTCATTTTTCCTTGTCATGGGTCTGTGCCATATTCGGCCGGCAAGACTTCAAATCGACGCTGATACCGCAAACCCAATGGCCAGAGAACTCGATCCGCTGAAACTGTCGTCGCCCCGCATTTTCCTGGTGCGGATGCTGGTATTCGTCGTCCTCGGTGGGCTCGTCACCTTCCTGCTCCACAAGCAGATCGAGGTGGCGTTCATGGCCAATCCTGGGCTGAACTCGCTGATCATCTTCGTGCTGCTGGTCGGCATGATGCTGTCGCTGCGCCAGGTGCTCCGGCTTTATCCGGAAATTTCCTGGGTCAACAATTTCCGCCTGGCCGATCCCGGCCTCGCCGTCGAACGGGCGCCCGTGCTGCTGGCGCCGATGGCGGCGATCCTCGGTAGCCGCGTCGGCCGCATGGCGATGTCGGCGCAATTGATGCGCGGCATCCTCGATTCGATCGCCACCCGTCTTGACGAGGCCCGCGACATTTCGCGTTACATGACCGGACTTCTGGTGTTCCTCGGCCTGCTTGGCACCTTCTGGGGCCTGATCGAGACGGTCGGTTCGGTCGGCGGCGTGATCCAGGGCCTCAAGACCGGTGGCGATGCCGGCTCGATGTTCGATTCGCTGCGCGAGGGCCTCGCCGCGCCGCTCTCCGGCATGGGCATCTCGTTCTCATCATCGCTGTTCGGCCTGGCCGGCTCGCTGGTGCTCGGCTTCCTCGACCTGCAATCGAGCCAGGCGCAGAACCGCTTCTACACCGAACTCGAGGACTGGCTCTCGACCACGGTCTACGACCAGGCAGCCGAGCCGATTGTCGCCGCCGGCGGCACAGATCGCTTGCGAGAACTCGCTGAGGGCGGCGTCAACAAGAATACCACCAGCGCAATGTCGAATCTGGCGGAAGCGATCCAGGGCCTGGTGCAGCACATGCGCAACGAGCAGCAGATGATCCGCGACTGGGTCGACAGCCAGGCGGAGCAGCAGCGCGAGATCAAGCGGCTGCTGGAGATCATCGCGCGCGACAAGGTGGACCGCTAACTTATGGCGCTTGCCCGCACTCGCCGCGGCGACAGCGGCATGAACTACTGGCCCGGCTTCGTCGACGCGCTGTCGACGCTGATCCTGAGCATCATCTTCATCCTGACCGTGTTCGTGGTGGTGCAGTTCTATCTGCAGCAGGAAGTCGCCGGCAAGGACACCGCGCTCACCCGCTTGAACGCGCAGATCGCCCAGCTCACCGAGCTGCTGTCGATGGAAAAGACCGGCAAGGCCAATCTCGAAGATCAGTTGGCGCAGTTGCGCGCCTCGCTCGCCGGCGCCGAAAGCGAGCGCGACAAATTTAAAGGCATTGCCGAAGGCTCCGGCGCGAGTACGGCGGCGGCGCAAGGCAAGGTCAACGAACTCACCGGCCAGCTCGAAGGCGAGAAGAAGATTTCCTCGCGCGCGCTGGCGCAGGTCGAGATCCTCAACCAACAAATCGCGGCCATGCGCCGCCAGCTTGCCGCCATCGAGGCCGCCCTCGATGCCTCCGAGAAAAAGGACAAGGAGGCGCAGACCAAGATCGCCGACCTCGGCCAGCGCCTCAACCTGGCGCTGGCGAACAAGGTGAAGGAGTTGTCGCAATATCGCTCCGACTTCTTCGGCAAGCTGCGCCAGATTCTCGGTAACCGGCCCGACGTACGCGTGGTCGGCGATCGCTTCGTGCTGCAGTCGGAGCTGTTCTTCGACACCGGCAAGGCCGACCTCAAGCCGGACGCGCAGGCCGAACTCGACAAAGTGGCGAGCGCGCTGGTCGAACTGGAAAAGCAGATCCCGACCGATATCGCCTGGGTGTTGCGCGTCGACGGCCACACCGACGTGCGGCCGATCAGCGGCGGCGCGTTCAAGTCGAACTGGGACCTGTCGGCGGCGCGTGCCATCGCCGTGGTGCAGTACTTGATCGGCAAAGGCGTGTCGCCGCAGCGCCTGGTCGCGGCCGGCTTCGGCGAATTCCAGCCGATCGACACGGCCACGACCGAGGACGCCTACAGGCGCAACCGTCGCATCGAGTTCAAGCTGACCGAACGGTGAGCGGCGAACCCTACACCCTGCGTCCCTATGCTGCCGCCGATGAGGACGCGGCCATCGAGCTGTGGCGGCGCACCTGGGCGCAGCACTATCCACAGATCGATTTCAATGCGCGTATCGATTGGTGGCGCGATCGCTGGCGCAACGAACTGGTGCCAGTCGCCCGCATCGTCCTGGCCGAACAGGACGGCACCCTCGTCGGCTTCGTCACGGTCGATCCGAAGACGATGTATCTCGACCAGATCGTGGTGGCGCCCGAACATTGGGGTTCGCCGGCCGCACTCGCGCTGCTCGACGAGGCCAAACGCATCTCGCCACACGGGCTCGAACTCTTGGTCAATACTGACAATGCTCGCGCCATCCGCTTCTACGAGAAGCACGGCTTTGTCTATGCCGGCGAGGACAAGAACCCGATCTCGGGCAAGCCGGTGAGCAGAATGGCTTGGCGGCCGTGACCCCGAGCCGCCAAGCCCACGCAGATAACGCGACGCTACTTCGATAGATAGCTTCGGTGCACGAAGCCACCGGCCCGCGAAGTTTCGAACATGACTTCCTTCGCGCTTTCGCGCGTGGTGCGGCTCAAACCGAAGCTCAGCGGTTGTTCCTCAGCCTTGGCGGCATCGGCCGCCTCGAGGAACGCCGTCACTGCCGCGATTGAGGGTGCCGCGTCCTTGGCGTCGTTGCGCCGGCTGATCGCCTCAGTGGCGCTGGCCTCGAGCAGCTTCGGCCACATCTTGCGGAACAGCCCGTTCGATTCGTAAATCTCCGCGCTGTTGAGCTTACCGTTAATGGCAAAGACGTAGCCGACGATGTCGTCACCCGCCTCGCCGGCCGCTTTCAGCGCCGCCACGTAGGCCGCGCGCATTTCGCCCAGCTTCTTGTTTTCCAGCGCCAGTTGCAGACTGGACAACGAGGCTTGCGCGCGCACGTCGGCGCCGGTTGCCGCGGCGAAGCGGTCCTGCGCCTTGGCGACCTCCGCCCAGACCTTCTGCTGGCGCAGGCCGACGGTTTCGCCGGCAGGCGCTGCCGGCAGCGGCGCCTGCATGGCGAGTTTCATCTCGCGCGAGGGCACCGCGGAAGCCGAACTGGCGAAGCTTTTGACGTCCTCGGCGCCACGCGCCGACCAGCGCCCGTGCTCGACACAGAACGAGGCAATCGGAATGCGGCCGGACTTCGGCGGCAGTAACAGGCTGACGGTCAAGGTGCGATCCTGCTGGCCGCCCTTCACCACGTCGCCGGCCTGCACGAATACCGCCTCGTCGCCGAAATTCTCGATCGTCAACGTGTTGACGGTACCAGTCTCGCTGACCCGCACCGCGCCTTTGGCCAGCGCCTCCTGCAGCGTCAGCGGCACCGGCCCGATTTTCGATTTGCCGTGGACGAAATAGACGGTGAGATTTTCATGGTCGACCGGACCCGACACCTGCACCGGCGAAGAATCCGCCGCGGCGTAGGCGATACCAGCGGCGGCAAGCAGGACGGCAAGCGAACTCCCAGCAAGCATGGATAGTTGCATGGACCCCTCCGATGAAAACGAGAACGGAACGGAGGGATCGTCGCTGCGAGTCGTGGCCGGCGCAGGGAACTCTCGGGGCCGAATTCGGGCGCGGGTGCGGCGAAGTGAAAGCGGCCGCGTGGCAACGCTAGCGCACGCCGGCGAGGGCCTCGGCCATGGCCGCATCGAAGGATTTGGAATCCACTTTGAGGTAGGCGAGGTTTTCGTCGGCGATGACCACCGCCTCGGCGACGCCGGGCACTTGGCGCAATTTGGCGGCAAGATCTAAAGCGCTGGCTTGGCTGTCGCCGATCGGCAGCAGCCGCGTCGTCAGGTAGCTCGGCTGCTTCATGGTCGCCGCAGCGGCGAGCCAGAGTAACGCGACAACCGTCGTGAGCGCGAAGACCGCGGCGATGCCGCCGACCTGATGCGCCCAGCCGCCAATCACGCCGCCGACAAAGATGCCGAGAAATTGCAGGCTCGAATAAAGCCCCGTCGCCGTGCCCTTGGCGTGAGGCGGTGCCGCCTTGGTGATCAGCGACGGCAGCGTCGCCTCCATCACGTTGAATCCGGAGAAGAAGATCGTGACCGCGGCCAAGAGGACATAGAGATTGCCGGCGCCGAAGTAGAGCATCGCCTGGCT
>DASUGZ010000148.1:0-2267 GCA_036273755.1 Pseudolabrys sp.
TCTGTTTGCAGTTTTCGATGGATGCCCGGCGCAAGCCGGGGCATGACAGTGCCATGAACTGGATTTCGAACGTCGTCAGACCGAAGATCCGCAGCTTCCTGCGCCGCGAGACGCCGGAGAACCTCTGGATCAAGTGCCCGGAGACCGGCCAGCTCGTCTTCTACAAGGACGTCGAGGCGAACCAGTTCGTCATCCCGTCGTCCGGCTATCACATGCGCATCAGCGCGCCGGCGCGGCTCAAGAGCGTCTTTGACGACGGCATGTTCGAAGACCTGCCGCTGCCCGAAGTGCCGGTCGATCCGCTTCGCTTCCGTGACGAGCGCCGTTATGCCGATCGCCTCAAGGACGCGCGCACCAAGACCGGCTTGCAGGATGCGGTGAAGGTCGGCGTCGGCACGATCGAGGGTTTGCCGGTAACGATAGGCGTTCAGGATTTCGATTTCATGGGCGGCTCGCTCGGCATGGCCGCCGGCGAGGCCTTCATCAAGGGCATCGAGACGGCGGTGCAGCGCGGTACGCCCTATATCATGTTCGCCGCATCAGGCGGCGCGCGCATGCAGGAAGGCATCCTGTCGCTGATGCAGTTGCCGCGCACCACGGTTGGCGTGCAGATGCTGCGCGAGGCCAAGAAGCCCTACATCGTCGTGCTGACCAATCCGACGACCGGCGGCGTCACCGCGTCCTACGCCATGCTTGGCGACGTGCAGATCGCCGAGCCGGGCGCGCTGATCGGATTTGCCGGGCCGCGCGTCATCGAACAAACGATCCGCGAGAAATTGCCGGAAGGTTTCCAACGTTCGGAATATCTCGCCGCGCACGGCATGGTGGACATGGTCGTGCACCGTCACAAGCTGCGCGAAACTTTGGCGCGCCTTTGCCGCGTGCTGACCAAGGCGCCGGCACCGGCGCCGCAAGCGGCCCTGCCGGTTCCCGCGCACGCGTAGTTGATCCATAAGCCCCCTGCCTGTCATCGCCGGGCTTGACCCGGCGATCCCGCTTAGGGAAGCAAGGCCGTGCTAGAGTTGTCGGGATCACCGGGTCACGCCGCTGCGCGGCGGCCCGGTGATGACAGAAAAAGATGACCCACATCGACTCCATCCTCGAACGGCTGACGGCGCTGCATCCCAAGCGAATCGACCTGTCGCTCGGCCGCATCGAGCGGCTGCTGGCGGCGCTCGGCCATCCGGAGAAAAAGCTGCCGCCGGTCATTCACGTCGCCGGCACCAATGGCAAGGGCTCGACCGTCACGTTCCTGCGCACGATCATGGAAGCTGCGGGCTTGCGCGTGCACACCTACACCTCACCGCACCTCGTGCGCTTCAACGAGCGTTTTCGCCTCGCCCAGGACGGTGAGGGCCGGCTCGTCTCCGACGCAGAACTCGCCGCGGCGATGGAGGATTGCGAGCGCGCCAATGGTGGGGCGCCGATCACCGTGTTCGAGATCACGACCGCCGCGGGCATGCTGCTGTTCTCGCGCAACCCTGCCGACGTGCTCGTGCTGGAAGTGGGCCTCGGCGGCAGGCTCGACGCCACCAACGTCATCGACGCGCCGCTTGCCAGCGTCATTACCCGCGTGTCGATCGACCACATCGATTTTCTCGGCGACTCACTCGCCGGTATCGCGACCGAGAAGGCCGGCATCATCAAGCGCAACGTGCCTGTGATCGTCGCCGCGCAGCAGCGCGACGCGCTGGCGGCGATCGAGAAGCAGGCCGCGCGGCTGAGCGCGCCGCTCAAGATCGCCGGCGAGGACTTCACCGCGACGGAAGAGCGTGGCAGGCTCGTCTATCAGGACGACAATGGCCTGCTCGACCTGCCGCCGCCGCGGCTCTACGGCCGGCATCAATACGAGAATGCTGGCCTCGCGATTGCGACGCTGCGCGCGCAAGATCGCTTCAGGATTCCGCAGGCAGCCTTCGAGATCGGTATCGCCAAGGCCGAGTGGCCGGCGCGCATGAACCGGCTGACGCATGGCGCGCTGATCGACCTCGCGCCGAAGGGCAGTGAAGTCTGGCTCGACGGCGGTCACAATCCCGACGGTGGCCGCGCCGTTGCCGCGACCTTCGCCGATCTGGAAGAGCGGGTATCGCGGCCTCTGGTGATGATCTGCGGCATGTTGACGAGCAAGGATTGCGAAGGCTTCTTGCGCAACTTTACCGGACTCGCGCGGCGCATGGTCGCGATTCCCGTGCCGGGCGTCGAGAAGAGCATGAGCGCCCAGGATCTCGCCGATTGCGCGCGCGGCATCGGCCTGTCGGCGACCAGCC
>DASUGZ010000149.1:0-53954 GCA_036273755.1 Pseudolabrys sp.
CAGGTTACCGTTGGTCAGGTTGCCGTTGGCATTGGCGCCAATGTACTGGCGGACCCAACCGCCGACTTTCAAGCAGGTATCGGTGCCCGGGATGTAATAGAACCCCGCACCATACAGACTGCAAATCTTCACGTACTGGACGGATTGCGCGATTGTCGCGCAAAAAGCCCAACAACGGTGGCTCTTTCGCGGCGCCCGCGCCCTCTACTATCGAAGAATTGGCGCGGGGCCGCTGGGCATCTCGTGGGTCGGATAGAAAATCAATCGCTTGAACAGGCTCCGCTTTAGGCCAGCACGTCGTATGCCGGCTCGCGACGCCAACTCGGTATAGTCTGGGTAGCCAGCCGAAATCGGTCGCGCCCAATGAAACGTAAGGCGCAAACGGCGCCCAACTTTGCTGTTACCGATAGGCTGAAGGCGGCCACGAACGCGCGCGCGAAGCGTATTTACGTGATAATTCAGTTGTCGCTTAAGCGCGGCGCGACCGATCTAGTTCGATGGCCGCGGCGCCGCTTGGTAAGGTACGCCGGCTTGCCGGCGATCGACGTCGACGCCCGGAAACGCGACCACGTCCTGGATCAGGTCGGCCGCATCGGTCAGCGTCTCGCGTGTGAGATGCGCGTAGCGCTGGGTCGTGCGTGCGTGCAGGTGACCGAGCAGACCCTGCACCACATAGAGCGACACTCCTCGGTTGACCAGGAAGCTGGCGAAGGAATGCCGCAAGTCATGGAGGCGTACATCTTCGAGGCCAGCGCGTTGGCGAATGCGGTCCCATGGGAAAAACAGCGAGGCTGACGGCCGTCCTGTGACCGGAGAGGGAAAAATATACGGATTGTCATCGAAGCGTGGCGTTGACGTCAGCAGCGCGATTGCCGATTGATTCAGCGCGATCACGCGGGCGCGGCCGGATTTTGACTTCGGCACCAGCAGCGTCTTGTTTTTCCAGTCGACGTAGTCCCATTTGGCGAACGTGATCTCATTGCGGCGCGCGCCCGTGAGCAGCAGCAGCATGATCGAACGCGCGGCGGTTTGGTTTTCGTCGATGTGGATGGACCGTACCAGCGCCTCCGCCTCGTCTTCGGTCAGGAACCGATTGCGCTGCACGTCCGGCCCCGCGCTCAACCCGGCAGCCGGGTTCTCGATTACACCCGGCACCTTCCACTTGCGGGCAAGATTGTAGGTATAGCGGAGAATGACGATGACGCGGTTCATCGTGCCGGACGCATAGCCATCGGTTCGCATGCGGTTGATCAGATCGGAAATGGCATCGGTCTTGATCTCGTCGAGCGCAAGCGCACCCAGCTTCGGCAGGATGTGGATACGCAACACCGTCTCGTCGGTCTGCCAGCTGTTCTTGTAGGTTTGGACAAATGGCAAATAACGCTCGGCCACGAAATCCCTGAGCAACGGCACGTTGCGCATTTCACGGCGTTTTTGCTGCGGATCCGCGCCCAGCAACGCTTCGGCACAGATCTGCCGGGCCTTACGACGCGCCTGATCGAGCGTCAGGACATCGGCTGCACCAATCTTGTATTGCCGCTCGCGGCCGCGCTCGTCGGTATAGCGCTGGTAATAAGTAGCGCCTCCCGAGCAACGCACCTCGACCAGGAATCCGCGCTGCGTCAGGTCGAAATAGTCGACCTTTTTCCGCCCGGGCAAACATTGGGCGGTGCGCACAAAGTTCGCGGTCAACGCAACCGTTGGCATGACGCAACTGTGGTTAGACGCTGTCGCCCCCAGCATCCCCTTTTCGACCGCCCCCGCGCACGAAAAGGCCGTAAACACGAAAGTACTACACATTAACTTCATATTAACTTTTGCGTATAAATCCGAAACTAGCAAGCAGAAATCATAAAATATGAACTGAAAGACGTATTTTTTTCGAACGGCAAGATTAAGAACCTGAGATTCCTAGGAAATCGCAAGTTCGCGTTTTCTTCGCAGCCGAGGGCTCAATCAGACGCGCAGTCGTCAGTGGTTATTTGGTACCGTCTTAAAGTAAACTTACACGGTATTTTCCTGTGACCATAATTTCCTTTAAATTACTATCGTTTATTATAATTTTGAAGTATTCGATGATTGGTCGGGGCGGCAGGATTCGAACCTGCGACCCTCTGCTCCCAAAGCAGATGCGCTACCGGGCTGCGCTACGCCCCGACGGTTGCGGCGTACATGTTTTGCGAACGGCCAGCAAGCAAGCCTCAGCGCCGACTAAAGATCGGTGAAGCGACGCGGTCGCCCGGCGCGATACCGTACTTCCGTGCCGTTCCAGCAATGACTTCAAGGACCGCACGCACCGGTCCTTGCGAGGGAACGATCCGCGTCGAGAGCGGCTCGGTGTTCTCGGCAATACGCAGAATGCGCCCGTCGCCGCGGATGAAGATCATGTCGAGCGAAATATAAGTATTCTGCATCCAGAAGCCGACCTCCTGCTCGCGCTGAAAGTCGAACAGCATGCCGTGACCTTCCGGCAGCTCCTTGCGGAACATCAGGCCTTTTTCTCGCTCCGGTTCGGTATCGGCGATTTCGACCGAAAAGGCGTGCACCCCGGTCTTGGTGGCGATCTCCAGCGTCTGCTGCCCCGCCGGCCGGGCCGGCGCGGCAATCAGGAGAGAGCCGACAACAAGCATCATAGTGCATCGCAAGGCGCGCATGGCATCGCCTTTACGCGGATGCTTGTCGGGCGGCAATGGCAAATTCTAAGGGCGACGATAGCCAAGCGTTTAGTGCGAGGCTGGGCCGAGCGAACCACTATCGGGGCGAACCTCGGCCGCCATCAAGCCCTTCGGGCCCGGTCCGAAACGCACCAGCACAGTCTGGCCAGGGCGCAACTCGGCAAGGCCATACCGCCGCAGCGTCTCCATATGTACGAAGATGTCGGGCGTGCCCTCACCGCGCGTGAGAAAGCCAAATCCACGCAACCGGTTGAACCACTTCACCTGGGCGCGTTCGAGCCCGCTGGTCGGCGTCACCGTGACATGGGTGCGCGGCGGCAGCATTTGCGCCGGGTGGATCGCGGTGGACTCGTCCATGGAGATGACGCGGAATGCCTGCAACCCTTTGGGGCGTTGCAACGCTTCACACACCACCCGGGCGCCTTCATAAGCGGTCTGGTAGCCGTCGCGGCGCAGACAAGTCACATGCAACAGCACGTCCGGCATCCCGTTATCCGGGATAATGAATCCAAATCCTTTCGCGACATCGAACCATTTGATGACCCCGGTGACCTCAATGAGGTTGGCCGTCGTTTCGTCGACGAACTCTCTGGCCGTTTCCGGCCGGAGACTGGTATCGGGCATTTTGGGATCAACCTCGTCCGACGCCATGACGCCGCACGCGTCCACTTGTTTGGCGTCTCTTGAAGGACGCTTCAACGAATCTGTAAATTCAAGATAACACCCGGTCTCAGGCGGCAAAGGGTAAAATAGGCTTGCACACAGAACTATACACAGCGCAGCGGTAACCGAATCAGGCTGCGATGAAGGGCTCGAGCACGTCGCCGATGTCGTGACGCACCACCAGATCCGCAACGTCGTCGAATTCAGTTGGCTCGCGGTTGATGATGACCAGCGCCGCGCCGTTGCGCTTGGCCATCAAGGGGAAACCGGCGGCCGGCCAGACCACCAGTGAGGAGCCTATGGCGAGAAACAGATCGCAATCGCGCGCCAATCGCTCGGCCCGCTGCATCGCAGTAACCGGCATTGCCTGCCCGAACGACACGGTCGCTGTCTTGATGTAGCCGCCGCAGTCGCAGTCCGGCGCCCGCGCGCCGGCATCGAACTTCCCGCGCACCCAGGCTATTTCGTAGCGCCGGTCGCATTTGAGGCAGGTCGCGTAGGTAGTGTTGCCGTGCAATTCGACGACATCGTCCGGCGCGATGCCGGACGCCTGATGCAGATTGTCGATGTTCTGGGTCACCAGCGCTGGTATCTTGCCGGCGCGGTACAGGCTCGCCAGAGCCCGGTGTCCCCGCCCCGGCTTAGCCTTGACGAAGCTTTCTTCCATGACGAAGCGCCGCCGCCAGGCTTCATCACGCATCGCCGCGCTCGTCATGAACTCGTCGAAAGCGATCGGCTCGTTCTTGGTCCACAAGCCCCCGGGGGAGCGGAAATCGGGAATGCCGCATTCTGTCGAAATGCCGGCCCCCGTGAACGGCACGATGGCGCGCGCGCCCTCGATCAGGTCGCGCAGACGTAAAATCGCTGTGTCCAGATCGGACGCTAACATTGTTATATAGATGTACAGTCCGGGCGCGCCGCCCACCGTTCATGAGGTTTGAACCATGCGATATCTGCACACCATGCTACGCGTCCGCAACCTTGATGCCGCGCTCGACTTCTATGTCAACAAGCTTGGCCTCAAGGAGACCCGCCGCCGGGTCGATGAAAAGAACAAATACACGCTGGTTTTCCTCGCGGCCCCCGGCGACGACAAGCTCTATGACGAGGCTAAAAAGGAAGGCCGACCGGGGCTGGAGGTGGAGCTTACCTACAACTGGGACTCCGAGGACTACGGCGAGGCGCGCTATTTCGGCCACCTCGCCTACGAGGTTGACGACATCTACGAGACGTGCAACCGGCTGATGAAGGCGGGCGTGACCATCAACCGTCCACCCCGCGACGGCAACATGGCCTTCGTGCGCTCACCCGACAGCCATTCCATCGAACTCCTGCAGAAAGGTACCGCCAAGCCGCCGCAGGAGCCGTGGAAATCGATGCCCAATACCGGAAAGTGGTAGCGGCTTGCGGGTCTGAGCCTGTCTCATTATACGTCCGGCAGTCGCGCTTTTCGGCGCGAAAACCTGGTTGGTGTGCGCCCTTCGTCTAGAGGCCTAGGACACCGCCCTTTCACGGCGGTAACAGGGGTTCGAATCCCCTAGGGCGCGCCACTTAGATGCCGAAACTTTTATTTCGTACAATGCCTGCAAGGCCGAGTTCATCGGCGGCGCGTCGATGCAGCGTCGCCCAATCCGACTGCAGAACCAGCCCCGGGTCGAAGCGACCGTTGCGCCGCAACCGATCGATCACGGCGGACAACAGCTTGGAGCGGGCGGAAGGATCGCTTTCGTCGGCCTGGTAGAACATGTGCCGGCTATTCTGCAAAAGCCAGGCATTGATTGTGTCGTTATTTCGCAAGCGGTCGATCAACGCCAGAAACAGACGCGATAGGTCGCGCCTTTCGGACTTGTACAGCGAGCGCGCCCGATTGCGGCCGCCGCTCAGCCAACCTCTTGAAAACAGAAATCGCTCAAGCACCGTTTGCACAAGACACCAGCGCTCCTCCAGCGAAGCGCCAACCGGCACGATCACCTCAGTCATCGACGCCGCCAGCAAGACCCAGGCAGCGCGCTTGCGCTCCGGCGGCCAGCTATACCATTTCAAATGCAGATTTTTGCCGTGAATGCGTTTGTAGTAGGTCGGACCCTCGACGAAACGAAATTCGCCGGCCAAGGCCATCTCGGTCAGAAACCGATATTCGCTGCCGTAACCTTCGAACTCGTTCGCCAGCAGACCGGACGTGCCGCTCAGCGCCGAGCCGCGCATTAGGCCCCGCAGCATGATCGCGTCGAGCCGCTCCATGTAGTGCAGCGCGCGCGCGATCGGGTCGCCCAGGTAGGAGCCGGTGCGATTGATACGGTTCTGCAAACCGGTAATCTTCATCTTGGAAAAGCAGATCGAAGCTCGCGGCCACTGCAGGGCCGCCGTGACGAGCGCCTCGACATAGTCGGGAGATACCTGATCGTCGTGCTGCTGATAGATGTAGAAGTCGCCGCGGCGCGCGCGCACCGTCCAATCGTGATTGCCGGCCCAGCCGAGGCGCGCCGGCTGCACATGGAGCCGGAAACGGGAGTCGCTCAGGAACGGCTTGCACGCATCAATGCTGGGATCATCGGAACCGTCTACCGAAATCAACACATCGAGATTGCCGTAGGTCTGCGTTCGCAGACACTCGAGCGTGACCGGCAGCATGTCCTGCCCCTGGTAGACAGGGACGCCGATGGTAACGAGCGGTCCAGTCATCTAGTCACGCGAAACGACACGGTCGGCGCAGATGTTCGCGAAATGCGGTACCATTGTGAGCTTGCCGGGATTGACCGAGTGATAGCGACCGACCGACGTCACGCCGATCTCGAAGCGCCGGTGCAACTCGCTTTCAGGGTCGTCAATGTCGGTCGCTCCCCAGGCCACGATAATGCCGCCTTTGACGCTGACGTCCGTCATGTCAGACGGATCGAGGGCACCGAGCGCGGGCACCAATTCGGTCAGCGCGGCCAGCGTATCTTCGATCAAGCGCGAACGCTGTGGCTCTTCCGGCTCTGCGGGATAGACGCACCATGTCGGCGGTGTCGTATCGCTTGAAAGGCCCTGCATGCACACGGGATACCAAGTCAGATACGTCACTCCATTTTGGAACGTAACGACTTCGCCATATGGCCCGAGCACGACGGTCACGCTTTTCGGACGGACAGCGGCGGGTCTCCGAAAGGTCACTCCGTATTTCAGTCGATGAAGCCAGGGGCGACCGGGGCGGTGGCCGCGTTTTTCGTCGATCGCAAGTTGTCCATCCCAAAGCGCATTGACGACATGGTCGTAGCGTTGTCCGGCTTGGTGTGCACTGTTTTCGCTAACGACGAGAAACCGCCCGGCATCGTCCTCGACCGAGACCACGGTATGCATCAGGTGCGGCCGAATGTGCGGATCCGCGGCAATTCGCTCCCGCAACCGGCGCGCCAGTTCGACCGGCTCAACCGCTATTTCCGGCGTATCAAAGGCGGCAAGGACCGCTGGGCCGAACTCCGCGCAACGCTCATCATCGGTCCATCGCCGCAGGCCGGTTTTGAATTCGGTACCGAAGTAGGCTCCTTTGAGTCCGTCTGCCGCTTCACAAACCTCCGCATGCACTTGCGAGAGGTAGTCGGCAACTTGCTGCACCGGTCGCTGGCTTTCGCAATGCACCAGGTAGACGGCCGGTTCCGAGCGGGCGATGTCGTCGATCGGCATGTCGAGATGACGCGCGAAGAACGGCGCAAAGACCAGCGCCCCCCGCATCATCATGCGGGCGGTCAAGAGGCTCGGATCGCCCGCATACATATAACCAAGATGGATTTTCCCTTCGTTGGCAACCGCGGTACGGCTCAGCAACTGCCCATCGCGGTCGAACAAATCGACGGTCGCGCCTCTCCGAGCCAACTCAAGCGCGATGCAGCAGCCCTGTAGACCGCCTCCGAGCACAGCAACATGCATGCCGACGGATTCTCATAGTGTTCGTTTTCGGACAGTTGATCCGCAATATCCGGTATCCGGCCGCGACCATCAAGTGGGAACCCATCGTCCTATCCCGGCGCTGGTGCGATTGGAGCTACACCGGGAATGGGCGACCGCCTGGTGTTCTTCGGATCGATGTAGGCGCCGTCATGGCTGCCATGCGAGAATTTGCTGCATCGCACTCATTTTTTAACGCGGAAGTTATGGGCGGGATGAATCGCGATCGTTAGATTGATCGGCGTGCGACAAGCTCCTACGAGGAGCATCAGGCCATGATGAAAAGCAAAAATATGGCGGCAGCGCTGTGGCGCGACGCGCATTTCGTACTAAATGCGCTGATCGCAGTGGTGTTCATCGGCTTCGCCAGTATCGTGGTCGCAGCGGCCCTCATCGACGTGCTGGCGATCCACCACTAGCCCCGCGCGGACGGCGGATAGCGATGGTGCGCGCCGGTAAAGTCTTCCACCAAGAAGTGCACCGTCCCGTTTGATCCCGTTTCGCTGAGATAATTCGGACCGATCGGCGACTTGCCGTGGCCGCCGGGGATATCGAGCACGTAGCTCGGCTGGCACAGCCCTGACAGGCGCCCGCGCAAAGCCCGCATCAGCTCCTGCCCGGTAGCGATGTCGGTACGCAGATGCGCGGTGCCCGGCGCGAGATCGGCTTGGTGCAGATAGTAAGGCTTGATGCGGCATTCGACGCAGGCGCGCATCAGATCGGCCATGGCTTGGGATGTATCGTTCACTCCCTTGAGCAGGACCGATTGCGCCAGCAATGGAATGCCGGCGTTGGCCATGCGGGCACAGGCCGCGCGCGCTGCTGGCGTCAATTCGCGCGCGTGGTTAATATGCAGCGCGACGTAAGTCGGCTTGCCATTGACCTTGATCGCTCGCACCAACTCCGCCGTCACGCGCGTAGGTTCGGCGACCGGCACGCGAGTGTGGATGCGCAGCACTTTGACGTGAGGGATTGCGGCAAGTTCCTGCACCACCGCGCGCAAGCGGCGCTGCGACAGCACCAATGGGTCGCCGCCGGTGAGGATGACCTCCCAGATTTCTGGCCGGCTGCGGATGTAGCCGAGCGCGCGGTCAAGAGCAGCGGATTGCAGCGACTTGCCCTTGTTTGGTCCAACCATCTCGCGGCGAAAGCAAAAACGGCAATAGACCGTGCAAACCGGCGTGAGCTTGAGCAGCACACGGTCGGGATAACGGTGCACGATGCCTTCAACCGGCGAATGCGCGTCGTCACCGATCGGATCGCTGAGCTCCTGCGGCTGCACGTCGAGCTCGGCGGCATCCGGCACAAACTGCCGCGCAATCGGATCGTCCGGATCGTTCGGATCGATCAGCTCCGCCAAAGCGGGCGGCAGCGCGATCGCGTGGCGCGCAGCAACCGCATCTAGGGCGGTACGCTTTTCTGACGGCGCCAAACCGTGATCGCAGATTTGCTTCGCGGTCCTCAGAGTCGGCATCGCTCGTCCCTCTTCGTCTTTATAATTCAGCCACCGGCGTCCATATCACTTGCTCGATGCGGCCCGCACCCGTCGCCAGCATCACCAGCCGGTCGAAGCCAAGTGCAATGCCGGACGCCGGCGGCATCGTGGCAAGCGCGGCAAGAAAGTCCTCGTCCACGGGATAATGCTCGCCGTGGATACGCTGCTTTTCGTCCATCGCCACCGCAAAACGCGCGCGTTGCTCGGCGACGTCAGTCAATTCGCCGAACGCATTGGCGACTTCGACGCCACAGGCATAAAGTTCGAAACGTTCAGCCACCTTGTCGCTGCCTGGCTTGGCGCGCGCCAGCGCGGCCAGGGGTAACGGGTATTCGTAGAGCAATGTCGCCCGCCCGAGGCCGAGTTGCGGCTCGACCCGGTCGGCCAGAATCCGACTGAAGATGTCACCCCAGGTATCGTCCGCCGCGATCGTCACACCGGTCCGCGCAGCGGCCGCCGCGAGCTTTTCGCGCTCGCCCTGCCCGCTGGCAACCGTGGCCAGAAGATCGATGTCGGCATGCTGGACGAAGGCGTCCGCCACGGTAATGCGCTCCGGCGCGGCGAAAGGATCGATGCTCTTATCGCGAAATGTGAAATGCTTCGTTCCGGCGGCGCGCGCCGTCTCGGCCAACAATGCCGCACAGTCGTCCATCAGCGTCTCGTAAGGCGCGTTCGCGCGGTACCATTCGAGCAGCGTGAATTCCGGGTGATGCAACGCGCCGCGCTCGCGGTTGCGGAACACGCGGGCAAAATCGAAGATGCGCGGCTCACCCGCCGTCAACAGCTTCTTGCAGGCAAATTCCGGCGAGGTCCGCAAATACAGCGGCCGGCGCTCGCCGCCGGGCCCGATCAACTCGGTCGCGAAAGCATGCAGATGGGTCTCGTTGCCGGGTGAGACAGCCAAGGTCGCCGTCTCCACCTCGACAAAATCCCGCGCCATAAACCACGCCCTTAGCGCGGCTGCGATGCGGTTTCTCGCCAACAGCAGCGGCCGCCGGTCAGCATGGACATCCGGCCGCCAAAAGCTCGGATTCTGACCCACATTTACCTCGTTCGGCGGCCTTGCCGGAAACACTGGCATCTCGCCTCAGGATGGGTATGGTGCGGCCCGAATCCGCGGTTCCGCGCCGCCCCAAGCTCAAGGATCACTATCGTGAAGGTCATCGCCAGTTCGCTCCGCAAAGGCAATATCGTCGATATCGACGGCAAGCTCTACGTCGTGCTCAGCGCAGAAAATTTTCACCCCGGCAAGGGCACGCCCACGACGCAAGTCGATATGCGCCGGATTTCCGACGGCGTGAAGACCCAGCAGCGCTACAAGACCACCGACCAGGTCGAGCGCGCCCATGTCGAGGACCACGAATTTTCATTCCTCTACAAGGATGGCGACGGCTTCCACTTCATGAACCAGGAAAATTACGACCAAGTCCAGGTCCCCGATGACGTCGTCGGCGACTACGAGAAATACTTGCAGGAAGGCATGGTGGTGAGCTTGCAGATCCACGAGGGCCTTCCGGTCTCCATCGATATCCCGCAAAAAGTCACGTTGGAAGTCACCGAAACCGAGCCGGCGATGAAGGGACAGACCGCATCAGGCTCGTTCAAGCCGGCGATGCTGTCGAACGGCGTGCGCACCATGGTACCGACGCACATCGTCACCGGCACCCGCATCGTCGTGAACACCGTCGACGGCTCCTACGTCGAGCGCGCCAAGGACTGACGCCGAACGTGGCCTGAGTTCCGTGCGCTGCAGATTTCTCGAAATGGCCCTGATTTCGCCGCGCAATCGCACGAGGCCGCTCTATGCAGTCGCCCGGTGCGGGGCGGCGCATTCGGGGAGTTCACAGCATGATGGGACGTATGGCGGCCGCGTTTTGCGGCGTCACAATGCTTGCTGCCATATCGACGCCGGCAAGTGCTCAATCGGGCCTCGCATCGATCTACGCCTATTCAGGCGCAAAGACCGCCAACGGCGAACATGCGTCGCCGCACGCCATGACTGCGGCGCACCGAACTCTGCCCTTCGGCGCCAAGGTGCGCGTCACGAACCTGCGTAACGGCCGCAGCGCCGTCGTGCGCATCAACGATCGCGGACCGTTCGTAAAGGGACGCGTTATCGACGTGACGCCCGCAGCCGCGCAGGCGCTTGGGTTCAGCGGGCTTGCGCCGGTCAAACTTGACGTTCTACACGGATAGCAGCCGGCGCGCGCGAACTTATACCCGCACGCTGGCGCGCACTTCCTTCGGGAACAGATCGTCCGGCGTGAGCCGCCGCGCAGTGACACCCTGCTCGTGCGAGAAGCGGCAGAAGGCATCAAGCGTCTTGCGGTTGGCTTCGAGGCCGTAAGGAAATGGATCGGCGCCGAAGTTCTTACCCCATTCGCCGGCAATGGCCGAGGCCCACGGCACTGGAATGCGCGACGCTGTAAGATCGGACATGCGTTCGAGGCTGCGCTCCTTGGCCTGCTCGAACGCCGTGAACAGATTCATCGCTACCCACGGGTAGCGTTCGACCACCGCTCTGCGCAGCGCGATCACATGCATGATCGGGAAGATTCCGGTCGCCTCGTAATAGCGCTTTTCGTCACCGCGATAGTCCGGATAGAGGCGTGCGATTTTGGCACCGCCTTTTACAAATGCGGATGGCACGCGCGCCGAAAGCGCCGCATCGATCTCGCCCGACAACAGCATGGCGCTGAGACTTGAATCGCGGCGCTGCGAATACTGAATACCTTTGGGCAGCGTAAACTCGACTTTCTCCTCGCGCCCGGCTTCGTCCATGCCGGCCTGCACCCATTTGATCTTACCGAGATCAACGCCCGCCGTTTCGCTCAAAAAGCCGCGCGCGAAAATCCCGGCGGTCTGCGCCCATTCCGGAATGCCGACGGTTTTGCCTTCGAGGTCTTTCGGCGATGTGATGCCGCGGTCGGCGCGAACGTAAAACGCCGAATGACGGAACACGCGCGAGGGGAATACGGGAATGCCGATGAACGGCGAGTTGCCTTGCGAGGCGTAGCCGATGAACTTGCCGAACGACATTTCCGACACGTCCCACTCACGGTTCTTGATGAAGCGGAAAAAGATTTCCTCGACCGGTAGGACGAATCCGGTGAGCACGATGCCCTCGGCCCGCACCACGCCGTTCATCAGGTCGCGCACATGGTCGTAATCGGTGGTAGCGAGGGTCAAATGCAGCCGTGCCGTCCCGCCGCTTTCCAGAATTTCCGGTTCGCGGTCGGCGCCTGCCGCGATCTTGCCTGCCTCATGAACGGTCATATCGCGCGTATCTCCCAAGCTTTCCGACCCCGTTGCGGGGTCGTCGCACCTTATACCAGCGGCGGACCCTTGTATGCCGCCGAGCGATGCCGTTAACTCCGCCCCGAATCGACCTTCCACCGGGACGGGGCCCGATGAGGGACGCTTGCTGAAAAGTGCCGTCGTTGCGATCCTGGCGTCGCTCGTCTGCGGGCCGCTTTGCGCCCGCGAATTCGAACGCCCGATCATCACCCTGAGCGAGGTGAATTGGGACGCTGCGGCAGCGAGCCTGCCCGACCGCGCGTCGGCGCCGTCGACCGAGGCGTTTGCCCGCCTCAATGCCGTGACGGGCAAGCGCTTTGTCGGCATCGAGAAGAGCAGCGTTCCGGTGCTGCTGCCATTCGACGTCGACGGCTTTCGCAAGGACGTCGCGGCGGGCAATGCTGAGGCTTCCGGCTCGGACAAATATTTCGGGCAGTTCCACCCGACTAAATTCTTCCTGCCGGGTCCGGCCGGCTACGACGCAACGTTTATCGCCAGCGGCTTCGACACTCACTTCGCCAAGCCGATCGTGGTCGAAATCACCGGCGCAGCCTTCGTCTACGCGCTCGACGGCCCCAATCATATCGAAAAAGAATTGGCGCCGTCGAAAGAACTGACCGGGGCCTTTCCCGGCGTTCGCCGCGTCTTGAGCGAGGCGCATTTGCGCTACGTCTTCGAACGCTTCGGCGTGCCATACGTCGTATCGATCCAGTGTTATGACCAGCCGGGACGGCGCTGGCGTTTGTCCTGCAACGAAGCCGAACCTGTCGCCCTTGCCTTCCTTCGCCAATTGCGCACAGCCGGCGGCACTCCGGGAAAATTGTCTGAACCCCTCACCGACCTCCGCAGGCCTTCGGCCAAATCGGATTTCACCTACTACAGCCCCGGCGACCTGATACAGAACAGCGGCTGGGACAAGTTGCCCGGCCGCGTCGACTATCACGTCTATGCCCGCATGCGGTTCCCGATTGCCTCGGCTCCGGCTTACGTCAAATCGCAGTCGTTCATGCCTTGGGGCGATTGTTACCGCAGCGGGATCGTCGGCCGGCTCGGCCGCAAAGACGCCGAATACCGCTGTCGGCGTAACGAAAAGCAACTCGTCTTCAACGAAGCCGCAGCGGAGAATTTTACCTATCCTTGGCGCGACAATTTTTGCGAATTGCGCGATTGGCTCGTCGGCCAGTGTCCCGGCGGCTACGGCCACCAGGGTGAGGACATTCGCCCGGCGCAATGCACGCTCAAAAATGCCGAAGCCGACCGCTGCCTGCCCTACCAGGATCACGTCGCCGCGGTGCAGGACGGCATGATCCGCCGCATGCCCGGCAATCTGGGCGCCTATATCGTGGTCAACACCGCGGACGAGCATGTGCGCTTCCGCTACCTGCACATGAATCCGAGATTCATGGACGCCGATGGCCTGCTTGACGGCCGGCAGGTCAGCGAGGGCGAGATCATCGGCAAGGTCGCGACCTGGGGCGATTTCGAAAACGGCACGTCGTATCACCTGAACTTCAACATCCAAGTGTTCACCTCGATCGGCTGGGTCTGGGTCAATCCCTATACGACGCTGGTCGCGGCTTACGAACGGCAGATCGGCGGCCGCGGCACCGAGATCGAGCCGGGCGAGCCGCCGCCACCGGTTCCGCCCAAGTTGCCGGTGGTCCTGAAGCTGGTGCCCCCGGCGCAACCGCCTTCTACCGTGGCGGAACCGCCGGCCAAAATGCGCGAGGTCTCGTTCGAGCGAGCCAAGCTGCTCAGACGCCGCCACTTCCACTCTATGCACCACCGGCGCCGGCATGAGGCCAGTAACTGACGCCGGGTTCCCTCGTCAGCCGGACTATGGAACGGCTGGCGCGGCGCATAGACTGGGACCATGCCGCGAATCTCCATCCGCAACCCTATCCCAACGATCTCCCGTCGCCGCTGCTTGACCCTCGCAATAGGCGCAACGGCGAGCGTCGCGCTCAACAGTCAGTCGCTGGCCGCACAACCGCCCGCCTTCGCCCGTTGGGTTGCGACCTTCCGCGCCCGCGCGCTGGCGCGTGGCGTCTCGGAGGCGACTTATGACCGCGTGATGAACGCGGTTACGCCGGACACCGGCGTGCTCGCCGAATCCCGCGCGCAACCGGAATTCACCGAAGAGATGTGGCAATACATTAATCGCCGCTGCTCGGATTGGCGCGTCATCACCGGCAAAGAGCGCGCCAAGGAATACGGCGGCCTGCTGGCGCGCATCGAAAAAGACTATGGCGTCGACCGTGCGATCATGCTCGGCCTGTGGGGCATGGAGTCCTCCTTCGGGGACGTCATCGACAACCGCAAATACATGCGCCCAGTGATCCCGGCGCTCGCCGCGCTCGCCTGGGGCGAGCCGCGCCGGCGCACCTATTGGGAAGCCGAACTCATCCACGCGCTCACCATTGTCGACCGCGGTCTGGCGCAGCCGCCGGAGATGATCGGCTCCTGGGCCGGCGCCATGGGCCACACCCAGTGGATGCCGGAGGTTTGGCTGCACATGGGCGTCGACTACGACCGCGACGGCCGCATCACGCCGTTCGGCCGGCCCGACGACTCATTTGCCGGAACGGCGCGTTTTCTGGTCGAGCGCGGAAAGTACCGGCGCGGCGAGGCCTGGGGCTGCGAAGTGCGACTTGCCGGCGGCACGCCAGGCGGTTGGCGCTCTTATGCACAATGGCAGACGCTTGGCGTCACCCGCGCCGACGGCAAGGCCTTCGCGCGGCCCGGTGACCGCGCCAAATTATGGGTGCCTGTTCCGGGCGGGCCGGCCTTCCTTGTTGGGCAGAACTTCCATGCCGTGCACGCCTACAACCCGTCAAACAGCTACACATTGGCGCTGTGCCATCTCGGCGACCTGATCCGCGGCGACCCGCCTTTCGTCCAGCAGTTCCCCGGCGGCGAGCGCGCGCCGACGATCGACGAGGTCAAGGAAATCCAGCGCCGGCTCAACGAACAGGGTTTCAAGACCGACGGCGTCGACGGCCGCACCGGCTTGGATACGATCAGGGCGATCCTTGCCTTCCAGCGCAAAGTCGGCATGGAGCCCGCCGACGGCTATGCCGGCTTGAAGGTACTCGCCCGGTTGCGTCAGGGCGCGTGATCCGGTTCAAATGCGCCCGAGCCCGCCGATGCGGGCCGAACAAGGGGTTAGCCCGTGTCGAATGTCCAGCGCGAGACCGCCAAAAAAGAGCCCGCGCGCGACCCCGTCATTGCGTCGGTCGACCGTCCCGTGCCGGCCGGCGTCAACGCCGCCGGTTTCGGCAGCGACGTGGTCGCCGACGCGCTGCGCGCGCTCGATATCCCCTATATTGCGCTCAACCCTGGCGCCAGTTACCGCGGCCTGCACGACAGCCTGGTGAATTACCTCGGCAACGAGCGACCGCAGATGCTGCTCTGCCTGCACGAGGAAAGCGCGCTCGCCATCGCCCACGGCTATGCCAAAGTAACGGGCAAGGCGATGGCCGCGGCCGTCCATTCCAATGTCGGGCTGATGCACGCGACGATGGCTTTCTTCAACGCCTGGTGTGACCGCATGCCGATGGTCGTGCTCGGCGCCACCGGCCCGGTCGATGCCGTGAAGCGCCGGCCCTGGATCGACTGGATCCATACCGCGCGCGACCAGGGCGCGCTGGTGCGCGGCTACACCAAATGGGACGACCAGCCGGCCTCACCGGCGGCCGCGCGCGAAGCCGTGCTGCGCGCCGGCTGGATCGCCAATACGGCGCCGCGTGGTCCGACTTACGTCAACCTCGATGCCGGCATGCAGGAAGAAAAACTCGCCGAGCCGGTCCCGCCGATCGACGCCGCGCGCTATATGCCTGAGGTCGCAAGCGCCCCCTCGCCCGACGCCGTCGCCAAAGCCGCCGAGTTGCTGCGCAACGCCAAACATCCGGTCATCTTCGCCGGCCGCGTGTCGCGCGATCCAGAAGCGTGGAACAAGCGCGTCGCGCTCGCCGAGCGGCTCAATGCGCGCGTGATCACCGATCTTAAAGTCAGCGCCGCCTTCCCGACCGATCATCCGCTGCATGCAGGCAGCCCTGCCGGCAGCATTCTGGCAGCCGAGGCGGTCGAAGCGATCCGCGCCGCCGACGTGATTGTCAGCCTCGACTGGGTCGATATCGCCGGGGCATTCAAGCAAGCCGGTGGCAGTGTCGCTGCCAAGGTCATGCAGGTCTCGGTCGATCATCGCCTGCATAACGGCTGGAGCATGGACTACCAGGGCCTGCCGCCCGTGGACGTGCTGCTCGCTTGTGAGCCCGACATCGCGGTGCCGGCCTTGCTGGAGGCGCTCGGCCCGGGCGGCCCGCGCGCCGTTGTGGCCGGCATTCACCAATTCCCGAAACTTGCAGACGGCAAGCTTACCGTCGACCATCTCGCAGACAGCCTACGCCGCGCGGTCGGCGACCGTGCCGCCTCGCTCGCGCATCTGCCGCTGTCGTGGAACGGCGCCAGTTGGCCGTTCCACCATCCGCTCGACTTTCTCGGCTCCGACGGCGGCGGTGGTGTCGGCGGCGGCCCGGGCATCTCGGTCGGCGTCGCGCTCGCGCTGAAGGGCAGCGGCCGGTTGCCGGTCGCGGTCTGCGGCGACGGCGATTTCATGATGGGCTGCACCGCGATCTGGACCGCGGCGCATTACAAGATTCCGCTGTTGGTGGTCGTCGCCAACAACCGTTCCTTCTTCAACGACGAACTGCATCAGGAGCGAGTCGCCCGCATCCGCAACCGGCCGGTGGAGAACCGCTGGGTCGGCCAGCGCATCTCCGAGCCGGACATTGATATTGCTGCGATAGGCCGCGCCCAGGGCGCGCAGGGTTTCGGACCGGTCAAAGCGGCCGACGATCTCGGCCCGACGTTTGCGAAGGCCATCGCGGCGGTCGATGCCGGCCACGTCGCAGTCGTCGATGTCTGGGTCGAACCCGGCTACACCGCCGCCGTCACCGCGGCGATGACGCGCAAGAGCGACTGACAATGGCTCCCAGCGCAGCGAAGGCCGACGACGCCATCCTGGTCGTCGACGATATTGTGGTGCGTTACGACACGCCGGACGGCCCGATCAAAGCCGTCGACAATATCTCGTTCAAGGTCAGGCCGGGCGAGTTCCTCTCCGTCATCGGCCCTTCCGGCTGCGGCAAGTCGACTTTGTTCAATGTCATCGGCGGGCTTTTGGGCCACCATGAAGGCGTCGTCAGCGTCGCCGGCGAGACGATTTCCGGTCCGCATCAATCGATCGGCATGGTGTTCCAGGAAGAGTCGACCTTTCCCTGGCGCACGGTGATCGACAACGTCGCCTTCCCGCTCGAGCTGATTGGCATGGCGCGCGCGCAACGCGTCGAGCGGGCGCGGCACTTCATCAAGATGGTCGGACTCGACGGCTTCGAAAACCGCTATCCGGGCGAACTATCCGGCGGCATGCGCCAGCGCGTTTCGCTCGCCCGCACGCTTGCTTCCGAGCCAAAAATTCTCTTGATGGACGAGCCCTTCGCCGCGCTCGACGAGCAAACCCGGCTCCTGCTCGGCGACAAGGTGCTACAGATCCAGCAGCAGCTCAAGCAGACGACGCTCTTGATCACCCATAACATCACCGAAGCGGTACAGATGTCGGACCGCATCCTGGTGATGACCTACCGTCCCGGCAAAACTAAGCGCATTGTCGACATCGATCTGCCGCGCCCGCGCACTTCGGAGATCGTCTCGAGCGATGCCTTTGGCCACTACGTCGCACAAATCTGGAGCGACCTGCGCGAAGAGGCAAGCCGCGGCATGCATGACGAGGAAACGCATGCGCTGCATGAAGGCAGCGCGTCGTGACCGCGGCTGCGACCAGACGCGGGGGCGCTGTCAATGTCACCGCCACGGCGGTCGGTCTAGGCTCTCTTCTTGCATTTCTGCTGCTGGCCGAAGCCGCCATCCGCGCCGGCCTCGTCAGCCGTTATATCGTGCCGCCGCCGTCTGAGATTGCCGGCAGCTTCTACCGCATTGTCACTCAGGAGCATGTGCCGCGGCGCTTCCTTCTCACCGCCGCCGAGTGCCTCGCCGCCGGCGCCATGATCACCGTGTTCGGCATCGCCGGCGGCGTGCTGATGCACCGCTTCAGGCTGCTGCAGCGAGCCGTCGAGACTTGGGTCGCAGCGATGGCTTCGGCGCCGGTCGTGCTGTGCTACCCGCTGTTCATGGTGATCTTCGGCCGCAACGCCTGGACCATCATCATGATCGGCTTCATCGCCGCGCTGCCGCCGGTGATCCTGAAGACCGTCGAGGGCCTCGCCGGCACGCGCAAGGTGCTGGTCAATGTCGGCCGCAGCTTCAACCTGACGCCCATGCAGCAATTCTGGAAGATTTTGTTTCCCGCGGCGCTGCCGACTATCTTCGTGGGTTTGCGGCTCGGACTGATCTTCGCGCTGATCAACGTCGTCGGTGTCGAGTTCCTGATCAACTACGGCGGGCTCGGCCAACTTATCGAGGATCTGGCCGAACGCTATGATCTCGCCGGCACTTACGCGGCGATCTGTTTCGTGATCCTGGTAAGCGTGTTGTTTTTCATGGCGCTGGAAGCGATCGAGCGATGGCTGAGACCGGCCGGCTGATGCGACAACCCGGCACGCCGCTATTGAGCCCGGTGGCACTGCTGCGCGCGACGATCATCCTCGCGATGCTGGCGCTGTGGGAGTTCCTGTCCCACTCCGGCTTGCTGTACCGCGACGTAGTGCCCTCGCTCCTCGCCATCGCTCGTGCGCTGGGTGGATTGCTCGCCAGTCCGAACTACTATTTCAACCTCGGCGTCACCGCCGCCGAGATCGGCGCCGCGCTCGCGATCGGCGGCCTGTCCGGCCTCGTCGTCGGCATCCTGCTCGGCGCCAATCCGTTTCTGTCGAAAGCATTTGAATCCTACATCTACTATCTCGGCCCGACGCCGAAGATCATCTTTTTTCCCGTGATGATCATGTGGTTCGGCGTCGGCCCCGAATCCAAGGTCGCGCTCGGCACGCTGTCCTGTTTCTTCCCGGTGGCGCTGTCGGTGGCCGCTGGCATGCGCGGCATCGACAAGGTGCTGATCCGCGTCGGCGAGAGTTTCCGCGCCAACACCTGGCAGACGGTCATGAAAATCTACCTGCCGGCGATGCGCCATCCGATTGTCAACGGCATTCGGCTCGGCCTGGGCGTCGCACTGATCGGCACGTTGCTTGCGGAAACCAAGCTATCGAACAAGGGCATCGGCTACCTGATCATCAACGCCTATTCGACCTTCGACATGCCACGCATGTATGCCAATCTGTTCGTGCTGTTCGTGCTGGCGATCGGGGCCAATGCGTTGGTCGGCCGCTTGGGCGGCCTCGACAGCATCAAACGTGTCTGAGGCCCGCTACCCCGGCCGGCGGATCGAAGCCGCAATCGATCCAGACCTTGAGGCTTGCCGGTTCGACAAGGAACCTGACGAACTCCGCTGCATGAGCAGCCACCTCACTCCAAGCGGTGACGCCGGCGCCGTAAGTTACGGTCAGTTGCAGCGATGGCGGCAGCGGCCCGGCGAGCGTAATCCCCTTGACGCTGACGATCTCGCTCTTTGGGAAGATGCCCAGGCTCGCCTCGCCGCTGGCAATGGCCGCGAGGCCGCCGGCGAGCCCGACTTTGTGGATGACCCGGCTCGCGAGTTGTTCGCCGAGGCCAAGCTCTTTGATCACCTTGTCGCTCTGCGCGCCGCTCGGCGTTGCGGTCGGCGGCGCATGCACGACAGTGCCTGCGGCCATAAGCGCAGCGCGCAATCCCTCCGGCGTCGACACATCGGGCACCGGCGTGGCGGCCGTGACGCCGACGGCAAGTCCAACATTGGCGAGCGGCGTGCAGACGCCCTGGACAATGCCTTGTTTGACGTAGCCCTGGATCGTCGCCACCGGCATCAACAGCACGTCGAGCGCCTCCTGCGCCGCAACGCGCGCGGCAATGCCGCTCATGCTGTCGTAAAGCGCATTCAGTTTGTCGGCGGTGCGCCGCTCAAATATTGGCCCGAGTCTGTCGAACACCGGCTTGGGCGCGCCGCCGGCGATGCTGGTTATCGTGACAGCCATTGGTTTAACGCGGCTCGAAGCCTGCTTCCTTCCAGACTTCGCGGTTTTCCGGCGCCGCCATGAACTTCACGAAGGCTGCCGCCGCGTCCGGCGCCTTGGCCGAGGCCATCGCCGCGCCGCCATAGACAATGGTGAGATCGAGTCCTTGCGGCAGTGGCCCGACGATGGTGACCCCTTTGACGCCCGCGACTTCGCTTGCGGGATAGATGCCGAGTTCGGCCTCACCAGAGGCCAAGAGCTGCACGCCCCCGGCGAGCGCCGGCTTGTGAATGGTCTTCTTTGCCATGGCATCGGCAATGCCGAGTTGGTCGATCACCTTGGCCATATGATTGCCACTCGGCGTCTGTCCCGGCGTCGCGTGCACCACCGATTTGGCGGCGAGCAACGCCTGCTTGAACTTGTCCTTGGTGGAAATGTCGGGCTTCGGCGCGCCCTCTTTCACCGCGACGCTGATGCTGAGGTTGCCGAAGGTGCTGACGACACCCTTGTCGACCTTGCCATCCTTGGCCAAGCCTTCAAGCACCGGCACCGGCAGGATCAAAACGTCCGACGTTTCACCTGAAGCGAGTTTTTCCCGGATCGCCGTGATAACCAGATAGGTGAACTTTACTGTGTTGCCGGTCTGCTGTTCGAACTTCGGCGTGAGCAGCGCGAAGACTTCCTTCGGCGCGCCCCCGCTCATGACATGAATCTCGGCGGCGGATACTGACATGCTGATACCTATAACGGTGGATAGTACCACTATTCCCGGCAAGCACTTCATCGTTACCTCCGGCTAAAGCTTGAACCCTTCGTGCGTGCCTTCGTGAAACAATTCTTCCGGCTTGACCAGCCGCGACGACAGGCCTTGCGAATGATGATGGCGCAGGAAAGTCTCCAGCGTCTTGCGGTTGGCAGCGAGACCGTAGGACCAGAAGTCCTCGCCCATCAGGGCGCGTGCTTCGGCGAGCCGCTCCTCGACGAAGGGCAACGTCACCTTGGTGGCCGAGGTATCTCTCAACTGCTCCAGCGCCGCGGCCTTGGCCTTCTCGAAGGCTTTGTACACCGCGCCCGGCAGCCAGGGATGTATGTCGGCCAATTCGCGCCGCACGCCGACGATGTGCATGATCGGGAAAATTCCGGTGCGCTTGAAATAGTCCTTGGCGGCGGCGACCGGATCGGCAAACAGCCAGCCGACATTCGGCGTGTCCTTCGGCAGCGATGGCGGCCGCGGCGCCATGAAGCCGTCGATTGCGCCTTCGGCCAGCAGCATCGAGATCGATTTGCCGGCCGGCGCGTCCTCGAGCTTGATGTCGGCGGGCAGTTTGATGGCGATCTTTTCTGGCCGCGCCGCCTCCTCGATGCCGCCGCGCACCCATTGCACGTCGGTCGGCTTAACGCCGTAGTCGTCCTGCAGAATCGCGCGCGCCCAGACATTGGCGGTGAGCTGATATTCTGGCAGCCCGATTTTCTTGCCCTTCAAATCTTCGGGCTTCTTGATGCGGTCGGTGCGCACATAGATCGAGGTGTGGCGAAAAGCCCGCGACACGAAGGCCGGCACGCCGACATAAGAGCCGCCGCCCTGCGCCGTCTTCACGGTGAAACTCGACAGCGATAATTCGCAGATGTCGAATTCGGCATGGCGAAAGGCACGGAAAAAGATTTCTTCCGGCGACAGCGCCATGCAAGTCGGTTTAACACCGTCGATCTGCACGCTGCCGTCGATCAGCGCGCGCGTGCGATCATACGGGCCGACGGCGACGGAAAGATTGAGTTTAGGCATGCGATTTCCCGGCTGGGCGTCCGCCGGGATTCATAGGCGAAACGGCGCGTGGGCGCTACTCCACCCCCGCCTTCTTGCCTTTGTCGTCCGGGGTCACGTCGACCGCCTGTGCGTGCCCGGTGACCTTCACAGGCGGCCGACAATCCTTCATGCAGGGGTTCTTGTTCCAGAATGCCTTCTCGGTCTTTATGCGGTCGTCGTCGTAGAAGCCGTTGGCATTCGGCATCTTGACCTTCGCCCAAGTTTCCTTCGACAGCACGAATTTGTCGTCGACGATATCGTTCAGATTGAGCGCATAAGCCGTGACGGCGTAGAGTTCGTCGTTCGACAGCGATTGCGCGTCGCCGAACGGCATGGCGCGTCGGATATAGTCGAACACGCTCGACACATACGGAAAATACGAGCCGACGGTCTTCACGGGATCGTGCGACGCGAGCGTACCCTTGCCTTGCGCGAGCGCCGGCCAGCGCCCGGCGCTTTCGCCGAACTCGCCGTGGCAGGCGGCGCATTTTTCCATGTAGACCTTCTCGCCTTCCTTGACTGAACCGTGGCCCGGCGGCGCACCCTGACCGTCCGGACGGACGTCGATGTCCCAACCGGCGATTTCGGCCGCCGTCGCGGCGTGGCCGATCCCGTAGTGGCGCGCTTTGGTCTGCGCCAGCGCCGGCAAAGCGAGCGCAAGTAGCAGCGGTGTGGCGAGACTAACCCACCTCGACATTCTCAACCTCTCCGTTCGCTTTGACCGACCAGGTCTGAATGCCGTTGTTGTGGTAGATCGAATTGACGCCGCGGATCTTGCGCAAGGCATCCTTGCTCGGCTGCACGTAACCGGTCTCATCCATGGCGCGCGACTGCAGCAGCAGTTCCTCGCCGTTCCAATCAATCTCGCTGTAGAAGCGCACGCAGGCCTTGTCGAATACCGGCCCATCGATGCGCGCCGTTCGCCAATTGCGGCCACCATCGAGTGAAATGTCGACGCGCTTGATCTTGCCTCGGCCCGACCAAGCGAGGCCGGAAATCACCGTAAAGCCTTTGGCGCGCACCGGCGCCTGCGGCGACGGCGACGTGATCACCGATTTGGCGTCCATCTCAAATGTGAACTTGCGGGCTTTGCCGTTCGCCATGAGGTCGGTGTATTTCGAGGTCTCCTCGCGCGTGTACCAGGGCTGATCCCCGACCTTGATGCGCCGCAGCCACTTCACCCAGACATTGCCCTGCCAGCCGGGCACAACGAGCCGCACCGGGTAGCCCTGCTCCGGTCGCAGCATCTCGCCGTTCATGCGGTAGGCGACCAGGCAGTCATCGAGCGCCTTATCCAGCGGGATGGAGCGGTCCATCGCCGCGGCGTCGCCGCCCTCGGCCAGAACCCATTTTGCGTTCGGCTTGAGCCCTGCCTGCTCCAACAACAGTTTAAGCGGCACGCCGGTGTACTGCACGCAATGCACCATGCCATGCGTGTACTGCACGCCGTTGAGCTGCGCGCCACGCCATTCCATGCCGGAATTGGCGGCGCATTCGAGGAAATAGATCTTGTTGACGCGCGGCAGCCGCTTGATGTCCTCCAACGTGAAGATCAGCGGCTTTTCCACAAGGCCATGGATCATCAGCCGGTAGTCATGCGGGTCGATCTCGGCGATGCCGCCGTGATGGCGCTCGAAACACAGGCCGTTGGGCGTGATAATGCCGTCGAGTGCGTGCAGGGGCGTAAAGGCGACCGAGGATTCCGGCGTCGCGGTTAGCCACGGCACGGTGCGGCGGATGGCATCGGCCTCGTATTTCGATGGCACGCCGTACGGCTTGGCGCCGACGCCGGCGCCGAGGCTGCGCGTCCACTCGGGAACATTGGGCGGCAGGTTCTTCGGATTGTCGGCGAGTGCGGCAGGCGCGCTTGCGCTGGCGGCCGCGAGGCTGGCGGCGGCCGTCAAAAATCCGCGGCGGGTGGTCATGTCGCTCGGCTCTGTCATCGGCAGCTCCCGGCGGAATGCCTTACAGGCCGGTCTTATCACATGCTATTTCATGAATGTAATAGCGAAACCGCTCAAGCCCCGAAAATTTTCACGCTGGCGTTGGGCGCGACCCGCACGGCCTTCTCGGCCGCGACGTAGCGTTCGACCAGTTCCCACACAGGCGGGCCTTGCGTACCCTCGTTGACGCTGGCCCAGCCGGCCACCGTGTAGTCCTTGTTTGGTTGGATCGGCTTTCCCGATTTCAGATCGGTCATCGCCGAAATTCGGCTGCCGATCGGCTTGGAGACATCGATGGCGTAGCCGAGCCCGCCGCAACGCACCATGTCGCCGCCCTGCTGGTAGTAGGGATCGGGATTGAACAGATTGTCGGCGACGTCTTCCAGCACCTCCTTGAGGCGTGCGCCGTTCATGCTCATGCGGTAGACCTGCGGATAGGTGATGGCGGTGGCATTGTGGATGTCCTCCACCGTGATCGGCTGGCCGGGCAGCACGCTGGTGCCCCAGCGGAAGCCGGGAGACAGCGCGATTTCGGCGTCGCGCTCCTTCAAGATCGCCGCGCAGATCACGTCGTCGAACGTGCCGTTGAAGTTCCCTCGCCGGTACAGCAGCGAATCCGCCTGCCCGATCACGCGCGATAGCTCCTTGGCGTAAGGCGCGCGCGCTTTGGCGACGGCGGCCGTCATTTGGGCATCGGGTGCGATCGCGTCAGCGAACAGCGGAATCAATTTGTAACGGAAGCCCTTCACCGCGCCGTTTTGCACGTCGAGATCTAAACGTGAAACAAACTTGCCGTGGCTGCCGCTCGCAATCAGCAGCGTCTTGCCGACCGCGATGGCCTCGGGGACGGCGTCATGGGTGTGGCTGGTGAGGATCACGTCGATGCCCGGCACGCGTCCCGCAAGCTTGCGGTCGACGTCGAAGCCATTGTGAGAAAGCAGCACTACGAGTTGCGCGCCGCTCTTGCGCGCCTTGTCCACCTGCGCGCGCACCTCCTCCTCACGGATACCGAACGACCATTTCGGCATCATCCAGCGCGGATTGGCGACCGGCGTATAAGGAAAAGCCTGCCCGAGCACGGCAATCTTCACGCCGCCGCGCTCGAACATTTTCATCGCTTCGAATACCGGCTCGTTCCATTCGGTGTCACGTACATTGAGCGCGAGAAACGGGAAGCCGAGGCTTTTGATCAATTCGGAGACGCGCGCGACGCCGTAGGTGAATTCCCAATGCCCGGTCATGGCGTCGGGCTTGAGCAGCGCCATGCAGTCAACCATGTCCTGGCCCTTGCTGGCGTTGGCGCCAAGCGAGCCCTGCCAGGTATCGCCACCGTCGAGAAACAGGACTTTATCGCCGCGCTCGGCGCGCACGCGTTTAACGACGGTCGCCAGCCGGTCGAGGCCGCCGATGCGGCCGTAGGTCTTGGCCAGCGCCGAAAAATTCTCCGACGTCAACGCATAGGCCGCGCCGGATTTTTTCGGAATGCCGAAGCGCTTCAGGAAAGCCGCGCCGGTCAGATGCGGCGGCAGCCCCCTCGCCGCGCCGACGCCGATATTGATCGACGGCTCGCGGAAATAGACCGGCATCAATTGGCCGTGGATGTCGGCGACGTGCAGCAGCGTGACATTGCCGAGCGCGTCGAACTTGAGCAACTCGGCTTCCGAGAGGCGCTGTTGCGCCATGGCGCGCGTGAAGCCGCCGCCCCCCGCGATCAGCGCCGCGGTCGCGGCGCCGACCTGGAGGATGTCACGGCGGCTGATCATCGCGTCGGACTAGTGCCTGATCCCCGGCACGCTCAGCTTCAGCCCGTTGTTGAGCGAAGCCAGATAGAGCTCGAGGTCGCCGTATTCCTTGGCATCCGGCGGCAGTTCGTCGGCGCGGATGTTGACCTGGCACCACTGGAAGCGCTGACGAATATCCCAGACCGTCTGCAGGCTGGTGCGCCATGTCGGGAAATGGTCGTACTGGCCCTTCGGCGCGCCCAGCCATTGGCCGCGAATCCAGTGATTGGCGACTTTGCCGTGGCAATCGGTGCAGGCGAAATTCAATTCGCCGATCTTGCGTTCGGCAAGTGCCGTTCCGCGCGCAATTGCCGCCTTCGCCGCCGGGCTCGTGGTGTCGACGTTGATCGGCTGCCCGTTGGCGAGATTGTGCAGGTAGATGGAAAGATCGCGGTTTTCCTCGGTCTCCATCAGATAGGTCGCGCCCGTTGTTGCCTTGGCGTGCCGCATGACGAATTCCTCGACGCCCAGCACCTTATCGAGCCGCGGCTCCCACTTCGGCATCGACGCCGCCCAGCTCTTGAACGCCGCCTTCGGGTTACTGTGGCAGGTACCGCACGCGAATCCGGCCGGTCCGCGCGTCTTCCACAGCACCGCGGCCTTATCGAGCGCCCACATGCCGGGATTTTCCAGGGAGTCGAGATTGTCGCGCTTCTCGACCGGCGTGCCGCGCTTGTTCGGATCGTCGACTTCGACCTTGAACACCGCCGGCTTCTTCAGCGTCTTCAAGAAAGCAACCATGTCGTTGATTTCAGCGTCGCTGAATACGCCGTGGCTGCCCCACGGCGGCATCACCGTTTCGGCGTTATAGACGCGCGCGTCGTAGATGAAATTGAACAACTGCTCGTCGGAAAGGCCTGCGTTGCCGATCTCCGACAGATCGGGACCGACATTGCCGGGCTGATCGGCGTTACCCGCCTGCCCCATGACGTGGCAGGCCAGGCACGAGCCGCCGCGCGTGCGGTCGGCGACAAGCTTGGCGCCCTTGGCGGCGTCGCCGGTGATCGGACCGGCGACCTTGCGCGCCTCTTTCGGCGCCGGCGGCGACGACGACGACACGTTGGCGAGGGTGCTCCATTTCGACTCATCGCGCGCCGGCCAGCCGGGATAGCGTTTCCAGGGCCGCACCGACGCCTCGCCCTTGAGCTCGAGCGGCGCCTGTTTCGCTTTTGCCTGCGCCTGGGCGTCGGCCGTCAGGCCCAACACGCCAGCCGCAATGGCGACGGCGGCACTCGCCAGAATTCCTCCACGGGTCATTGGGTCTCTCCCCGAACGAATTGTTGTCGTTATGCCGTTCCGCTTTGACGCGAAACGTCGTCAGGCCACGGTGATTTTTTCTTCCGCGGTGGTGACGGTGCCGTCGTCGTCGGTCCAGGTGAACTTGAACGTGCCGTTCTCCTCCACCTTGGCGTAAAACTGCATATACGGATTCGCCGCGACCGCCGGCTCGATGTTGGCACTGAATACCGGCTTGCCGTTGAACTCGCAGGTGAACTTGTTGATGATCTTGCGCGGGATCACCTTGCCGTCTTTGTCCTTGCGCTGACCCGACTCCATGATGTGCGGCATCAGCGTCTTGATCTCGATGATGTCGCCCTTCTTGGCTTCCTTGGGCAGTTTCAGCCGCGGCTTGTCCGCCATGTTCGTCTCCCGATTTTGTGATGTCAGCCGCCGCAGCCGCCGATGGTGACCTTGACCAGCTTCTGGCCAGTGTAGAACTCGCCTTTGCTGGTCTTGGCGACCACGACAATGTTCTGCGTGGTGGCGAGCCGGATGCGGGTCGAAGCTTCCGCCTTGCCGGACATCGTCGAGAAATGGAATGTGGCAACGCCCGGGTTCGGATTGCCCTCGGCGACCACCAGCACGTCACTGACATAGTTGTCGGCGGTCATCGGCGCATCGACCGATATCGACAGCGGCACAGTGTTGCCGTTCTCCGCGATCTCGGGCAGTTCGATCGTGATCTTGCCCTTCTCGGCCGCCTTGCCGCCGGTGAATTTGGCGATCTGCTCCGCCGCCGCTTTGACGTCGGCCTGCGCGCGGCCGTTCCAGCCGACGACCGTGAGCGCTGCGCCCCCGGCACCGAGCAGCAATGTGGCGCGACGGGATAACTGTCGCATCGGTCAATCCTCCCTGCGTCTCGTTTTGGGGCGGCCTGCCAAAGCCAGCCCAACAGCGACCATAGCGGCGACTGCCGCTCGTTTCAAATCGCATTCAAAAGAAAGAATATCTTTCCGCGGCATCCGCAGCACGTGCATCAACTCGGCAACGCTTTGACGTAGTCGCGGAAGCTCTTGCTCTCGTAGGCTTTTTCGCGGACATAGCGGAACATGGCGAGAAAATCGCCGGGCCGCATGTAGCCGGCGAGCCGCGAAACTTCACGCTTGCTTGGTTCTAGCGCCTTGAGCGAAGCCGCTTGCTCCGGAAAAAACTGGAAGGTCGGTGTAAAACGTACGCCGTATTTGGCCGCCAGCGCTTTTTCCGGCAATTCCTCGCCATCGAAATCGGTCACCTTGCGCGAACCGATGATATTGAGTTGCAGCACCTCATAGTTCGCCTTGACGTAGTCGGCGATGTCAGGCCGCGCAAAATTGACGAAATGCGTTTCCTTGCAATAGGGGCAGCCCTTGAGCTCCCACATGATGACGAATCGCTTGCCTTCCTTGCGCGCCGATTCGAGATCGTCGGCGAGTTCGAGGAAGCTCTCCAGGAACCACGGTTCTTTATAGAGTCCGTCGTCGGTCAAAATCGGCGCGCCCCGCGCGCCATTTGCGCCGAGAACGCCGAGCGATCCCGCGCCGAGCAAAAGGTTGCGTCTGGTCAAGGTCATGATCGTCCGCCGTCAACCATCGTCACACGCCGTCTCCCGTCTCCGTCCCCGCCCTTCGGCAGCGATATTCATGCTAGCATATAGTCCCCGCCGCGGCTTTCGTCGAACGCCATGCTGACCTGCCTTGCACGTATCGCAATCCTCTCTGCCGTCCTACTGGCGGGCAGCGCAATGGCGCTGGCCGACGATGTCGCCGATTTCAACGCCGCTGCGGAGATCGTCGCCAGCCACTACCGCGTCGCGATCGGCTATCTGCGCACTGGCAACATAGAACTCGCCAGGCTTGAAATCGATCGCACCCGCGAAGCATGGGGGGCCCTGCAGCAGCACTTCGCCGGACGCCGGCCCGACGTATTCGCCGGCAATCGGCTCTACAATCGAATCTATACGGGCGTCAGCGCGCGGTTGGTCGGGGCGGAGCTGCTGCTCAACGCAGGACGGCCGGACGCGGCGGCAGACTCCCTCAACGCCGTCCGGGACGATTTATACGCTTTGCGCAAAAGTGCCGGCATCGCCGTGCTGGCCGATTGCATCCGTGATGCCAATACCGCCATGGACGCATTGATGATCTACAACAACCAAGCACTCGATTGGGACAAACCCGATGTTCGCGATGGCCTCGCCGGCAGGGCAACGGCCTACGGCACCCTGCTCGACCGCTGCGACGGCATGGCCGATAGTGGTGTCAAACAGGCAGGCGAGTTCCGCCGCCTAGTCGACGGCGCCAGAGCAAGCCTTGCGCAGATTCCCAAAGCGATCGCGACTCGCGACGCCGATCTGCTGCACCGGCTGCTAATCGAATTGCGCTCGTTCGATAATCTTTTGGCGTTCCGCTACGGATAGGCCCGACAGCGTCGACATATTCTAGCTCTTTGATATATTCCGGACAGCTTTGACGCCGGTATTTCCGGCAAAAAACGAACACGAGAATGAAGTTAGCGAGCAGCCTGCGGATGCTGAAATATTTTTCTCGATTCGCGCTGCTTAGCGCCATTTTCGTTACTACGAGCACCTGTCCCACCCGCGCCGCAGAACTGGTGATGTTCGAACGCGCCGGTTGCGCCTGGTGCGAAGCCTTTGACCGCGAAATCGCGCCGATCTATGGCAAGACCGATGAAGGCTTGCGGGCGCCGCTGCGCCGCGTCGATACTGCGCAAGCGATGCCGCCGGATCTGGCATTCATTGAAGTCGAACGGCTGACGCCTGTCTTCGTGTTGGTCGACGGCGGCCGCGAAATCGGGCGCATTCGCGGATATCCGGGCGAGGATTTCTTTTGGGGCTTGTTGAGCGCGCTCGTCAAACAGTTGAACGCGCACGCAATGGGTGACGAACAGACATTGCTGATCGGAAAGACGGCGCACGCGGCCGACTGAATCGTCGCGGAGCACTGGAATCAAATTGGTGCACGAATGGAATTGCAACGATCGGAATCCCGCGGCCACCTGAACGACCTCGATCGAATGGTCGATAACGCCAAGCGCGCCAGCGGTTTCCTCAAAGCGTTGGCCCATGAAAGCCGCCTGATCATTCTGTGCATTCTCACCCAGGGCGAAAAGTCTGTGAGCGAACTCGAGCAGGAGCTCAATCTGCGCCAGCCGACGGTATCGCAACAACTGGCACGGCTGCGCGCGGACGGGCTCGTCGCGACGCGGCGCGACGGCAAGGTTATCTATTACAGCCTCGCCAGCGACGAAGCGCGCACCATCATCGGCGCGATCTATGACGTATTTTGCCGCAAGGCCCGCCGGCGCTGATCGTCAGCCGGCTACCGGCTTTGCCGAGCACAACGGCGTCACTTGATCGACAGGCCGAGCGTCTTGACCATCTTGCCCCACTTCGCAACTTCGGCCTTGAAGTAGGTATCTGCCTGCTGCTGCGAACCTTCGATCGGATCGAAACCAGTCGCCGCGAGTTTTTGGCGCAGCGCCGCGTCCTTCATCACCTCTTCAATGGTCGCATTCAGCTTGGTCGTAATATCCGCGCTGGTACCGGCGGGCACGAAAATGCCGACCCAGGACGAAGCCTCGAAAGGATGGCCAGCCTCAGCATAAGTCGGAACATTCGGCGTGACCGCAACTCGCTTGTCACTGGCGACGCCAAGGCCTTTGAGTCGACCGCTCACGATCTGCGCCGCTGCGCCGCCGCCGAGCGTGGTCGCCATCACGTCGACCTGGTTGCCGATGGTCGCGGCAATTGCCGGCGCGCCGCCCTGGAACGGCACGTGAACCGCGTTGACCTTGGCAATCTCTTTGAAGAAATATTCGGCTGCAATGTGCGAGCCGCTGCCGACGCCGGCCGAGGCGAAGGTGATGCTCTTGCCTTTGGCGTTTTTAAGGAACTCGGCGAGATTAGCGGCCGGGCTGTTGGGGCCTGCCACGAACGCTTCGGGCGAAGATGCGACGATCGCGACCGTCTTGAGATCGCTCGCCGCGAAGCCCTTGTTCGGCCGCAGTGTCTCGTTGATCGCCACCGCGGTGGTGGTTAGTAGGAGCGTGTAGCCGTCGGGCGCAGCGCGCGCGACCGACGCTGCGGCGATATTGCCGCCGGCGCCGCCGCGGTTTTCCACCACCACCGTGCGCCCCACCTTTTCGCCCAGCCCCTTGCCGACCAAACGCGCCAAAGTGTCGGCGACCCCGCCCGGCGCGAAGGCGACAACGAATGTGATGTCGCGCGCAGGATAAGACTGCGCTTTGGCCGGCCCGGCACCCACTGCGACAATCGCGCTCAACACGATGACGCCGTGCTTGAAAAACCGCATGATCGGAATCCTCCCTCGCGCCGGCATTGTTTTGATCTTTCATGGCGCTTTGCGAATTGTTCCACCCCGTATGCAGGTTGACAAGCATGGCAAATCATCAAATGGATCGCTTACGAATCTCGGGCGAGCGCCGTGCGATTGACTGTGCTGACCCTCAACTTATGGAACATCAATGAGCCGCTGGCGCCGCGCATGGCGGCGTTGGAAGCCGGCCTCAAGACGCTGCGGCCGGATATTGTCTGCCTGCAGGAAGTGGGCGCCGACCCGCGCACGCAGCAGCGACAATCGCTATTGGCCGCCGAAGCCTGCGGGCTTGCGCACGCCGTCGACGCCGGTCAATTGTCCATCCTGTCGCGCTTTCCGATCGACCGCGGCTACAGCGTGACCTTGCCCGAGATCCCGCAGGACGAGCCGCGACAGGTCCTCATGACCGACGTGCGTATCGAGGGCCGGGCGGTACTCGTTGCCAACACGCATTTGTGCTGGCGCGTCGAATGGCTCGCCGAACGCAAGACGCAAGTAGACGCGCTATTGCCTGCGATCGAGCGCCATGGCCCGCGCGAGGCAACCATCCTTTGCGGCGATTTCAACGACGACCCAGGCTCACCGGCGCTGCTCGCCGTCAAAGCGCACGGTCTCGGACTGCGTGATAGCTACGCTACATGCCGCCCTAACGCAGCCGGCCTGACCTGGATGCGGCAGAACCCCTACGTCCACCACACGACGGAACGCGACCAACGCATCGACTACATCTTTTGCGCCGGCGCGCTGACGCCGGTCTCGAGCGCCGTCGTCTTCAAAGACCAAGGCGCCCTGGCATCGGATCACTACGGTGTCTATTCCGTATTCGATTTGCCCTGAATCGGCTATTTCATCGTGATGTGCGCCGCCTTGATGACGCTGCCCCAGCGCTCGACCTCTTCGTGCATGTACTCCGCCGCCTTGTCGACCGAGCCGCCGTAGATCTCCGCCGAGAGCTTCGTCAACCGCTCGCGCACGGACGCGTCGCGCAGCGCTTCGTTCACGTCGGCGTTGATCTTGTCGACGATGGCCTTGGGCGTCCCCGGCGGCGCGACGATCGCGTACCAGGCAACCGATTCGAAGCCCGGCAGTTTTTCGGCCAGCGCCGGAGCGTCCGGCAGCGACGGCATCCGCTGCGCCGAGGCGACCGCCAATAGCCGCAGCTTGCCGGCCTTCACCAAGGCCAGCGAGACGCCGAGATTGTCGAACATCATGTCGACATTGCCAGCGAGCAGGCCCTGCAGCGCCGGCGCCGAGCCGCGGTAAGGCACCGGACGTAGTTTCACGCCGGCCTTCAGATTGAAAAGCTCGGTTGTTAGATGCGAGGTAGTGCCGTTGCCTTGCGTCGCGGCGGTGACCGTGTCCGGGTGCCGCTTGAGGTCATCGATAAACTCGTCGAGCGATTTGGCTTTGATCTTGTCCGGATTGACCAGCAGCGAATTCGGCACCTGCGCCATGACGATGATCGGCTCAAACTTGCCGGGGTCGAAGCCAAGATTCGGATACAGATTCTGGTTCACTACCAGCGGCGGTGGCGGCGCCGACAACAACATGTAGCCGTCCGGCGCCGCCTTATAGACAAGCTCGGCGCCGATATTGCCGCCCGCGCCCGCGTGGTTTTCAATCACCACCGGCTGGCCCCATTTGCGCGACAGCCATTCGGCGACGATGCGCGGCACGGCGTCGGCAGTGCCGCCGGCGGGGAACGGCACCACGATCTTGACCGGATGATCTGGATAACTAGCCGCTTGCGCCGGCCCATCCGACATCGCTAGGCCGGCCGCGAGACCGATTGCCATCAGCCCGGCAACAAACCACCCTCTCGCCGACACAGCGCGCATGAACCCCTCCCCGCTATGCTGCGGCGCTTGCTTCGCGCCTGTTGTGGGGACAAGACTGCGACAGTCTGCATGAAGATACAACTGCACGTGTCCGCAATAGGCGGCAATGCCGGAGAAACGATGACGGCAGAGCGACCAAAAGTGGCGATCGTCGGCGGCGGCATCGGCGGCCTGTTCGCCGCCAACGCTCTGGTCGCGCAAGGGCTCGACGTTGCGGTTTATGAGCAGGCCCCCGCGATCGGCGAGGTCGGTGCCGGCGTGTTTCTCACGCCCAACAGCGTGCGCCAACTGCACCGCGTCGGACTCGGCCAGGCGGTGGAACGGTGGGGCGCCCGCGTCGGCCCCGGATCGCACTATTTCCGCCACGATGGCGCGCCGATCGCGCCGGTACAGGTGACCGACTCTTCCGGCTGGAACGCCACCTTTGGCATGCACCGCGCCGACTTCGTCGATTTTCTTGCCGCGGCTCTTCCCAAAGGTGTCCTACACACCGACCATCGCGCGACGGCCTTTGAACAGTCGCAGGACGTCGCTCGCGTTTCTTTCGCCAATGGCGCCGCCATCGAAGCCGACGTCGTGATCGGCGCCGACGGCATCCACTCCGAGCTGCGTCCTTACGTGTTCCCGCCCTCGCGCCCCGTATTCCACGGCACCATTGCCTACCGCGGCGTCATTGCGCATGAGCGCATCCCCGACTGGCCGAACGACCGCTGGCTAATGTGGCTCGGCACCGGCAAGCACTTCCTCACCTTCCCGGTGCGTGCCGGCAAACTGATCAACTATGTCGGCTTCGTGCCGGCGGACGAAGAAATGAAAGAGTCATGGTCGGCGCCGGGCGATGCCGACCTGCTGCGCCGCGAGTTCGCCGGCTGGGAGCCGCGCATCGAACGGCTCCTGCAAGAGGTCGACAAGACGTTCCGCTGGGCGCTCTACGACCGCGAGCCGCTGCCGTGTTGGACCAAGGGCCGGCTGAGCCTGCTGGGCGATGCCGCGCATCCGATGCTGCCGCATCTCGGCCAGGGCGCCAACCAATCGATCGAGGACGGCATGGCGCTGGCGACCATCCTCGCACGCGCGGGCCGCGCGCGGGCGCCCGCCGCCCTTCTCGCCTACGAGCGGCTACGGCGCGGACGAGTGGCCGCCGTGCAGCGCGGCGCGCGTGAGAATGGCCTGCGCTACGATTCAGCCTATTCGGATCTCGGCCTGCGCGACGCCGAGATCACCGCCCACGCGGAATTTCGCAAGACGCTTTACGACCACGACGTGGTTCCTGACGCGCAAACGGCCGCAGCATGGCTCTAGAAGGGCCGCCCCTCGCGCGTTCCAATTTGGTCCGAAAATACCCCTTTTGTCGCTACTGGTATTTACGAACTGCTCATCAATTAAATCTATGGTTGCATTCATCGGCGCGGTGACTACGGTTCGTAGGCATACAAATGTATCATCAGGTCTTTACCGTCGTCGCGATCAACCGCAGGTGGTTTGCGGACTGCGGCGATATTCGGCACGGCCCGTATACGTCGGTCGATACGGCAACGCTTGTTGCATCAAACGAGGCCCGCGCCGCCAGCCGCAATACGCACGCAGTGAAGATCTCCATCCAGGACGAGAGCGGTAACGTCTGCAACGAATTCTTTGTCGGCCCAGAGTCGAAAGCGGTCGGCAAATAACCAGACCGTCGCGCTGACGGTCGAGTATGCCAATTTGCGCGAGTGGGTGCCCGCCTGCCCTGTTGCGCGGCAGGTGAAAAAACTCCAAAACACCGCGGTCGCCTCGCAAGGACGAACCGCAAATGAAAGACAGCCGCAATCGGCGCCTGCGCGATCTGTTAGGTGCGCGCAAAGCCGTGCTCCTGCCCGGCGCCGCCAATGCGCTCACCGCGCGGGTGATCGAGGACCTCGGCTTTGCCGCCATCTATGTCACCGGCGCAGGTGTCACCAATACTTTTCTCGGCGTGCCGGACATCGGTCTGGTCACTGTTACTGAGCTCGCCAACCACGTCGGCGCCATGCGCGAGGCGGTCGATGTTCCGCTAATCGTCGATGCCGACACCGGTTTCGGCAATGCGCTCAATGTCGGGCGCACCGTCCAGACGCTCGAGCGCGCCGGCGCCAGCGCCATCCAGCTCGAAGACCAGGACTTTCCTAAGCGCTGCGGCCACTTCTCCGGCAAAAGCGTGATCCCGCGCGGAGAAATGGTGCAGAAGATCCGCGCGGCGGTCGATGCTCGCAACGATCCCGATCTGGTCATCATAGCGCGCACCGACGCCATCGCTGTCAACGGCTTTGACGACGCCATGGAGCGCGCCGCCGCCTATATCGAAGCCGGCGCCGACATGACCTTCGTCGAAGCGCCGCGCAGCAAAGAGCAGATCGCCGCAATTCCCGTGCGCCTGCCGGTCCCGCAACTGATCAATATCGTCGCCGGCGGGCTCACGCCGATGGTCCCGCGCGATGAGCTGGAAAACATGGGCTATGCCGTGGCGCTCTATGCCAACGCGGCGCTGCAGGCGGCGGTCGCCGGCATGCAGAACGTGCTCGGCCATCTCAAGGAGCGCGGCTCGCTCGCCGGCCTGGCGAACGAGTTGGCGAGCTTCGACGAGCGTCAGCGCCTGGTGCAAAAGCCGCAATTCGACGCGTTGGAAAAGAAATACTCGTGACCTCAACGTCGAGCAGCAACCCGCATACCCGTGCCATTGCGCAATTCGTCTCCGCGCTGCGCTACGAGGACATTCCGGCGGAGGTCATCGCCCGCATCAAGCTGTTGATCCTGGATTCGCTTGGTTGCGCGCTCTACGGCGCCGAACTCGAATGGAGCCGCATCCTGCGGCAGACTCTTGACAAGATCGACGCTACACCAGCCTGCCGTATCTGGGGCACGTCGGAGCTTCTCTCCGCTCCGCATGCCGCGCTGGTCAACGGCACTTTGATCCAGAGCTTCGAACTCGACGACGTGCACCGCCAGGGCGTGCTGCATGTCGGCGCGGTGACCTTGCCGCCAGTGATCTCCGTCGCGGAATTGCGTCCCGGCCTCAGCGGCCGCGATTTCCTCACGGCGGCGGTCGCCGGCTACGAAATCGGCCCGCGTGTCGGCAAATGCATGGGTCCGCAACATATCGGCCAAGGCTGGCACTCGGGCGCGACGGTCGGCGTGTTTTCCGCAGCATCTGGCGCCGCCCGCGCGCTCGGCCTCTCCGCAGACCAGGCCGTGCACGCGCTTGGCATCGCGGGCACGCAGTCGGCCGGACTGATGGCTGCGCAATACGGCGCCATGGTCAAGCGCATGCATGCCGGCCGCGCCGCGCAAAGCGGCCTCTACGGCGCGCTCTTGGCGGAGTCGGGATTCACCGGCATCGCCGATGTGTTCGAGTCGCCGTATGGCGGCTTCTGCACCACCTTCTCGCGCTCCAATGACCGCTTCGATCTCGATGAGCTGTCCTCAGAACTGGGCCGGCGCTGGGAAACGCTGCGCATCTCGTTAAAATTCTATTCTTGCGTTGGCAGCAATCACACCACGCTCGACGCTATACGTATGCTGCAGGAGAAAACGCCGTTCGGCCCCGCCGATATCGACGCCATCGTGGTGCGTGGCTCGCATGTCACCGTCGAGCACGTCGGTTGGCCCTACACGCCGCAAGGCCTCACCTCGGCGCAGTTGAACTTGCCATTCTGCGTCGCCACGCTGCTGCTCGAAGGCGACGTCTTTGTCGACCAGTTCACCGACGCCGTGGTGACCGACGAGCACCGCATCGCGCTATCGAAAAGGGTCAACGTCGTGGAAGACCCCGCGATCACCGCACGCGGCTCGAATTACCGCCACATGGTGTGCGTCGAAGTGCGCCTCAAGAATGGCGCCAAGCTCGAGCAGACCGTCGAGGCGCCGCGCGGCAGCGAGCAGAGCTTCGCCTCGGAAGCCGATATTGTGCGCAAGTTCAAGACGCTTGCGACCCACACGGTGAGCGGCACTCAAGCCGACACCGTCGTGAATTTGCTGCTCGATGCCGACAAACTCGCGCATGCCGAACAAATTGCCGCGGCGCTGGCAAAGCGCTGATCACTTCTCCTTCGTCACCTTGATCTTGGCGGCAAGCTCGCTCAGGCGCTGCCGCTCCGTCTTGGTGAAGGCGACGAAGTCGGCGACCGATCCGCCGGCCGGTTCGATGCCGGCCTTGATCAATTTATCCTTCACCTCGTCGCTGTTAAGCGCCGCCTGCAGCGCCGCGTTCACGCGCTCGATTAGCGCCGGCGGCGTGCCCTTCGGCGCGTAAAGCCCGGCCCAGTGGCCGATTTGGACCGCGGGATAGCCTTGCTCTGCTGTGGTCGGAATCGACGGATAGATGCTGATGCGTTTGCTATAGGTGGTCGCAATAGCTTTCAGCAAGCCCGCCTTGATCTTCGGCACCACGACGATGCTCGCTTCCGAAGTGGCCGAAACGTTGTTCGCCAGCACCGCGTTCACGCTGTCACCGCCGCTGCGGAACGGGATGAGATTGAATGAAACTCCCGTCGCTTCCTTGATCATCTCGGCGACGAATTCCGGCGTCGAACCATTGCCGGCGGTCGACCAAGTGGCCTTGCCGTCTTGCGCTTTGGCCCAGGCGATGAACTCCTTCATGTTGCTCGCCGGCACGCTTGGGTGCACGACGATGGTCGACGGCGCCACCGCGATCATGCCGACCGGAATCAGGTCGTCATCCTTGTAGGGAAGATCCTTCAGCAGCAGGCTGTTGGTGATGGTGCTCGCCGCGCCGACCAGGAAAGTGTAGCCGTCGGGCGCCGCGTGCGCGACATAGGCGGTGCCGATCACGGCGCCGGCGCCGGGATGATTTTCAACGATCACGGTCTGGTGCAAATATTTGCTTACGCCGTCGGCGGTAAACCGCGCGATCAGGTCGTTGGCGCCGCCCGGCCCAAAACCGACGATGAAGCGGATCGGGTGATCCGGCCATTCCGCGCGCGCTGCCGGCGCGGCAAAGGCGGAAACGAGCACGCACGCGGCGACGATTGCAAAGCGCCTTATCATGGTACCCTCCCCTTTAGCTCGGCACGGGATACTCTTCGAATAGATCGGAAGCGCGGGCGCGTCAAAACGAAACAGCCGGCGGATCGCCGGCTGCTTCTGCACAGGATGCTTTTGCCGAAGGTCGATCAGGCCTCGTCGCGCAATTCGCCGCCCAGAATACCGGCCAGCGTCGCCGCCACCGCGCCGAACAACAGCGCCATGAATGACCAGAACGCGACATAGGCAGTTGCCTTGCGCGCCGCATCGGTTGTGTCCGCCGGCGTCTGACCGCCGACATGTGCGGCGAGCGCTCCGAGAATGAGAACGGCAGCAATCATCAACGCAACGCCGACCACCCAGGTCATGAAGCCGTGCGCCGCGTCGCGGAATTTCGTTTCTGGGCCCGGGATGTGATCACGAATGCGCAGCCGCGCGGCCAGATAGCCGCCGACCGCAAAGCCGCATGTTTCCGCAAAGACCAGCCAGATAGCACCGCCGATGGTCATGGCGGTCGTGCTTGGCCCCGAATACGGGGTCGTGATCGCCAAGCCGACCCCGCTGCCCAACGAGATGAAGATAAACGCCACTGCCCAGGCGGCGAGCGCCCCGGCAATGACCACGCTCCATGCAAACGCGGAGCGCGCCTTGGTTTGAATGACCTCGATATTTTCGCCGACAATCGCAGTTTCGGTCATGGCGTCACGTCTCCCCAGCATCGATTGCGGGCGGCCGCAGAAGCCCGCTTCGCCGGATTAACATGTCAGGACACGCCTGGTTCCATCGCCGGCCGTTCTCACAGCAAGCGGAACCAACCGTTCGCCGCGACATTATTCGGCCAGGCAACAAAACGCGGAGCCACCGATGTTAAACCTGATCGTTACCCTCCTCATTATCGGTTTGATCGCCGCCGTGCTGGGATTTGGCGGCATTGCAGGCGCCTCCTTCGCACTGGCGAAGATCATCTTTTTCATCGTCTTGGTGCTGTTCTTGCTGTCCATCGTAGTCGGTACGGTGCGGCGGCCGCTGCTGTAAGCGGATCGCGTAGGCGCGTCCCCTGTCGACGGGGTACATTTGCACCCTGCCGGCCGTCCTGCTGTCGGCCTTGATCCGGGGCGGCTGGCTGGCACCGGGCGCCTAATTTGTATATAGTTTGGCTTCTACTTTCAGTTGCTTCGGGGGGCACCGCCATGAGCAAGCGTCACAACGCGCTCGCGCTGAAAACTCGTCATTTGCCGATATCGATGTTGTTTGTCGGGGCGCTCGCCCTGCTGTTGGGCACGCCTGCACGCGCCGAAGTCAGCGCCGCCGATGCGAAAAGTGGCATCGTCGAGTGCACACCGGACGTGCTCAAGGATCACAATCCGGGCTTGGCCGACAATCCGGACCGCGTCATCTGCTTCCAGGGCTATATCAGCAATTTCAATACCAAGCCGCGCACCGGCAAGCCGAAATTTCTCGGTGTGCCGCACTGGGTGGTGCATCATGTCAAGCGTGCGCCGAAGTCGCCCGAGAGCGGTGAGCGGCCCAATTCCTGGTTCACCGTGTTCGATCTCGCCGACAAGGGCATCGCGCCGATCGACGACAGTTACTCTTTTTCGAAGAAATTCCGCACTGCGCACAAGAATTGGTACGACCGCGGTCATCAGGCGCAAAAATATCTGGTGGAGCGGCTTGGCAACAAGGCCGCGCTCTTCACGCACAACGTCGTCAATGCGCTGCCGCAGCTGCATAACTTCAACGCCGGACCATGGCTGACGCTCGAATGCTTCACCGGCGCATGGGCCAACAAGTTCGGCGAGGTGTGGGTGGTGGCCGGCCCGGTGTTCAAGAAGAATAAGGCGATCACATGGCTGCGCTCCGACATCAATAAAAAGGCGGTGCCGGTCGCCATCCCGGACGCCAACTTCAAGATCGTCGCCCGCAAAGACGGCGATCAGTGGGACCTCCTCGCCTTTGTCTATCCGCAGTCGCACAAGAGCTACGCCAAAGGACCGTTCGACCCGGAAATTTTCTTTAAATCGGTGGCCGACATCGAGCAGATGACCGGCGAAAAATTCCTCTCCGGTTTACCGGGTGCCGAGCAGCTCAAGCAGAAAACCGCAGATAAGCTGTGGCCGGTCGCTAAATCGGATTTCGACACCGGCTGCAACAAGCAGGCCGCCGAGGTGAAATAGTTCAACCCGCCGTCGCGACGTCGACAAGCCGCATTTGCACGCGCTCTTCGCCCTGCCAGCGGTCGATGGTGAGGCTGCCGGCCGCGTGCATGGCGCGGCCGCGATTGTCGATCAGCGCTTTGCCAAGTGGCTGGCCGGCGGCACGGAAGGCAATGGCGTTGACAATTTCGCCGTCGCCTGACTTGAAGCGCGCGCGGATATGATTTTCGCCGACCCGGTCCGCATAAATGAGCGTGTGCGCCGGGAGCGCCAACAGGGGCTCCGGGTTGCCGGCGCCGTAAGGCCCCGCGCGCGACAAAAGCTCGCAAAGTTCGAGGTTGACCGCACCCGCGCTCACCGCGCCGTCGATCGGCAGCGAGCGTTCGCGCCGTGCCGCTTCGACCGCGGCGGCGAGCGCGTTTTCGACGAAGGCGCGGAACGCGGCAAGCGCGTCCTTCTTCAGCGTGATGCCGGCCGCCATGGCATGGCCGCCGCCCTTGATCAACAGGCCCTCCCTCACCGCACGCCGCACCGTCTGCCCGAGATCGACGCCGAGGATCGATCGGCCCGATCCGGTACCGCTCCCTCCCGGCTCGAGGGCGATGGCAAACGCGGGCCGGCCGAAGCGCTCCTTGAGCCGCGCCGCCACCAGCCCGACCACGCCGGGATGCCAACCTTCCTGGGCAGTGACGACGACGGCCCCCTTCTCTTCCAGGCCGAGCGCGACCATGGCTTCGGCCTCCGCTTGCGCCACGGTGGCGAGCTCGATCTGCTGGCGCTCGCGGTTCAAGCGGTCGAGCTCGGCGGCGATACGCGCGGCCTCGCTCGGATCCGCCTCCAAAAGCAGACGCGCCCCGAGGTCGGCGCGGCCGATGCGTCCGCCGGCATTGATGCGCGGGCCAAGCAGAAAGCCGAGATGCCAAGGCTCCGGCGGCCCCGAGAGCCGCGCGGCATCCATCAGCGCGGTCAGCCCGACATGGTCGCGTCGGCGCAACGCGATCAGCCCCTTGGCGACAAAGGCGCGGTTAAGCCCGGTAAGCGGCACGACGTCGGCAACGGTGCCGAGCGCGACCAAATGCAGCAGCGATAACAGATCGGGCTCTGGCCGCATGCCGGTCCAGAAACTGCGCGTGCGCAGCTCGCGCGCGAGCGCCACCAGCGTGAGGAACACGAGCCCGACCGCGGCGAGATGGCCCAAGCCCGAAAGATCGTCGGCGCGGTTCGGGTTGACGATGGCCGCCGCCGGCGGCAACGCCTCATCGGCTTGATGATGATCGAGCACGACGACATCGAGGCCGAGCGCCTTGGCTTCTTCAAGCGTAGCGTGGCTGGTGATGCCGCAATCAACGGTGACCAACAGTTTGGCGCCGCGCTCGGCAAAGCCGCGGATCGCCTCGACGTTCGGTCCGTAGCCTTCGAAAATCCGGTCGGGGATATGGACGATGGGGTCTAGCCCACAGCCGCGCAGATAGCCAGCGAGCAGCGCCGACGCGGTCGCGCCATCAACGTCGTAGTCGCCGAAGATCGCGACGCTCTCGCCGCCAATGACGGCGTGCGCAAGTCGCGCGGTGGCCGCCGCCATGTCGGTCAGCACATGCGGATCAGGCATCAGCGTGCGGATGCTGGGGTCGAGATAGGCGGCAGCTGCATCGGCCTCGACGCCGCGTCCGGCAAGTACGCGCGCCAGCAATTCCGGCACGCCGGCGCGCTGCGTAATGGCCAACGCGCGCGCCTGGCCGCGCTCGTCGAGGCGGTCGCGCCAGGATCGGCCGATCGCCGATTTCTCGACGCCGAGAAAGAAGCGTTCGGATGGATTCAAAACCGTCGCGGGCAAAGCCGCCATCTTCGTCGTCCGCCGTTACCCGGCCTCATATAGGAATGGCGGGCGAAAACGCCCGCAGCCGCTAGCCCATGTGAAATTTGTCGAACTGACGGTGCTCGGCGAGCACACGGCGGACCGTGCCGGTGACCGAGCGCATCACCACGGTATCCGTTTCGATCACGTCCTTCCCGAACTTGACACCTTGCAGCATCGGTCCGCTGGTGACACCGGTCGCTGCAAAAAGGCAGTCGCCCCTCACCATATCCTCGATATGGTATTTTTTCTTGGGGTCCTTGATGCCCATCTTGAGCGTGCGCTCGCGCAGGGCTTCGGTATCGATGATCAGCCGGGTCTGCATTTGGCCGCCGATGCAGCGCAAGGCCGCCGCCGCCAGCACGCCCTCGGGCGCGCCGCCGATACCGAGATAGATGTCGATGCCGGTCTTCGGATCGGCGCAATGGATGACGCCGGCCACGTCGCCGTCACTGATCAGCGATACCGCCGCGCCTATCTTGCGCGCCGCAGCGATCATGTCGGCATGGCGCGGTCGGTCGAGCAGGATCGCGGTGATTTCCGAAGGCTTGACCCCTTTGGCCTTGGCCAGCGCCATGATGTTCTCGTCCGCTGGCGCGTCGAGGTCGATCACTCCCTTGGGATAGCCGGGACCGATGGCGATCTTCTGCATGTAGCAATCTGGCGCGTGCAGCAGCGTACCGGCGTCAGCCATGGCGATGGTGGCGATGGCCCCGGCCATGTTTTTGGCGCAGAGCGTGGTGCCTTCGAGTGGGTCGACGGCGATGTCGACTTTCGGGCCGTGCTTGGAGCCGACCTTCTCGCCGATGAACAGCATCGGCGCTTCGTCGATCTCGCCCTCGCCGATCACTACCGTGCCGTCGATCGGCAACTTGTTGAGTTCGCGCCGCATGGCGTCGACCGCCGCCTGGTCCGAAGCCTTGTCCTTGCCGTGGCCGCGAAGGCGCGCCGCCGACACCGCCGCCCGTTCTGTCACCCGCACGATCTCGAGGCTCAAGATGCGCTCGAGCAGCAACTCGGGCTGGACGGTAATCGTTGCCATATCGCCTACTCCTCAAAACAACTCCGCCCGGCGGACTGTCAATTCTTCTCGATGCGGATCACCTGCGGCGTTCCGGAGATCACCCTATCGCGCCCCACCGCCGCAAGGGCCTTGCGCACGGCATCCTCAGTTGTCGCATAAGTGATGAGGATAACGGGCACGGAACCGGATTTGACGTCCGCATCCGTATGGGTTTGGTGGCGCTGCACAATCGATTCCAACGAAATCTCCTGCTCGGCAAGCCGCGTGGCGATGGTCGCGGCGGTCCCCGGCTTGTCGCGCGCCAGGAGCCGGATGTAGTAGCCGCCTTCGTGTCGTTGCATCGGCGCCTTGCGCACGCTCTTGAGCCGCGCGATCGGCCGGCCAAACGGCGAGGTACGCACACCACGCGCGAAGTCGCCGATGTCGGACAGCACCGCAGAGGCGGTCGCCGCGCCGCCGGCGCCGGGCCCGATCAAGGTCAGCGGGTTGATGCCGGCAACGTCCACCGTAACCGCGTTGGTGACGCCCATGACCTGCGCGATCGCCGAATCCTTGCGTACCATCGTTGGGTGCACGCGCTGCTCGATGCCCTTGTCGGTCTTCACTGCGACGCCAAGCAGTTTGACGCGATAGCCGAGTTCGTCCGCGGCGGACAGGTCGGCCGGCGAAATCGAAGAAATGCCTTCGACATAGATCGCGCTCTGGTCGACCTTGGTCCCGAAGGCGAGCGAGGCGAGAATCGCGAGCTTCTGCGCGGTGTCATGGCCTTCGATATCGAAACTCGGGTCGGCCTCGGCGTAACCGAGGCGCTGCGCGTCCTTCAGGCAGTCGGCGAATGACAGCTTCTCCTGCTCCATCCGTGTCAGGATGTAATTGCAGGTACCGTTGAGGATGCCGTAGATGCGTTCGAACGAATTGCCGGCGAGCCCTTCGCGCAAGGTCTTGACGATGGGGATGGCGCCGCCGACCGCGGCCTCGAAGTTCAGCGCCACATGATGCTTTTCCGCGAGCATGGCGAGTTTGACGCCATGTTTGGCAAGAAGCGCCTTGTTGGCGGTCACGACAGATTTACCCGAAGCGAGCGCCGCCTCGACCGCGCTCTTGGCGGGATCGCCGGCACCGCCCATCAATTCGACCAACACGTCGATGCCGGGTTCGCGCGCCAGCGCCACCGGATCGGCGAACCATTTCATTTTTTTCAGGTCGACGCCGCGGTCCTTGCCCCGCGAGCGCGCGCTGACCGCGACGATCTCGATAGCGCGTCCGCAGCGCGCGGCGAGCGCATCGCGCTCGCGCACGACCTGGGCGATCAAGGCGGCGCCGACCGTGCCCAATCCGGCAACACCGACTTTCAGCGGCTGAACCATCGGAGTTATCGCCGGGTGGCGAGCGGAACGACGTTGTGCAACTTGTCCGGCCCGGTTTCGAGGAAGCGGCGGATATTGCGCGCCGCCTGGCGGATGCGTTGCTCGTTTTCCACCAGCGCGATGCGCACAAAGCCTTCGCCGCGTTCGCCGAAGCCGGTGCCCGGCGAGACAGCGACTTCCGCCTTCTCGACTAGCAGCGTGGCGAATTCGACGCTGCCCAGCTCCTTGAACGGGTCGGGGATCGGCGACCAGGCGAACATCGAGGCGCTCGGCGGTGGCACGTTCCAGCCGGCGCGACCGAAGCTTTCGACCAGCACGTCGCGTCGCTTGGTGTAGGTATCGCGCATCTCCTCGATGCATTCCTGGGGACCGTTGAGCGCGGCGGCGGCGGCAACCTGCACCGGCGTGAAGGCCCCGTAGTCGAGATAGGACTTCACGCGAGCCAGCGCGGCGATGATGCGCTCGTTGCCGACCGCAAAGCCCATGCGCCAGCCGGCCATCGAGAAGGTCTTCGACATTGAAGTGAACTCGACGGTGATGTCCATCGCGCCGTTGACCTGGAGCACCGACGGCGGCGGATTGCCGTCGAAATAGACCTCGGCGTAAGCGAGGTCGGAGAGAATCATGATGCCGTGCTTCTTCGCGAAGGCGACAAGGTCCTTGTAGAAGTCGAGATCGGCGACGAACGCGGTCGGATTCGACGGATAGCAGACCACCACCGCGATCGGCTTCGGGATCGAACGGTGGATGGCGCGTTCGAGCGCGACGAAAAAATCCGGCGTCGGCTCCGACGGCACCGAGCGCAGCACGCCGCCCGCCATCAGGAAGCCGAAGGCGTGGATCGGATAGCTCGGGTCCGGGACCAAAACGACGTCGCCCGGCGCGGTGATCGCCTGCGCCACATTGGCGAAGCCTTCCTTGGAGCCGAGCGTGGCGACGACCTGCGTGTCGGGATTGAGTTTCACGCCGAAACGGCGCTCGTAATATGCGGCTTGGGCGCGGCGCAGCCCGGGAATGCCGCGCGAAGCCGAATAGCGGTCGGTGCGCGGACGCCCCAACGTCTCCTTCATCTTCTCGATGACATGGGCGGGCGCCGGCAGATCGGGATTGCCCATGCCGAGGTCGATGATGTCCGCCCCGGCATTGCGGGCCCGCGCCTTGGCCCGGTTCACCTCTTCGAACACGTATGGCGGCAAGCGGCGGATGCGGTAAAAGTCTTCCATTGTCTCAAACCTTTGGCTCGGCTGCCCCATTCCAACCGGCCGACATGACCCCGGCAGGCTTTTATCACGGCTTGGTCTTAGCGCCATCCTGCGCGTCGGCATCCGCGCCCGGTTGGGCGGCCGGCGGCTTCTTTTTCGCTGGCGCGACGGCGGCTTTCTCATGCGTTTCCTGCTTGTCGCGCGCCACCGCCAGATCCTTTTCCAGCTTGATCTGCTGATCCTCGGACATGGTCGGGGTCGCCCGCGGCGGCGGTATATCGTGCACGGCGGGATAGACGTAAGGCGTCACCGGCCGCGTCGGAGCGTCTGCCGGTTCGGCCATCTCGCCTGGCAACTTGTCGATGAGCGCTCCCGACGAGCAACCGCCGAGCACCATCGCCAGCCCTAGAGCCGCCAAGGCCGTTCGTCCAGACCCTCGCATCATGCGCCGCAGCATCCACCTAGCGAACCGGAAACCGATGCAGACTCAATGAATTGTACCATAATTCGGGTAGCCTTCTATTATGGCCGCAGCAAGGTCGGGCGCTGTCATCGGATGGCCGTGCATCGCCGGCTAACCCAGATCGCAAACGGACCTTGCGGGCGGCCACGGTCCGGGCCAATTCTGGTTGCGGGGGACCGACGGATAGCGATGAAAAAGCAGGACACCGGACTGGCCAATCAACCGGTCAAAGAAGCGGCCGAAGAAACGGCCAAGGACACGGCCAAGGTGCAGACGAAGACCGCCTCGGCTGAAATCGAGGCGTTCGCGCATAATGCCGCCCGCCTGATCGAAGAAGGCGGCAAGGCGCTCGCCGCCTATATGAGGCCTCGCGAGGAAGGAACGATTAAAACCGAAGCGGCCGAAGACATCGCCGACATGGTCAAGACAGTCGGCCAGGTCCTCGAATACTGGCTGTCCGACCCCGAACGCGCGCTCGAACTGCAGAGCAGCCTTGGCCGCGCTTTCCTCGAATTGTTCGCGGTCGCCGCCAAACGCATGGCCGGCGAAGAAACAAAGCCCGCGGCCACGCCCGATCCCAAGGACAAGCGTTTCACCGATCCTGAATGGTCGCAGAATCAGTTCTTCGATTTCCTCAAACAGCTCTATCTGCTCAGCGTGCAGTGGGCCGAGAAGCTGGTGCGCGACGCCGAGGTCGACGAGCACACGCGGCAGAAGGCGGCATTCTACGTCAAGCAGATCGGCAACGCGGTCGCGCCGTCCAATTTCGTCTTCACCAATCCGGAATTGTTACGCGAGACGCTGGATTCGCACGCCGAGAATCTGGTGCGCGGCATGCGCATGCTCGCCGAGGACATCAAGGCGGGGCACGGCAATCTCAAGATCACGCAGTCCGACCCGAGCGCCTTCGAAGTCGGACGCAATCTCGCGCTGACTCCCGGCAAGGTGATTTTCCAGAACGAGTTGATCCAGCTCCTGCAATACGAGGCGACCACGCCGGAGGCGCTCAAGATCCCGCTGCTGATCGTGCCGCCCTGGATCAACAAGTTTTACATCCTCGATCTCACCCCGGAAAAATCCTTCATCAAATGGTGCGTCGACAACGGCCTCACCGTGTTCGTCGTCTCCTGGGTCAACCCGGACGCCCATCTCGCCAAGAAAAGCTTCGAACAATACATGCGCGAGGGCGTGCTCGCCGCGCTCGACGCGGTCGAGCAAGCCAGCAGCGAAAAACAGATCCACACCATCGGCTATTGCGTCGGTGGCACGCTGCTTACGATCACGCTCGCCTATCTTGCCAGCAAGGGGGACACCCGCGTCGCCTCTGCGACGCTGTTCGCCGCGCAAGTCGATTTCACCCATGCCGGCGACCTCAAGGTCTTCGTCGACGAGGAGCGCATCCAGCAATTGGAAGCGCACATGAACGAGCAAGGCTATCTCGAGGCCGGCCGCATGGCGACCGCGTTCAACATGCTGCGCTCCAACGATCTGGTCTGGCCTTACGTCATCAACAACTACATGCGCGGCAAGAAACCGTTCCCGTTCGACATCCTCTTTTGGAATTCCGACGCAACCCGCATGCCAGCGGCCAACCATTCGTTCTATTTGCGCAACTGCTATCTCAACAACACGCTAACCGAGGGCAAGATGAAGGTCGCGGGAGAGACGCTGGACCTCAAGAAGGTGACAGTCCCGATCTACAATCTGGCGACGCGCGAGGACCACATCGCGCCGGCGAAATCGGTGCTGTTCGGCTCAAAATTCTTCGGCGGCCCGGTGAAATACGTGCTGGCCGGCTCCGGCCACATCGCCGGCGTGGTCAACCCGCCCAGCAACAGGCCGAAATATCAATATTGGACCGGCTCCGCTCCGCGCGGCGCCGACGTCGACAAGTGGCTCGCCAAGGCGACCGAGCATCCCGGCTCATGGTGGCCGGACTGGCTCGACTGGATCAGGGCGCTCGACGCCGAGACAGTGCCGGCGCGGGCGATTGGCGGCGGCAAATTCAAACCGCTCGAAGACGCGCCGGGCGCCTACGTCAAAGTCAAAAGCTGGGCCTGAGGCGGCGCGCGACAGCGGCGGTGGCTTCGACTAATCTGGCGGCAAGCCAAACAGGGGGAACGCGATGTCCAGGGAATTGATGTGGCTGACGCTCACGGTCATTCTGACCGGGATCCTGTGGATTCCCTATATCCTCGACCGCATCGTGGTGCGCGGGCTGATGGGCGCGATGGCCAATCCCTCGCGCAACGACAAGCCACAGGCGGCTTGGGCGCAACGGCTTTATTTTGCCCACACCAACGCTGTCGAAAACTTGGTGATTTTCGCGCCGCTGGTGCTGATCCTCGACCTCCAGCATCATTCGACGCAAAGCACGGCGCTCGCCTGTGCGGTTTATTTCTGGGCGCGGCTCGCCCACGTCATCGTTTATACGCTCGGCATTCCGGTGCTGCGCACGCTCGCCTTTGCCGTCGGTTTCGCGGCCCAGGTCGCGCTGGTCGTCGCGGTGTTCGGGAAGCTTTAATTTAGCGGCGCCGCGCGTTCCACGATCGCGCGTAAATCCAACCCGCGCGGCAGCGTGCCGAAGGTGCTGCCGCCCTCACCCGTCAGCCGTGAGGCGCAGAACGCGTCCGCCACCGCGCTCGGTGCGTGTTTGAGCAAGAGCGCCGCCTGGAGCGCCAGCACCAGATCGCGCGTCAGCGCGCGCGCCTGCGCCTCGTCGTTGCGTTCCGGCGTGCCCAGCCGGTCGAGCAGCTTTTTGGCGAACATTTTAAGCCGCGCGTCGCCTCCGTCGAGTTCGGCGCGCAGCACATCGCCGATATTCGGCGTCCGGCCGATCGCACGCAGAACATCGAGGCACATGACATTGCCGGAGCCTTCCCAGATCGAATTGACGGGCGCCTCGCGGTAGAGCCGCGGCATGATGCTTTCCTCGATATAACCGGAGCCGCCGAGCACCTCCATCGCCTCCGCCGTTACAGACGGCGCGCGTTTGCAGATCCAAAATTTGCCGGCCGGCGTCACCACGCGGCGGATCGCCTGTGCCGCTTCGTCGCTCTCGTCATAGGCGCGCGCCAGCCGCATCGACAGCACCGTCGCCGCTTCGCATTCGAGCGCAAGGTCGGCCAGCACATTGGTCATCAGCGGCTGGTCGACGAGCTTCTTCTGGAACGCGGTGCGGTGGCTCGCGTGATGCACCGCCTGCGCCAGCGCCTGGCGCACCAGCGACGACGAGCCGACGCAGCAGTCGAGCCGTGTGTAGCCCGCCATCTCGATCATGGTGGGGATGCCGCGCCCCTCCTCGCCGACCAGCTCGGCATAGGCGCCGTCGAATTCGACTTCGCTCGACGCATTCGACTTGTTGCCGAGCTTGTCCTTGAGTCGGTTGATGCGCAGCGCGTTGCGCATCCCGTCCGGCGTCCAGCGCGGCATGAAAAAGCAGCTCAAACCCTTCGGCGATTGCGCCAGGATGAGGAAGGCGTCGCTCATCGGCACCGACATGAACCATTTGTGGCCGTGCAGGCGGAAAGCGCCGTCCGCCGGCTCGGCGCGCGTCGTGTTGGTGCGTAAATCGGACCCGCCCTGGTTTTCGGTCAGCCCCATGCCGATCAGCGCGCCGGACTTTTCGCCGATCGGGATGAAGCGCCGGTCGTAACTCTGCGCAAGAATTTTCGGCAGCCATTCCTCCGCGACCTTTGGCGCGTGACGCAGCGTCGGCACCGAGCCGTAGGTCATCGCCAGCGGACAATAGACGCCGCTCTCAACCTGATTGACCATGTAACAGCCGGCCGCGCGCATGACATGCGCGCCGGGCTTTGGTTCGGCCCAGGGACCGGAGTGTAGCCCGGCGCCAAGTGCGATCGTCAGCAATTCGTGCCAGGCCGGGTGAAAGTTGACTTCGTCGATACGATGGCCGTAGCGGTCGAAGTTGCGCAGGCTCGGCGGATATTTGTTGGCGTCAATGCCGAGTTGGATCGTCTCCGGTCTGCCCAGCGTCGCGCCCAGCGCGTTAAGGCGCTTTTCGCCCCAGCCGGCGCCCTCGCGCTTGACTGCCGCGCGCAGCACGACGTCGCTGGCGAATAGGTTATAGGGCTCGAGCGGCGGCGGCTGATTCTGCACCTCGAACATGGGGCCTCCGGCAATGGCGCGCCATTGTAGCAGCCGAATCAGGGAAACAGCGCCACCTGCTCCAGTCCCATCGTTTCGGGATAGCCGAGCACTAGGTTCATGTTCTGGATCGCCTGGCCGGAGGCGCCTTTGACCAGATTGTCGAGCGCCGCAATGACGATGGCGCGCCCCGGAATGCGGTCCTTGGCAACGCCGATGAAGGTCATGTTGGAGCCGCGCACGTGGCGCGTCTGCGGTGTCTCGCCAAACGGCAATACGTGCACAAACGGCTCCTTCGCGTAGAACTTTAAAAGTATCGCATGAAGGTCTTCGGGGGTCCGGCCGCGCCGGCCCCGCACATAAATTGTCGACAGAATACCCCGGTTCATCGGCACCAGATGCGGGGTGAAACTGACGACCACATCCCGCCCAGCGGCAAGCGAGAACTCCTGGTCGAGTTCCGCCATGTGGCGGTGATGACCGACGCCGTAAGCGTTGAAGCCCTCCGACACTTCGGAAAACAGCATCGCCTCCTTGGCCGCCCTGCCCGCGCCGGTCATGCCCGATTTGGCGTCGACCACGATCTCGTCGAGATCGATCGCCTTGGCCTTGATCAGCGGAATCACCGGCAGCTCGGCACAACTCGTGTAGCAGCCGGGATTGGCGACCAGATGGGCCTTCCTGATGTCGCGCCGGTGGATTTCGGTCAGGCCATATACCGCCTGCTTCTGCAGGTCGGGCGCGTGGTGCTCATGGCCGTACCATCGAGCATAAGCCGCGGTGTCCGCGAGCCGGAAGTCGGCGGACAGGTCGATGACCTTGGCCGCTGGCGTGGCGACAAAAATGCTCTTCACAACTTTCTGCGTGGTCGCATGCGGCAGCGCGCAAAAGATAAGATCGAGGCCGGTGCCGACCCAGTCGACGCCATCAAGCGCAACGAGCGTCGGCAGTTGGAACGGCGAGAACTGCGGAAATACCTCGCGCATCGCCTTGCCGGCGCTGCGTTCGGCGGTCAGCAGTACGATCTCCGCGCGCGGGTGCCGCAACAGCATCCGCACCAGTTCGGAGCCGGTGTAGCCGGAGGCGCCGAGTACGCCGATTTTCGCTTTTGAAGCCATGGGTCAATCCTCATCCGGAATCTTAAAGGACTGCCGGAGCAAGGCCAACAGCACGGTGGATAAGGAGAACGATGTGCCGCGGCCCGAAATCCGGCGGCACGGGAACGTTTCAGTCGCGCAAGCGCGCCCGTGCCGTGTCGATACGGCGGCGGCGGAGGCTCGTTACTGAAATAGGCATCGTCATGGCGCGCCATATAAGGCGGCCGGTTCCCACCGTCAATGGGCGCCGCGCAACGGCAGCGGCTGCTCCGCCAGCATCGCCTCGACCACCATCGCGCGCGCCTTGGCAGGATCGACGCCGTAGTGCCCGAGCATGTCGCGGCAATCGGCAACGATGGCGTCGGCATCCTGCATAATCTTCAGCCGCTTGAAGTCGTCGTCGTGGTGCAGCCCCATGCTGGCGCCGACGATCTCCAGAATATTGATGACGCGGAATGGCCAGTCGCGCTCATGCGCGCACAATTCGCGGTACTCGACATGATAGGTCACCGCCAGCGCATCGACGCCGGCCGCCTCCGCCGCCTGCAACTCGGCAAGATGCAGGCCGCGCTTGTACTCCGGCAGCGCTTTGAGCGTCGTGCCGACGAGGCCGACGTCGGGCTGGCCGAGATCGACCAGTTCGACGCCCGGCACCATCCGCAACAATTCGACACCCGCTTCGGTCACGCCGCGGATGCCGCGGTTGCGATGCAGCGCGACGCGCATTGGCACCGGCTGCGTCAGCAGCGGCTTGAGCGCCGCAAGATGCGGCCTCAGGAACAGCATGAATGGCGTCATCTCGAACGGCCGCGCGCCGCGCATCTTCTCGATCGTCGGCAGCGCCGTCTCGGTGAACTGGACGTGACAGCTCGGACACCACGAGATAACGCCGGCCTTCGCCTCGGATAGCCGGTCGAGCGTGCTGGTCGCCTGACGACCGGAGATTTCCGGATCGCCGGCGCGCAGCGAGCCCACGCCGCAGCAATTGTTCGGCCCGCCCATCACTTTGTAGGTGATGCGGAGCGCATCCATGATGTCGAGCGCGAGCAGCGCGATGTGCGGGGTCTTGAGCACGTTGCAGCCGGTGTAGAACACGAAATCGGGGCGCTCACCGTCCTTCGCCGTCGAACCGGTCTGCAGGCGGTCATTGACGCGCTGGCCGAGCCGCGCCAGTTCGTCTTCGTCGAGTTGCATGCGCGACAACACGTTCACGCCGTCGGCGACCAGGCGAAAGTTCTCGATGCCCTTCTTGCGCAGCGCCCGCAGCTCGCTGGATTGCTTCGCCAGGGCGACGCGCGCCATCGCCAGAAGGAAGCGCGGATTGACGCCCTCCGGGCACGCTTCGATGCAGTCGCCGCTGAGCACGCAGCCTTTGGCCCAGGCTTTCGACGCCGCCGGCCCCTCGTCCAAGCGCACGATGTCGAGCACGCCGGAAATCACCGCTTGCGGTGCCGCGTCGCCGACACCGGCGGGTCCCGTCACCGGGCAGATTTCCACGCACTTGCCGCAACGCGTGCAGGCATCGAGCATGTCGGCCGTGCGCGCGGCCAAGGCGGCTTCAAAGCCGGATTCGAAGGCGGTTTCAGACATCGATCTGATCATAGCGTCGTTGCGGCAAAAAAGAAGGCCGCCGGACCCGGCGGCCTTCCCGTCCGTCCGGCCCGATGCGCGTCAGCCGTTCGGATCCCAAGCCACCGGCACTAGCCGATAGTCGTTGCCAGCCTTCTCGACGTGGCCGACGCACGGATACGGGAAGTGATAACCGACCACGGTCAGCTTCTCGGCCGCCGCCATGTCGTAGGTCTTGTGGCGGGTCTTGGCGGCGAGTTCGGGCTCATTGTCGAAGACCGAGTACCAATCAGGGTGCGTGACGAACATCGACGGGATATTGGCGACGTCGGACTGCACCAGGATCTTCTTGGCGCCGGAGGCGACGACGAAGGACATGTGCCCCGGCGTATGGCCCGGCGTGAACACCGAGGTGATTCCGGGCGCTACTTCCTTGTCGGCTTCGTAGTGCGTGACCTTCAAGTCGGCCATAATTTTTTTCACAGTCGGGAATTGCGCCTTGTTGAAGCTATTGGCCTTGCCGGCATTGGCGTCGTCGCCCCAGAACGCGGCCTCGACCGCCGGGACCTTGATCTCGGCATTGGGGAAAGCCGGCGACCCGTCGGCGTTCTTCAGGCCGCCGATATGGTCGCCGTGGAAATGCGAGATGACAACGATATCGATCTGCTTGGGATCGATGCCGGCGGCCTCCATGTTGAGCCGCGCCTGACCGACGGCGCCTTTGCTGGCGGCGTTGGCGCCGAGCCCGTTGCCGGTGTCGATGGCCACGAGTTTGGAGCCGGTGTTGATGATCATCGGGCTGAACGGGATGGTGACCTTGCCCTCCGGCATATAGGCCGCCACCGCGGCTTTGATCACTTCATCCTTGCTGATGTTGACGACGAACTTGTCCGGCACCGGGAAGGTGCGCGCGCCATCCATCAGCTGGATGATTTCATAATCGCCGACTTTATAGCGATAGACGCCGGTGCCCTTGCCGGCGGGCGCAGCGGCGGACGCGGGGCATCCCGCAATCGGCGTCAGC
>DASUGZ010000150.1:0-21717 GCA_036273755.1 Pseudolabrys sp.
CCCGTATCGCGCAAAACCGCACCAAGCTTGCGGTCGGCTCAGCCGCGACCGTGAAGGCGCGGCTCGACCCCTTGATCGCGGCGGCACAAGCCGACGAGTTGATGGTGACGACCATGATCTTCGATCACGAGGCGCGCAAACATTCCTACGAACTGCTGATGCAAAGCTTCGCGGCGTAAGGACTGCGCGCGCAGGGTATCTCCACACCGCGCTGCCCGGCGTGCTAAAAGCGCGCCGGGCGGCAAGTTTTGCGACGTGCTCAGCGTTTATAAAATGGGAGGTTTCCTTGGGTCAGCAGTTCAAACTCACCACCGCCGACAAGCATTCGCTCGGGGCCTACCGCGCCGATCCGCAGGGTGCGCCGAAGGGCGGCATGGTCGTGGTGCAGGAGATTTTCGGCGTCAACCATCACATCCGCGCGGTGTGCGACCGCCTCGCGGCGCTCGGCTATGTCGCGGTGGCGCCGGCGGTGTTCGACCGCTTCGTGCGCGACTTCGAATGCGGCTATACGCCGGACGAGATCGCGCATGCGCGCTCGTATCTCGGCAATCTCAACTTCGAACACATGATGCATGACGTCGCCGCCGCCAAGGACGACATGAAAGGCGTCGGGCCCCTTGGTGTCGTCGGATTCTGCATGGGCGGCACGGCGGCTTTTCTGGCGGCGTGCCGGGTTCCCGGTCTTTCGGCGGCGGTCGCTTTTTATGGCGGCATGATCGGCAAGTTCGCCGACGAGAAACCGAAATGTCCGCTGCAGATGCACTTCGGCGAAAAGGACGAAGGCATTCCGATGAGCACGGTCGAGGAGATCAAGAAGAAACAGCCGCAGGCGGAAACCTACGTTTATCCAAATGCCGCGCATGGCTTTTATTGCGACGAACGCGCGAGCTACAACAAGGACGCCGCCGCGCTTGCCTGGAGCCGCACGCAGGAATTCCTCGCCAAGCACATGAAGAAGTGAGCAGCGTTTCCGCCGAGCGGGGGCTTGCTTAAAACCACCGCTCCTTGACCAGCACGGTGTCGCCGGGGCGTAGCGGGTAATTGAGGGGCACCTCGCCCTTGAACCGCTCGCCCGGCGCGCTGCGGGTCACCTCGACCGTCGTCTTGAAGGCGCGCGGCGAGAAGCCGCCGGCAATGGCGATCGCCTTTTCCACCGTCATGTCGGCGACGTAAGGATATTGGCCCGGCGTCGTCACCTCGCCGAGGATGAAGAACGGCCGGTAAGTCTCGACCTCCACCGACACGTGCGGATCGCGCACGTAGCCCTGCTTCAGACGCTCGGCGATGCGCGCCGAGAGCTGCTGCGCGGTAAGACCGCGCGCCGGCACGGTGCCGATCAGCGGCAGGCTGACATTGCCCCCGGCGTCGACGATGTAGGTGTTGGAGATGCCGTCCTGGCCGAACACCACGACGCGCAATTTATCGCCGGCGCCGAGTGTATAAGGCGGCTCTGCCGATGCGTAAGACAACGGTGCGGCGGGCGGCTCGACGCGATAACGCGCTTCGGCGGCGCGCGGCGCAGGCGGCGGGACATATTGCAACACCGAAGGCGGCTGGACGTGCGGCTGCGTGTAAGCTTGCGCGCTCGCTTGCATCGACAACAATCCACGGCCGTCGCCGGCGTTCGGATCATGTTGCATGCAGCCAGCGGCCGTGAGCGCGACCGCTATCGCCGCCAGGAAATAAGAGAACCGCATCAACCGAATCCGCGCCGCCGGGAGAAATTCAAGCCCGATTAACGCGTTATATGGTTAACAAACCCTAACCGGCCGGCCGCGGCTTTAACCCCCCGCGATGACTGGGCTTTTAGGCTCGCCAAAAAACAGCGGGCGCCCTATTGGCGCCCGTGCCTTGGATTCGCCTGGCAGCGCTCAGGCGCCGGCGACCTGGTTGAGCCTGGCGCCCGTGCCGATGGGGCACGACACGCCGGTGCCGCCGTGGCCGCAATAGCCGAATGGATTCTTCGCCAGGTATTGCTGGTGATAGTCCTCGGCGAAATAAAACGCCGGCGCATCGACGATCTCGGTGGTGATTGCGCCATAGCGCTGCTTGTCGAGTTCCTTCTGGTACATCGCTTTCGACGCCTCGGCCGCCTTCTTTTGCTCGGGCGTAAACGTATAGATGCCGGAGCGATACTGCGTACCGACGTCGTTGCCCTGGCGCATCCCTTGCGTCGGGTCGTGGCCTTCCCAGAAGGTCTTGAGCAGCGTCTCGTAGGAGATCTTCTTCGGATCGTAGACCACCAGCACCACTTCGTTGTGCCCGGTGCGTCCCGAACAGACCTCCTCATACGTCGGATTCGGCGTCATGCCGCCGGCATAGCCGACTGCGGTGACATAGACGCCGTCGCCCAATTGCCAGAACGATTTCTCCGCGCCCCAGAAGCAGCCGAGACCGAACATGGCCCTCTGCGCGCCATCCGGATAAGGCCCTTTGAGCGCGTGGTGATTGACGAAGTGCGCGGCCGCCGTGGGAATCGGATCGCTGCGTCCGGGCAGCGCTTCGGCCGCCGACGGCATGGCGATTTTCTTGGATCCGAACATGGCTGGTTCTCCCTCGATTTCTTGCTCGATTTCTTGCGCCCAATATAGTGAAGGAGGCGGCGCGGCGATATGCGGGCAGCCATCACGTCTTGGGCAGGCCGCCGCACGCGGCATTCACGCCGCTGCGAGGACGCTAGCGCGCGTAGCCGATCAGCGGCTTTTTCTTGCGGCCGAAGAACAGCAGCAGAATGCCGGCGACGCCGAGCAGGCTCCAGGCCGGCGCCGCAAGCAGCGAGACCGTCAGCGGATCCCACAATAATCCGCCGGCATAGGGCACGAGCAACGGTTTGAGCTTGGCGAGGCTCGCCGGATTGGCGAGCTCCCACAGCGCTTGCACCGTCGTCAGCGACAGGCTGTTGCCGGCGATCGACTTGGTGCCGTCATAGATGACGAGGATAAAGGCGGCGGCCAGCAAGATCAGGCCGAGGAAGCGAAACAGGAAGCGGATCATGATTGGGCGATATTGTCCTTGCGCGACGCTACCGATTACCTCCTGCCGCCGCCCAGTTCAACCGGCGCGGCCGCTTCCCTTGAGCAAGCGCTGCTGCATCCGCTAACGTGGCCTCGCCGGGCCAAACCGGTTGTGCCATAGAGAAGAAATGCCCACAAAACCCCCCGCCGGCCGCAATCGGCCGACTTTCACCGACCAAGAAGCCCTGCAGTTTCACAGCGTCGGCCGACCCGGCAAACTGGAAGTCATCGCCACCAAGCCGATGGCCACCCAGCGCGACCTCTCGCTCGCCTATTCGCCGGGCGTCGCCGTACCCGTGCTGGCGATCGCCGAGGATGCGAGCCGCGCCTACGACTACACGGTGAAAGGCAATTTCGTCGCCGTCATCACCAACGGCACCGCGATCCTTGGACTCGGCAACCGCGGCGCGCTGGCGGCCAAACCGGTGATGGAAGGCAAGTCGGTGCTGTTCAAGCGCTTCGCCGACATCGACTCCATCGATCTTGAAGTCTCCACCGAGGACCCCGACCAGTTCATCAATTGCGTGCGCTATCTCGGCGCCGGCTGGGGCGGCATCAATCTCGAGGACATCAAGGCGCCGGAATGCTTCATCATCGAGCAGCGCCTGCGCGAATTGCTCGACATTCCCGTTTTCCATGACGACCAGCACGGCACCGCGATCATCTCGGCGGCGGGCCTCATCAACGCGCTCGATCTCACCGGCCGCGACATCAAAACGGTCAAGCTCGTCTGCAACGGCGCCGGTGCCGCCGGTATCGCCTGCCTCGAACTGCTCAAGGCGCTCGGCGTCCCGCCCGAGAACCTGATCCTGTGCGACACCAAAGGCGTGATCTACCAGGGCCGCAGCGACGGCATGAACCAGTGGAAATCGGGCTACGCGGTCAAGACCTCGGCGCGTACGCTCGCCGACGCGCTGGAAGGCGCCGACGTATTCTATGGCCTCTCCGCCAAGGGCGCCGTGACCAAGGAAATGGTCAAGTCGATGGCCGCCAAGCCGATCATCTTCGCCATGGCCAACCCCGATCCCGAGATCACCGCCGAGGAGGTAGCGGAGGTGCGCGACGACGCCATCATGGCCACGGGGCGCTCCGACTACCCCAACCAGGTCAATAACGTGCTGGGCTTCCCCTATATCTTCCGAGGCGCGCTCGACGTGCGCGCCTCGGCGATCAACATGGAGATGAAGATCGCCGCCGCCCGCGCGCTCGCCGATCTCGCGCGCGAGGACGTGCCGGATGAAGTCGCCGCCGCCTACGGCGCGCGGCCGAAATACGGGCCAGACTACATCATCCCCGTGCCGTTCGATCCGCGGCTGATTTCGGCGGTGCCCCCGGCGGTGGCGAAAGCCGCCATGGACACCGGCGTCGCCCGCAAGCCGATCGTAGACATGGACGCCTACCGTCACCAGCTCAACGCCCGGCGCGACCCGATCGCCGGAACGCTGGTCCAGGTCTATACGCGGCTGCGCCGGCAGCCGAAGCGCGTGGTGTTCGCCGAGGGCGAGGAAGAACAGGTGATCCGCGCCGCGGCAAGTTTCGTCCACCAGGGCCTGGGCACCGCGCTCCTGGTCGGACGCGAGGAACGCGTACAGGCGACCGCCCGCGAGGCCGGCATCGAGCTCGGCGAAGCCATTGAAGTCGTCAATGCCCGGCTGTCGACCCGCAACACGGTTTACACCAACCACCTCTACGAGCGCCTGCAGCGGCGCGGCTTCCTGTTGCGCGATTGCCAGCGGCTGGTGAACACCGATCGCAACCATTTCGCCGCTTGCATGGTGGCGCTCGGCGACGCCGACGCCATGGTCACCGGCGTGACGCGCAATTTCTCGGTCGCGCTGGAAGACGTGCGCCGGGTGATCGATCCCAAACCCGGCCACCGGGTGATCGGCGTGTCGCTGGTGGTGACGCGCGGGCGCACGGTGGTGGTCGCCGACACCGCAGTCACCGAGATGCCCGAGGCCGACGAGATCGCCGACATCGCCATCGAGGCGGCCGGCGTCGCGCGCCGGCTCGGCTACGAGCCGCGGCTGGCGCTGCTCGCCTTCTCGACCTTCGGCCATCCGCAGGGCGAGCGCTCGGCGCGGGTGATCGAGGCGGTGAAGATTCTCGACAGCAAGCGGGTCGATTTCGAATATGATGGCGAAATGGCCGCCGATGTCGCGCTTAATCCGGCGCTGGCGGCGCCCTACCCCTTCTGCCGGCTGTCGGGGCCCGCGAATGTGCTGGTGATGCCGGCGTTTCATTCGGCATCGATTTCCACCAAAATGCTGCAAGAGCTCGGCGGCGCGACCGTGATAGGTCCTTTGCTCGTCGGACTCGACCGGCCGGTGCAGATCGTCCAGCTCGGGTCCAAGGACAGTCAGATTGTCAACATGGCGGCACTCGCAGCCTACAATGTGAGTGGTTAGGAACACCCATGCCCCGAAGCACCCTGTCCGGCGTCATCGCCGCCATTGCCACCCCGATCGACGAGCGCGGCTCGCCCGATATCAGGCGCGCGCTGAACTTGGCGCGCTATCTGCTCGACAACGGCTGTGACGCCCTCAACGTGCTCGGCACCACCGGCGAGGCGACCTCGTTCTCGCGCGAGGAACGCATGGCGGTGATGAGCGCCTACAAGGCGCAAGGTCTGCCGCTCGACCGGCTGATGGTGGGGACCGGCGCCGCTGCTGTCGCCGACGCCGTCGCGATCACCAAGCACGCCGCCGAACTCGGCTTTGCCGGCGCGCTGGTGCTGCCGCCGTTCTACTACAAAGGCGTGCCCGACGACGGACTCGCTGCCTATGTCGACACATTGGTGCAGGCGACGGCGGCCAAGCCCATCCCGATTTATCTCTATCACTTCCCGGCGATGTCGGGCCTGCCCTGGCATGTGAAGTTGATCGAGCGCCTGCTGGAGACTTTCCCGTCCCGCATCGTGGGCCTGAAAGACTCCTCCGGCGACATGGCTTATGCGAGATCAGCAGCCGCTATATCGCCCGACTTCGCGGTGTTCCCCTCGACCGAGGCCGCGTTGATCGAGGCGCGTGGCGGCGCATTTGCCGGCTGCATCTCGGCCACCGCCAATCTCAACGCCGATCTCTGCGCCAGGGCTTGGCGCGGTGGCGATGCCGCCGCACTCGACGCCGCGGTCGCGATCCGCAAGCTGTTCGATGGCAAGCCGCTGGTCTCGGGCGTGAAGGCGCTGCTCGCGCATATCCATGGCGACCCGGCGCTCGACCGGGTCAAGCCGCCGCTCGCCGCATTTTCGGCTGCCGACCGCGCCGCGGTTAACGCCGGGCACGACGCGGTGCGGGCCAAACGGGTGGCTTAGCGCTCAAATCGCGGGCCAAATTCGCAGGCGTTGACGCCCGCAAAGGCCCTCTCTATAAGCCTCGCGCGTGGCGGAAAGGCATCTTGCCGCCACGCTTTCTTGAAAGATCAGTCGATACCGGTCGATTGGGCGGTCTTTCCGCCGAAACGCCGGGTTTGCGAACGAGAGGCTCATGGCCAATACCAAGTCCGCCCGCAAAGCCACGCGCAAGATTGCGCGCCGGACCATCGTCAACAAAGCGCGCCGCTCGGTGCTGCGCGGTTCGGTGCGCAAGATCGAAGAAGCGATCGCCCAGGGCGACCGCACAGCGGCGTTGGCGGCGTTCAAGGAAGCGGAACCAGCGATCATGCGCGCGGCGCAGCGCGGCGTCGTCCATAAGAACAATGCAAGCCGCAAAGTGTCCCGACTTGCACATCGGATCGCCAAGCTCGGCAAGTAGCCGGCGGCTCGCACTACCGCGCTGCGTCATTCTCCATTGGGTTGCTGCGAAATAGGATCGAGGCGGTCGCAGAAGACGCCCGCGCGACGCGCGGGCCGTCGCTGAACGGTCATCGCGGCGTCAAATAAATCTGCGCGCGGCGAATTTCCTTCACATGTTGCCTTGCCACCGGCGCCGAAGCCCATGTCGGCGGGATTTTAGCGCGAGGGCTACTTAGAATTTTCGCACAGGAATTTTTTTGCCGCTTGAAAGACTTAACGTGCATGCGAAGGCGAGGACCACAAGAACCGCATTTGGGGCGATATTTTCTGGAAGGTCGGTCATTTTATTTATCGAACCGCCGCGCCGCGCTTGAATTCCGATTTCGCTATCCAATTCTGTGCGACTCATCAAGGCGTTGCAATCCGCGTTATGCACAGAGGTCGGGTCACGGCGACGAACATTTTCGTCATATGCGAAGCCTATATTTTCGATTCTGATTGCGGCTCGTTAACGCTTGTGTATTTTTGAAAAGCGCGCTCGGACGTCCTGAGCGCTATCAAAAACAAAGGTTACACATCACGCTCATCGCGGATGAGAACGGCTTTTGTTTGCCTGTCGGTCGCTGAAGCGACTGTTTGAAATGTAGGATCGCGCTACGCCGGGTTCTAATGGGTTGGCTTCTCGCACTCGGGCAGTCGGCCGGCGACTTGAGCGGACTGCCGTGAGAGGGACGTGAGGCAGAACACCGGGCGAAGGTCCGGAGAACATTCGGGGGGATTATGACAGCAGCGGGATATTTTTTGGCGAGCAACAATGGTGCCTCCGACTGGGTAATGTCGGTGATGGACTCCTGCTGTGTTGGCGCGCGTCCCCTGTCCCTTTCTTCTGCCGGATGCTCCTCGGTTGACATGACCGGTATTTACGGCGCCACCCCGCCTCCGGCGGGCTGAGGCGCAGCATCCTCGACCCGCCGTCCCTGTCCGACCCTCCGGAGCAAGAGGCTCCGGCGGACCGACACCCTCCCGACGGCGTTGTCATCGAGCGCGTTGCGTCCTGTTCCCGGCAATAGCGGCATCGCGCCGCGCACCGGCACTTTCCCTCCCATCCAAAAAAAGACCGAGACAGACGACAATGACGAACGCGGATCAGGACGGCTGGTCACGAGTGAAGGGGCGCCTGCGAGTCGAAGTGGGCGACGATGTCTACTCCAGCTGGTTTGCACGCATGGACCTCGAAGCGATCGAGGAGGCAACCGTGCGCCTGTCGGTGCCGACCCGGTTCCTCAAGAGCTGGATCCAATCGCACTATGCCGAGCGGGTGCTCGCCTGCTGGCAGACGGAGCTGCCGCAGATCGTCCGCGTCGAACTGATCGTGCGCTCGGCGGTGCTGCGCTCGGCCATCGTCAAGCCGAAGGCGGAACTGGAAATGGGCGCCGGCGACGGCGGCCGCTTTAATGGCAACGGCCGGCCGCAGCTGTCGGGCGACGCCACCGGACACGAGGCGCTGGGCGGTTCACCGCTCGATGCACGGCTGACCTTCGATACCTTCGTGGTCGGCCGTTCCAACACGCTGGCGCAGGCCGCCGCCAAGCAAGTGGCCGCCGCCAAGCGCGGCGACCCGGTGATGTTCAATCCGCTCTACATCCATGCCGGCGTCGGTCTCGGCAAGACGCACCTGTTGCAGTCCATTACCTGGACCGGCAACGCGATGGGCGAGCGCAAGGTGCTCTATCTCACCGCCGAGAAATTCATGTACGGCTTCGTTTCGGCCCTGCGGACTCAAACCGCGCTCGCCTTCAAGGAGGCGCTGCGCGGCATCGGCGTCCTGGTGATCGACGACTTGCAATTCCTGCAAGGCAAGTCGACCCAAGCCGAGTTCTGCCACACACTCAACGCACTGATCGACGCCGGACGTCAGGTGGTGATCGCCTCCGACCGGCCGCCGTCCGACCTCGAAACGTTCGAGGACCGCGTGCGCTCGCGGCTCGGCGGCGGGCTGGTGGTGGAGATGGGGCCGCTCGGCGAGGAGCTGCGCTACGAAATCCTGAGGTCACGCGTGACCGCGGCGCGCTCGCATCATCCAAGCTTCGACGTGCCGCTGCCGGTGCTGAGCTATATCGCCAAGACCGTGACCCATAATGGCCGCGATCTGGAAGGCGCGCTCAACCGCCTGCTCGCCCACAATAAGCTGACCGGACACGCCGTGACGCTGGAAATGGCCGAGCGCGAGGTGCGCGACCTGATCCGCCCGCAGGAGCCTAAAAGGGTCAAGATCGAGGACATCCAGCGGGTGGTGGCGCGGCAATATAACGTCAGCCGGTCCGACCTGTTGTCGTCACGGCGCACCGCCAACGTGGTGCGCCCGCGCCAGGTCGCGATGTATCTGGCAAAGACCCTGACGCTGCGGTCCTTGCCCGAGATCGGCCGGCGCTTCGGCGGCCGGGATCACACCACGGTGCTGCACGCCGTGCGTAAAATTGAGGGTCTGGTCGGCAACGACATGGCGCTGGCCGAGGAGATCGAAATCCTCAAGCGGCAACTGCAGGAGTAGTCGGCCTCTCCCCATCGGGGAGAGGCGGCGGCTGTGGATGCCTTGGGGATATGATCGGGGACTAAAAACGCGCCCTTGCGTAAATCCCGCACATTCGCCACCTTTCACCCCCGGCCTCGCATTCCGCGAGCTGCCGGCTTGCCGTCGCGCCTGAAGTCAGGATCGATTTTCAAGGCGCCGAAGCGGGTCTCCCCATGAAGGTTACTGTCGAGCGTGCAGAACTACTGAAGTCGCTGGGCCACGTGCATCGCGTGGTGGAACGGCGCAACACCATCCCGATTCTCGCCAACGTGCTGATCAAGGCCGACAAGGGCAAGCTCAGCATGAAGGCGACCGACCTCGATCTCGAAGTGGTCGATTCAGTCGCCGCCGAGGTCGCGCCGGGCGGCGCCACCACCGTGCCGGCGCACATGTTCTACGAGATCGTGCGCAAGCTGCCGGAAGGCGCGCAGATCGTCATCGAAGGCTCCGGCGACCGCGCCGTGCTGTCGCTGCGCGCCGGGCGCTCGCGCTTCACCCTGCAGACGCTGCCGGAAAGCGACTTCCCCGACCTCGCCGCCGGCGAGATGACCCACAAGTTCTCGCTCGCCGCCGGCGACTTGAAGCGGCTCATCGATAAGACCCAATTCGCGATCTCGACGGAAGAGACGCGCTATTATCTCAACGGCATTTATCTGCACGCCGCCGGCACGGCAAAGAACGCCACGCTGCGCGCGGTGGCGACCGACGGCCATCGTCTGGCGCAGGTCGAACTGCCGTTGCCGCAGGGCGCGGCCGGCATGCCTGGCATCATCGTGCCGCGCAAGACCGTCGGCGAAGTGCAGCGATTGATCGAGGCCGGCGAAGGCGAAGTGGCGATCGAATTGTCCGGCGGCAAGATCCGCTTCTCGATCGGCGACGTGGTTCTCACCTCCAAGCTGATCGACGGCACCTTCCCCGACTACGGGCGGGTGATCCCGGCCAACAACGACAAGAGCCTCACCGTCGACAAGAAGGATTTCGAAGCCGCGGTCGACCGCGTCTCCACGGTGTCGAGCGAGCGCGGCCGCGCGGTGAAACTCTCGATCACGGGCGGGCGGTTGGTGCTGTCGGTGACCAATCCTGATTCAGGCAGCGCCACCGAAGAGCTCGAGATCGAATACGAAGCCGATCCGCTCGATATTGGCTTCAATTCGCGCTACCTGCTCGACATCGCCGCGCAGATCGAGGGGGAGGTCGCGGTGCTCAAGCTCGCCGACCCGGGCTCGCCGACGCTGATCCAGGATAAGGACGCCCAGGGCGCGCTCTACGTGCTGATGCCGATGCGGGTGTGATAGCGTGGCGGTGAAATGTCCGCCGCCTTTATCCGCCGCCTGAGCCTCGCCAATTTCCGCAGCTATCACGCCGCGCAGGTGTCGCTCGCCTCCGCTGGCCCGGTGGTGCTGACCGGAGCAAACGGCGCCGGCAAGACCAATTTGATCGAGGCGGTCTCGCTGCTGGCGCCCGGCCGCGGATTGCGCCGCGCCGGCATGGAGGAATTGGCTTTCTCCGAAGGCGACGGCGCCTGGGCGGTGTCGGCGGAGATCGAGGGCATGCTTGGCCTCGCCACATTCGGCACCGGTATCGATCCGCCGGCCGGCGAGGATTCCTCGCCGTCACGCAAATGCCGCATCGACCGCGAGAGCGTGTCCTCGGCGGTCGCCTTCGCCGATCATTTGCGCGTGGTGTGGCTCACGCCGGCGATGGACCCGCTGTTCAACGGGCCTGCCTCGGAGCGCCGGCGTTTCCTCGATCGACTGGTCCTGGCGGTGGACGCGCAGCATTCGAGCCGGGTCGCCGCGCTGGAACGCTCGTTGCGCTCGCGCAACCGCCTGCTCGAAGACGCGCGCAGCGACCCGCATTGGCTTGACGCGGTCGAGCACGAGACCGCCGAGGTCGCGGTGGCGGTCGCCGCCGCGCGCGCGGAAACGGTGAATCGGCTCGCCGGAGCACTTGCCGCGGCGCGCGACACCGCGCCCGAATTTCCCCGCGCGGAGATCGCACTCGACGGCTGGATGGAGAAGCTGTTGCCCGACTACAGCGCGACCGAAATCGAGGACCGCTACCGTGCTTTACTCAAGGACAACCGGGCGCGCGACGCCGCCGCCGGCCGTACGCTCGACGGCCCGCATCTGTCCGACCTCGCCGTCACCCATGCCGGCAAGGCGATCCCCGCAGGCCAAGCCTCGACCGGCGAGCAGAAGGCGCTGCTGATCCGCTTGGTGCTCGCCCACGCCGGGCTGATCAAGGAGATGACCGGTTTTGCGCCGCTGCTGCTGCTCGATGAAATCGTCGCCCACCTCGATCCGGGCCGGCGCGCTGCGCTCTACGACGCCCTGGCAGGGCTCGGCGCCCAAGTCTGGATGACCGGCGCCGACCCGGCGGCCTTCGGCGATATCGCCGGCCGCGCGCAAGTTTTTGTCGTGCGTCCCGGTGCGATCGAGCCGGCCCCCCGGACATGACCGTCGGTCATGTTTCGCCGAGCAGTTCCCGCCGCTGCCGCTCGGACGCATCCGAATAGCGGCGCAGCGCGTGCGCCTCGCTGAGCAGCCCGATCACCTGCCGGCGCTCGCCTGAATCGACCACCGCCAGCGCTTCCGCCTCGTAACGGTCGAAAGCGGCAATCGCCTCCTGCGCGGTCAATTGCGGCAGCAGCATATGATCGGCGTGGTGCAGGATGTCGCGCACCGAGGCGGTGGCCGCAAGCTCCGCGCCATGCGCTTCCGGCACGATGACGATGCCGGCGTAGCGCCCGTCCTCGTCGACCGCGATCACCTGGTTGGTCGAGCCCAGCGGAAAGGCCTCGCGGAACGCCGAGATCGGTGCTTCCACCGGCGTGGTGCGCACGTCCGAGCGCATCATCTGGCCGACCGTCAGATCCCTGATCCAGCCGACGTCGGCGGCGCTGCGAATAGTCTCGCCGCGCAGGTGGAAGCGCCAGGTGGTGAACGAATAGCCGAAGAATTCGCGTGTCACCTGCATCGAGACGATGACCGCGATCAGCACCGCGGTGGTCAGCCACAGGTCGCCGGTCGTCTCCAGCGCAATAAAGGTCATGGTCAGGGGCCCGCCGATCACCGCGACCGACAGCGCGCCGATGCCGATAATGGCATAGGCGTCGGGGTTGGCGTTGAGGCCGGGCCACACCGCGTTGAGCCCGACCGCGAACAATTGCCCACCGAGCGCACCGAGCAAAAGCGAAGCGAAGAACAGACCGCCGCGAAACCCGGTACCGAGCGACACCATCGAGGCCAGCGCCTTGAGCAAGAAGATCAACCCGATGGTGGCGAACGGCAATTTGAAGATGCCGGTCAGGTGCAACGCGCCATGGCCCGAAGACATCACCTGCGGCGAGATCATCGCCAACAGGCCGACCACCGCCCCGCCGACCATCGGCCGCAGCGCCGGCCGCACACGCAGGCGCGAGAACAGCACCTCGCAGGCGGCGACCCCGCGCATCAGCGCGATGCCGAAGACCGACGCCACAAGGCCGACGCCGACGGCGATCACCACGTCGTGGACGGCCAGATTCGACATCGCGCCGGTCTCGATGCCGAGTGGGGCGGGGGCGAAGGCCTGCGCCGTCAGGTAGCCGACCAGCGCCGCCATGCCGACCGGGGCCAGCGAAGCGATCGAATAGCTGCCGATGATCAGTTCGAAGCCGTAGAAAGCGCCGCCCAAGGGAGCGCCGAAGGCCCCGGCGATGGCGGCCGCCGCGCCGCAACCGACGAGGATGCGCATGTCGCTGCGACGCAGGCGGAACGCTTGTCCGATCTTGGAGGCAATGCCGCTGGCCAACTGGGTATAGCCGGCCTCGAGGCCGACCGAGGCGCCGACACCGCTCGACCACACCGTTTGGGCAGCGACAATAAGACTGCCGCGCAGCGACATGCGGCCGCCGCGCAGGGCGTTGGCCTCGATCGGGTCGACCTCGGTGCCGCGCCGGCGGGTAATGTAGGCGGTGGCAAGCCCGAACAGCAGCCCGCCGATGCAGGGCGTGAAAAACGCGTAGTAGGGATTGAGCGTGACGCGGCCGGACAGCCGCTCGCCCGGGTCGAGCCCGAAAAACGTCAGATGCATGTGGCCGACCGCCTGGCCCATGGCAGCGACCACCAGTCCGCCGAACACGCCGACGATCAGCGCCAGTGCGATGATGCTCGATTCCCGCGCCCGCACGATCGCGCGCAGGCGGTGCGGAACTTCGAACTCGGGAGGGGCGAGCGATTTGCTGGACCAGCGCATGGGCAACGAATTCAATTTAGGCGGGGCGCGCACCTGCTTAGAGGCCAAGGCGCGAGGTTAGGCAAGACAATCCGCTGGAAAGGTTTCCGGGGCCGGTCGAAACGCGAAAAAGCAGCTTCGATTGGCGCCGCAATGGGTTCGCGAATCGGTCTTCAAATAGACTGAAAAAAGAGTCGATTTTTGGTCCTGCGTCACTTTAAAAACTTATTGTGAATCAACATATTACCTCTTGTGACTTTGCTCTGTACGACGCCCGCTTTTCGTGTCACACAAATCACCTATTCCGACTCATTTCGCCGCCCGTTTTGAGGCTTGCTCCGATGGCTGAACCGGCCCGCAATTTCGAATCCGACTACGGCGCAGAATCGATCAAAGTGCTGAAGGGACTCGATGCCGTGCGCAAGCGGCCGGGCATGTATATCGGCGACACCGACGACGGCTCCGGCCTCCACCACATGGTCTACGAGGTGGTCGACAACGCCATCGACGAAGCGCTGGCGGGCTTTGCCACCGAAGTGGTGACCACGCTCAATCCGGACGGCTCGGTGACCGTGCGCGACAATGGCCGCGGCATCCCGACCGACATCCACAAGGGCGAAGGCGTGTCGGCGGCCGAGGTCATCATGACCCAGCTGCACGCCGGTGGAAAATTCGACCAGAATTCCTACAAGGTCTCCGGGGGGCTGCATGGCGTCGGCGTCTCGGTGGTCAACGCGCTGTCGCGCTGGCTCAAGCTCACCATCTGGCGCGACGGCGAAGAACATTTCATGGAATTCGCCGACGGCGTCGCGGTGGCGCCGCTAAAAGTAACCGGCGACAGCAGCGGCAAGCGCGGCACGGAGGTGACGTTCTTTCCCTCGCCCGCGACCTTCACCATGGTCGAGTTCGACTTCGCCACGCTCGAGCATCGCCTGCGCGAGTTGGCCTTCCTTAACTCCGGCGTCAACATCGTGCTGTCCGACATGCGTCACGCGGTGGAGAAGCGCGAGGAGATGAAATACGAAGGCGGCGTCGAGGCCTTCGTGAAATTTCTCGACCGCAACAAGACGCCACTGATCCCCAGCCCGATCATGGTCAAGGCCGAGCGCGAAGGCATCACGGTAGAAGCCGCGCTGTGGTGGAACGACGGCTATCACGAGAGCGTGCTCTGCTTCACCAACAACATTCCGCAGCGCGACGGCGGCACGCATCTCGCCGGCTTCCGCGGCGCGCTCACCCGCCAGGTCACGCAATACGCCGACACGCTCGGCACCACGCGCAAGGAAAAGGTCGCTCTGACCGGCGACGATTGCCGCGAGGGCCTGACCTCGGTGCTCTCCGTCAAGGTGCCGGACCCCAAATTCTCCTCGCAGACCAAGGACAAGCTGGTGTCCTCGGAAGTCCGCCCGGTGGTCGAAAACGTCGTCAACCAGGCGCTGCAGGACTGGTTCGAGATTCACCCGCAGGAAGCCCGCGTCATTGTCGGCAAGGTGGTGGAAGCCGCCGCCGCGCGCGAGGCCGCGCGCAAGGCGCGCGATCTGACCCGCCGCAAAGGCGCGCTCGACATCTCATCGTTGCCGGGCAAACTCGCCGACTGCCAGGAGCGCGATCCGGCCAAGTCCGAACTGTTCATCGTCGAGGGCGACTCGGCCGGCGGCTCGGCCAAGCAGGGCCGTAACCGCGAATTTCAGGCCGTCTTGCCCCTTCGGGGCAAGATTCTGAACGTCGAGCGCGCGCGCTTCGACAAGATGCTGTCGAGCCAGGAGATCGGCACGCTGATCACCGCGCTCGGCACCGGCATTGGGCGCGACGAGTTCAACCCGGACAAGCTGCGCTACCATAAGATCATCATCATGACGGACGCCGACGTCGACGGCAGCCATATCCGCACGCTGCTGCTCACGTTCTTCTTCCGGCAGATGGAGGAACTGATCAAGCGCGGCCACATCTTCATCGCGCAGCCGCCGCTCTATAAAGTCAATCGCGGCAAGTCTGAGCAATATCTGAAAGACGAGCGCGCGCTTGAGGACTACCTGATCGCGACGGGCCTGGAAGATTCGGTGTTGCGGCTCGCCTCCGGCGAGGAGCGCAGCGGACAAGACCTGCTCACTTTGGTCGAGGAAGCCCGCCAAATCCGCAGCATCCTGCAGGGCCTGCACAGCCGCTATAACCGCAAGGTGATCGAGCAGGCGGCGATCGCCGGCGTGCTGACGCCGAGCGTCACCTCCGATCTCAAGACCGGCGGCGCGGCGGCCGACTACATCGCCAAACGGCTCGATGCGCTCGAGGACGAGACCGAGCGTGGCTGGAAAGGGACCTTCGACGAAGAGGGTTTCCACTTCGAGCGCACCGTGCGCGGCGTCAAGGAAGTCGCCATCATCGACCAGGCGCTGCTCGGATCCGCCGACGCCCGCAAGCTCGACGAGTTTGCCGCGAGCCTGCAGCAGGCCTACCCGCGCCCGACGCCGCCGGCGATGCTCCGCCGCAAGGACGAGACCACGGCGATCTTTGGTCCCGTCGGCTTGTTCGAGGCGCTCACCGGCGCCGGCCGCAAGGGCATCTCGATGCAGCGCTACAAAGGGCTGGGCGAGATGAACCCCGAGCAATTGTGGGAGACGACGCTCGACGTCAACGCGCGCTCGTTGCTGCAGGTGCGCATCAAGGAAGTCGACGAGGCCAACGTTCTGTTCGATCAGCTGATGGGCGACCTCGTCGAGCCCCGCCGGCAGTTCATCCAGGACAACGCGCTAAGCGCGAGCGTGGACGTCTAATCCGACTCGATCAAGCTCGCGTCGACGCCCGCCGGCGCGGCGGCGGTGCCGGCGCGTTTGTCGAGCGCCCGCTCGGCGGCGACCACGGTGTTTTCCAGCAGCATCGTCACCGTCATCGGCCCGACTCCGCCGGGCACCGGCGTGACGTAAGCCGCCTTGCGGCGTATGCCCTCGAAATCGATGTCGCCGACCAGTCTGCCGTTCGTCAGGCGATTGATGCCGACGTCGATGACGACGGCGCCGGTGCGGATCATCTGCGGGATGATGAGATTGGGCACGCCGGCCGCCACGATCAGGATGTCGGCGAGGATGGTGTATTGGGCGAGATCGCGCGTGTGCACGTGGCAGATCGCCACCGTCGCCTCGCGTTTGAGCATCATCAGCGCCATCGGCTTGCCGACGATGTTGCTGGCGCCGACAATAGTGACGTTTTTGCCGGCGGGGTCGATGCCGGCCCATTCGAGAACTTTCATGACGCCGTATGGCGTGCAGGGTGGGAACACCGTCTCGCCGAGCACCAGCCCGCCGACGTTGTAGAGGTGGAAGCCATCGACGTCCTTTTCCATGGCGATGGTGCGCAGCACCGCCTGGATGTCGTGGTGCGCCGGCAGCGGCAGTTGCACCAGGATGCCGTGGATCGCCGGGTCGGCGTTCATGCGCTTGATCAGATCAATGAGCTCGGCGGGGTCGACCTCAACCGGGTATTCGTGCAGCACCGAACGGATGCCGACTTCGGCGCAGGCCTTGATCTTGTTGTTGACGTAAAGCCGCGAGGCCGGGTTGCGCCCGACCAGCACGACGGCAAGCCCCGGCGTGACGCCGTGGCGCGCGCGCAGCGCGGCGGCACGCGTCTTGATGCCGGCGCGAATATCGCGGGCGATCGCTTTTCCGTCGAGCAAAATGGCGGTCATTGGCGGGGAATCTGTCGTGCTGCGAAGCCGTCCCGGCTGCTCGCAATAGCGACGTTTTTCCGGCTTGGCAAACTTGAGGCAATGCCCGCCGCCGGCGGACGCTGCCCACCATGGGCCGCGCGCCCGCTGTTTACGAAAACAGCTTGGCGCCGATGAACAGACCGATCGCCAGCGCGCCGAGGAACAGAAACAGGAAAATGCCGAACAGCCATTGGGCGATGGTTGCCGAGGCCGCTTCCACGTCGGTGAAACCGAAGATACCGGCGACGATGGCGATCAGCAGAAAGACGAAGGCCCATTTCAACATCTGCGGCTCCCGCGCTTGGCCTCTCCTTGGCGTCCCGCATTAAATAGGTTTGGCCGTTCCCCGGTTCCAGAGCGCCGGCGCGGATTTGTCGGGCAGCGTGCGGGAATCGCGCGGCGCCCAGCGGCCGGCGTCGACGCGGCTGAGGAAGTCGCCGACCACCGCGTTGAACAGGTCGGGCTCCTCGAGATTCACCACGTGCCCCGTTTTCGGGAACATGACGAGGCCGGAAGCCGCGATCGCGTCCTTGAGAAACAGGCCCGGCTCGATGCAACGGTCGTCCTCGTCGCCGACCACGATCAGCGCCGGTGTCTTCAGCTTGCGGATGGCGTCCTCGAAATCGTACAGCGACGGCCGCCCGCCTTGGAAGCCGCGCGACGTATGCGCCGAGCCTTGCGCGTCATGTTCGGAAAGGCGCTGGGTGAATTCGGCAAAGCCGCGCGGATCCTTGAGTAGGAAGGGGATGCGACTCGGCCCCATGCCGTAGGTCTGCGCCACATGCGCCGCGCCCTTGCTGGCGAAAATGTCGCCGAGCGCGGCGGAGTGCTTGTGGAAGTCCTGCGTGTACCAGCGCTCGCTGCCCGAGCCGGTGCCGGCGAGCGTCATCGAGCGCACGCGGCCGGGATGATTGAGCGCGACCTGCAGCGTCGTGTAGCCGCCCATCGACAGGCCGATGAGGTGTGCCTTGTCGATTTTGAGATGATCGAGCACCGCGACCGCGTCGCGCATCACGTGCTGATAGCTGTACGCCGCGGGGTCGGCGGGCACGTCGGACGGCGTGTAGCCGCGCGCCGAGTAGGCGATGCAGCGATAGCGCTTGCCGAACTCGCGCATCTGCGGTTCCCAGCCGCGATAGTCGGAGGCAAATTCGTGCACGAACAGGATGGGCACGCCCTGCCCGGACTCTTCGTAGTAAAGTTTCACATTATCGCCGCTGACCGCGTAAGGCATTGCCCGCTTCCCGTTTCCAGGAGCGGCACTCTATACGGGTCTTGGTGCGGCGGTCACCCGGCCAAGCGGCCGGCCGAACCGATGTCGAGGCGGCGGCGCCAGACGCTCTGCCGCAGGCCCATCAGGCGCTGGGCCGCGGTCCTCGCGTCAGCGCGGCTTGCCGCGGCGCAGGTGCGATATTCGAGATCGGCGACGCGCGCGTTGAGCGGCTGGCGGCCAAACAGCCGCGACCAGACGCCGGGCTCGTCGTCCATCGTCAATCCAGCGATGGTCCTGGCGACGGAGCCGCTGTGCCCAAAGGCCATCACCCGGCCGGTCAGCGTGTGGCGCACCTCATAGACGCCGGGGCCGTCCGGCGCGTCGACCACATCGATTCGTCCGGTGGGAAAACGCTTCCAACCGCTCCACGTCTGCATCATGGGAAACCCCGGTTTGCTTCGCGAATTCGCGCTCCCATGAACGCAAGCGGCCACACTTTGGTTCCCTGATGGGTTAGCCGGACGGCGTGACGGCTCAATGACCGGGCAGCACCAGCACCTTCGGCTTGGTGGGCAACGTCGTCTTCGACACCACCGTCGAGGGCACCGGTGCGATCTCGACGTCCCATTCCTGCCGTACGCGGTCGAGGAAGCGGTTGAGCGTGAAGGCGCTGAAATAGTGCATCGGGATCATCAGCGGCGCCTTGAGCGCGTGCAGCACCTCGACCATGCCGTCGAGATCGAGCGTGAAGTTGCCGTCGACCGGAACGAGCACGACGTCGACGCGGCCGATCTCGTTGAGCTGAGCTTGCGTCAGCGTGTGATGCAGATGGCCGAGATGCGCGATGCAGAGGTTGGCAATCTCGAAGATGAAGATTGAATTGCCGTGTCGCTCGGTGCCGCCGTCGAAGGTACGGATATTGGTCGGCACGTTGCGCACGCGCACGTCCTTGTAGGTGAGATCGATGCGCGCCGGTTTCTCGTCGTCGGTCCAGCCGCGCAGCACGTGCTTGATGGCAGGGTCAGGGTTGAGCGAATAATGCGTGGTGTGCGCGTGGTTCATGGTCGCGATGTCGGGCGTGACCGGCGCGCGTACATAGTCGTTGTAGTCGGTGGCAATGCGCACCAGCCGCGGGCTCTCGATCAGAAAGGTGGCGTGGCCGATATAGCTGATGCGCACCTGGTCGTGCTCGAGCGCGGCGAGCCGGAACGCGGCGGGCTCGGCGAACGGCATGCGTTCGGCGACGAGGCCCGGACAGCTTTCGGTCATTTCCGGCTTGGGCGCTGGCGGCGCGGCGCCCTGCGCGAGGCCGTGGCTGGGGAAAGCCAGCACGCTCAAGGCCGCGAAGATTCCCGACACGATGCCGCGCATGTCCGCACCCGCTCCGGCGACCAAATCTGACATGCTTTTCGCAGGGCCGCTACGGCCTCACGCACAAATGAAAAGCGGCGCCTATTCCGGCGCCGCTCGTATCTCGATTTTTGCTCCGCTCAATATTCTTCGAAATAGCGGCGGTCGCGCATGGCGACGATCATGCCCTTCGGCGTGAGCACCACCCAGTGGCCGTCCTGCCGCTTGACCGATTGGACGGGACCGAGACCGGGCAGAGGCGCACCGATCTGCACCTGGAAGACCTCGCCGTGGCCTTGGACGAAGATATAGCCGTTGCGGTAATCGCGGATGGTCCAATCCGGCACCACCGGGATACGCGCCGGCGGCGGCGGCTCCATCGCCGCGAAACGCTGCGCCGGGCGCGGCACCGGCAGCGGCGGCTGAGCCGCCGGGACTGTCTGCGGCGTTGCGATCGAGCCGGTGATTTCGGCCGCCTGCTGCTCGAGCCTTTCGGAAATCTTGGCGATCTGCGTGTGCGCCGCCTTGTTGGCCTGATCGAGGTTGCTCTTCAGCGCGGCGATTTCCTTGTTGAGCTTGGCGATCGACTGCTGCATCGCCTTGGTCTGCTCGATGGCGACAATGTCGGGCTTGCCGGGTGCGGACGAGCCGCCGTTCCAGAGCGCGCCGGTCACGGCGCCGAGCGCGGCCGCAAGCATCACCGAAGCGGCAAGCACGCCATAGCGCCGGTGCCGCGGCCTTATGGTGAAACGCGGCCAGAGCTTCGGCGGCAGTTCGGCGGCTTCGAGAGCCGTAACCGGTGGCACGACCGTCTCGACGACCTTCGGCTCGGCCGCGGTTTCCGTTGTGTCAGCTGCCGGTGACAGCGGCGGCGATTCGACGATCGGGAGTTCGCTCTTCTCGCTCTTGGCCTGCGTGACTTCCGGTTCGCCGTCCGGTTTCGGTGCCGCTTCCATGACAGGTCCTCGCGCTTGGGTTCACCAAGCGCTAACCATGTTTCCTTACCAATTGGTTACCGCTGCGCTGCGCGCCCGTTTTGCCGCGCATCAACGCCTGAAAAATCCTGTTGGTTCAGACCGGCAGGCCGTTCTCGGCGGCGAGCGCCTTGAGCGAAACCGTTGGCCGCGCGCCAATATGCTGGATCACTTCGGCCGCCGCCAGCGCGCCGAGTCGGGCCGCAGTACGGTGGTCCTTGCCACGCGCCAGCCCGACAAGAAAGCCGGCGGCGAACAGGTCGCCGGCGCCGGTGACGTCGACCACGCGCTCGATCGGCATTGCCTGCACCGCCTCGACGCCGTTGCGCGTGACCACAACGCAGCCTTTCTCGCTGCGGGTGATGACCGCAAGCTTGGCGTCGTTGCGCAAAGCCTTGGCCGCGACGTCGAACTCCGCGGTTTCGTAGAGGCTGTGCAGTTCGTGTTCGTTGGCGAAGACGATGTCCACCGTGCCCTTGCGGATCAGATCCAGGAATTCGGCGCGGTAGCGGTCGACGCAGAACGAATCCGACAGCGTCAGCGCGACGCGTCGACCTGCCTTGTGCGCGATCGAGGCTGCCTTGACGAAGGCCTCCTTGGCCTGCGGCGGATCCCACAAATAGCCTTCAAGATAGGTGAGCGCGGCGCCGGCGACCTTGCCCTCGTCGATGTCGGCGGGCCTGAGGTTCTGCGCGGCGCCAAGATACGTGTTCATGGTGCGCTCGCCATCCGGCGTTACCATGATGTAACAGCGCGCGGTCGAGGGGCCATCGCCCGCCGGCTTGGTGTCGAAGGCGACGCGGGCGGCGCGAATATCGTGGGCGAAGGCGCGGCCGAGCACGTCGTCCTTGACCTTGCCGACGAACGCCGCCTGGCCGCCGAAGCTCGCCACGCCGACGATGGTGTTGGCGGCCGAACCGCCCGAGCTTTCCACCGCCGG
>DASUGZ010000151.1:0-7920 GCA_036273755.1 Pseudolabrys sp.
GTTTTGCCTCGCCTCCGGCTCGAAGCTCGCGGCGCCTTTCGGGTCAACCGCTTCTTCCGAGCCTCGGGCAAGCCTTGACGGCCCGCCGTCAGCGAGCTCCTCGCAGGGGGTCGTCGTGCCCCCGGGCGGAGCCCCGGCGCCGCCCGGGAGGGGGAGGAGCGTTCATCTCCCCCGCGCAGGCGCCGCATCCGGCTCCATCACCAAGACGCCTCTAGATGACGCCCTCGCATGAGCCGGACGCTTACAGGCATATATACCTATAGGAATAATGTCAAGAGGCTATTCGCGGTCATGTCGCGTTTGGTCGCGACAAAACCGTCTGCCCGCTTGCCTTGAATGGCGTGGGGTGACAATGACAAAGGGTTCAAAGGGCCGGCCCGCCGGGGTAAATCTGCGCGGTGCAAGGTCTCGCGGTAGCCTCGCAAGAAGAGGTCGATATTCAAATGTTGGCCCACTGGGAACTTGTTCTTCGCCTGTTCATCGCAGCCGGACTCGGGAGCCTGGTCGGCGCCGAACGCGAGCGCCTCATCTGGGCTGCGGGACTCCGCACGCATATGCTGGTGTGCGTCGGCGCGTGTCTTTTTATGGTCGTCTCGGCCTATGGCTTTACGACTGTCATCGGTCCGGGCGTCATCCTCGACCCGTCGCGCGTGGCCGCTCAGGTTGTCTCCGGAATAGGCTTTCTCGGCGCAGGCTCCATCCTGCTTCGCGGGGATTTGGTTCGCGGCCTGACGACAGCCGCGAGCCTCTGGACCGTGGCAGCCATTGGTCTCGCGGTAGGCGGCGGTCTCTATGTCGAGGCCGCCGCAGCAACGATTATTATTCTTGTAATTCTTGCCGGCATTAAACCGCTCGAAAAATGGTATCAACTCCGCAGTCAAACTCTCAATATGAGACTGCGCGTCGAAAGCGGTAAAATATCGCTCGCTTCGATCAATGACGCACTCGGTTTTGCTCCGGCTCGGATCAGTCGCTTCGTTTGTACGTCAATGCCGGATCCGGCATTTGATGAGGTGACCGTCACCGTTAAACGCCTCTCAGCAGACAGCATGGACGACATCATCCGCAAGTTGGAATCTCTCCCTGGTGTAAGGGAAGTGTCCAAGGTTTAGACCGCAGACCAGCAGGGGGGATGCATGCCTGGCCGTGGAAGGACGACGCTCGTTGTCATGCTTGCGGGCGCGCTGCTGAGCGCATGTTTTGGGCCCGAACAGAAGACCAAGCTCATCTGCCGACAAGGAACTTCGCTCAAATTGTTCTTCTCGATGTTCAACACGCATGGCGGCAAGCATGCGTCGATGGACTTGCCGGCGACCGACGCCGCGGGTGTCTGTCAGAAGATGAGCGAAGCTGCGCTGGAGATGGGCCTGAAGGTCGAGCGGGTGTCGCCAACCGAGATCAATGTTGTCGGCACCGATCGTGTCACGATCGTCTATATCTATCCCGAGGGTTCCAGTCGCGGTCAGGATGCGGTCTCCCATATGATCGATCAGGAACCGGTCAAGCCATGATCGCCGCCCCTAGCGGCGTTCTTTTACACGCGCGATCAGGCTTTCGATCTGCGGCAGCATTTGCCCGACGACGATGGCATAGCCCTGCGCGCTGTAGTGGGCGTTGTCGCGGGCGCGGTATTTGCCCGGCGGCAGATCCCACTCGGCATAGGCGACGTTCTCGGCGCGGGCGACGTCGCCGAGCTTGAGGCTTTTGAAGCCGATCACCAGCACCTCGATCTTGCGCCGGCGCAACGCGGCGACGAGTTCGGCAAGACGTGAGCGGACCGTTTTCATCGCCGTGTGTTGGCGCACATCGTTGGTGCCGAATTCGACCAGCGCGATGTCGGTATCGGGTCCGATCGCCTCGTCGAAATGCAGCAACGCGTCGGTGAACGTGCCGCCGTTGATACCGGCATTGGTGACGACGACGTCGTAGCCCTTCTTACGCAATGCCGCCTGCAATTGCGCCGGATAGGCGTCCTTGCGCGGCACCAGCCAGCCGGCGGTCATGCTGTCGCCGTAAGCGACGATGTGGACGGGACGCGCCTCGACAGCCGAGGCGGCAATGAGCAGCGCAAACGCGGCAAGAGCGCATCGCGCGCTAGTGGCCAACAACCGTTGCCCAGACGATTTTGATGGCGAACGACAGCACGACAAAAGAAATGCCGCCAAAGAGGCATATTTCATCGAAACGATTCCACGATCCAAATTCGCGGGCGAGGCGGGCAACCGTCTCGGCTTTCATGCGATGGAGGACATCCGCGTCTTCCCCCGACAGCGGTATATTCTCCATTTGCGCGCGTAGCGACGCAATCTTGTTGGCGCGCAGCGCCGGCCACACAAGCCCGAGCGAACCGATCAGCCCGAAAATATCTGAGACAAAATCGGCCGTCGCTTTGTCAATAACCATGGTAGCGCGGTTTTTGGCGCAGCGCCGGCGCGTCGATCTTGTAGTCGGCCTCCGCAACCGACTCGCCCACGGCGGCGGGTCGTGCAAGCGCGGGTTCCTCGACCGCGGCGGCGGGAGTTTCGATCAGATCGCGCAGAAATTCGTCGGCGCCCGGCAAGTCGTCGACGGCGGTCGCTTCCGCGACCATCCAGCCGTGCTCGGTCTCCTTGAGGAAGACGAGCCCCAGCACCATGCCGCAGGCGCGCGCATAAGCCGTCAGCGCGTCGGTCGTCTGCGGGTTGCCCGATGCGCGCTCGAGGCGGGCGACGTTGCTTTGCGGCATCGCGAGGCGGTCGGCCACGTCCTGCTGCCTGTAGCCGAGCGCGTTGCGCAACCGCACCAAGGCGCCGGCGATCCGGGCGCGGGGCTTCGCCTGCTCCCACGATCGCTGCAACTCGGGATCGCGGGCGAGCGCCGAGTCGAAAAGCTGCGAGGTGCGTTCGTCTATTGTCATGCTTGCCTCTCGTGCGTTCAGGGCGTCGTGCGCCGGGCGATGCGGAAATAACGGCAGGTCATGTCAATCGCTGCCGTGATGATGCGGTCGTAATCGTCGCCGATGCGGAACCACCCGAGGCAGACGATCTTGTTGTCGGCGAAATAACGCGCGAGCGCGAAATAGCAATTGGCCGCATCCAGCCGCAGGACATGAGCCTCGAAGGCTTGTTCAAAAGTCTGCACGATGTCGTCTCCAGGCAGACCGGCCATTTTGAGCTTTTCGACTTCGGCCATGATGGCGACCTTCACCGCCGTCGGCTGCCCATTGAACCAATCTTCGAAGAGTTGGCATGTTCCAGGGTCCATACCACAAGTGATATGAAACATTTCGAACCCCCATATAGTATATATCAGAAGTGATATCAACCCTCATGACGGGATAATATCAATGGTACAACTAAAGCATAGAAACAGAAGCCGGACGTGACATTGTATCAACTGCTTGTTCTAATTATTGGAATTCCCCCGCATCGGCACGAGGCGCACATGGCCAAAATCCGCTTTACATTCGCGACCCTGACGCTCGAGGCCGAATTGCTCGACACGCCGACCGCCAAAGCGATCGCCGCGGCGCTGCCGGTCACCGCGTCGGCGCTGACCTGGGGCGAGGAGGTCTATTTCGACGTGCCGGTCGAGGTGGCGCGCGAGAAGGACGCGCGCGCCGTGGTGACACCGGGCGAGATCGCCTATTGGCCGGAGGGCCCGGCGATCGCCATCGGCTTCGGCCGCACGCCGATCTCCAAGGGCGATGAGACGCGGCTCGCCAGCCCTTGCAACGTCTTCGCCAAGGCACTGGGCGATGTGAAAATGTTGGCAAAAGTGAAATCGGGCGAAACGGTCGCGGTCAGTCTGGTGTCCTGACGCGTCGCGGGAGAGCGTTCATGCCGAAACTCATCGCTATCGTGCTCGTCGCGGCCACCTGCGGCGTCTTGGGCGCGTCACAGGCTCTCGCCATCGAGGTCGGCAGCGCGGCCTGCAAGCGCGAATTGCGGGCAACGCAAAAATTGATGCAGGAATCGGCGGCGCTGGTGGACAGCGGCATGAAGGCGTCGGGCGCGGAGCGCTGCACGGCGCTGTCGCGCCACCTCGACCTTGCCGAGACGATTCGCGAGAGCTTCGCGCGCTGCGAAGAGCCGAAGGTGCGCACCAGCGCGGTGCGCGACGCCGACGAGGTGATCGAGGCCTCGCATCAGGCCTACAACAGATGGTGTCCGGCGCGGCCGGGCATGGTGCGCGTGCGCATGACGATGGTGGAAACCGTCACCCGCGACAAGCTGCCCAAATCGCTCGCCGCCGTGCACCGCTGCGCCGAGGACGGCGTGCCGATGTTTTCCACCAACGAGCGTTTCGATCTCGGCCGGCTCATCGCGCTCGGCTGCCCGGGCAACGCCAATCCGGCGCCGGACGAGATCAAGGCGCGCAATGCCAAAGCCGACCTGCTGCGGCGCGAGCAGGCGATGTATTACGTCACGCGCGACCGCGATGGCGACGACCCGCGGCGATTGACGTTTCCGATCCTCGACGCCGAGGGGCACGAGGCGATGACCGACCGGCTGTTCGCGTCGCGCGTCTCTATCGGCGAAAAGCCCGATCTGATCTCGTCGTTCTGGGAGCCGGCCAAGGACGGCGTCTGCCGTGTCCACGCCATCTGGCGCGTCGCCGACGGCAAGGCCGCGCTGGTGTTCTGGGGCGAGGCGACGGACTGCGCCCCCGGCGCAAAGACCGAATTCAAGACGGTCATCGACCGGCGCTGAACGCCGTCAGCGCCGCTCCGTCTGATGACGCACCATCGACAGCGTCAGGTCCCACGCATTGCGGATATTGATCACCAGCAACAGCAGCAGGGCGCCGGCGAGCACGTCGAGCGCAACATCGTTGTCCGTCCAGATCAACCCGGCTGCGACCAACAAGGCGAAGTACGCAAGTGTTGGCAGCAGCGCGTAGGACAGATGGTCCTGCGTGTAACGGGTCCAGTCGTGGCGCAGCAGTTGCACCGTCACGAACAGCGACACCGCGACGCCGATTGCGGCGCAGGCGGCGATCACCCCGGCGAAAAATTCGGCGCGATGGGCGGGAACCAGCGCGATCGCCGCGAGAAAAAACACCGCGGTGAAGTGCACCACGATCGGGCTGTAGAACGCGCGCGTCGCCGCGGCGCGGCTTTCGTCGAGAAAGCCGGCGCCGAGCGACAGCGCGACGAACAGCAGCGCGAGCAGCGTCGCGCCGGCGGTGCCGACCAGAACGTAGAAGTCGTGCCAATGCTCGAGTTCGGCAACCATGCGCCTAGCCGCGGCCGACGAACGGCATCGTGTTCGCCATCACCGTCATGAACAATACGTTGGTGTTGAGCGGCAGGCCCGCCATGTAGACCACGGCGTTGCCGACGTGCTCAGCCTCCATGCGCGGCTCGATCTTCTTGCTGCCGTCCGGTTGCAGCACGCCTTCGCCCTGCACCATGCGCTCGGTCAGCGGCGTCGCGGCGTTGCCAATGTCGACCTGGCCGCAGCAGATGTCGTATTGCCGGCAATCGAGCGAGGTGGATTTGGTCAGCCCCGTGACCGCGTGCTTGGTCGAGGTGTAGGCGACCGAAAAAGGCCGCGGCGCGTGCGCGGAGATCGAGCCGTTGTTGATGATGCGGCCGCCGCGCGGATTCTGCGCCTTCATGATCTTGATGGCTTCCTGCGTGCACAGGAACATGCCGGTGAAATTGGTGGCGACGACGTTCTGCCAGGTCTCGAACGGCAGGTCCTCGAGCGGGACGGGCGGCGCGCCGATGCCGGCATTGTTGAACAAGACGTCGAGCCGGCCGAAGGTCGATTTGGTGGTGGCAAACAGCGACAGGATCGAGTCGCGCTTGGACACGTCGGTCGGCACGGCGAGCGCCTGGCTGCCGACGGCGTTGATCTCGGCGGACACCTTGTCGAGCATCTCCTTGCGCCGGCCCGCCAGCACCAGGCTGTAACCGGCTTTCGCCAAAGCAATCGCCACCGCCCGGCCGACGCCGGTCCCGGCCCCGGTCACCAGGGCAATTTTCGCAGACGCACTCATGGGTCTTCCTTCCCTGACATTTTGGAAGGATCGCCATATCACAAAAAGGGCGGGCGCGGCTTGCCTGCCGGCTCGCGCGGAGAGGGTGCGAAGAGGGAGCGGCGGCCTAGCCGGCCAGCGCCTGCGGCACGTCGATCGGCTTGAACGCGCCCGGCGACGCCAGGCGGGCGGTGATTTCCGCGGCCGCCACCGCCTTGCCGAAGCGATAGCCCTGCATGAAATGCACGCCGGCGGCGCGCAGGAATAGCTGCTGGTCGGCGGTCTCGACGCCTTCGGCTGTCACCTTCATGCCAAGACCGCGGCCGAGGCTGACCACCGCGTGCACGATGGCCGCGGCGTCGGCGGCCTTTTCGATCGAGAGCACGAAGCTGCGGTCGATCTTGAGCTTGTCGAAGGGCAGGCGGCGCAGATAGAGCAAGCTCGAATAGCCGGTGCCGAAATCGTCGAGCGCGAGGTGCACGCCGATTTCCTTGAGCCGCAGCATCACCGCTTCCGCCGGGTCGGCGTTGCCGAGCAGCACGCTTTCGGTCAGCTCGATCTCCAGCCGCGTCGGGTCGAATTCGGTCTCACGCAACGTCTGCTGCACGACGTCGAAGAAATCGGTGCGACGGAATTGCAGCGGCGACACGTTGACCGAAACCGTAAGGTTGGGCCACGCCTTGCCGTCGATGCAGGCGCGGCGCAGCACCCAGGCGCCGAGTTCGATGATCAGCCCGGAATGCTCGGCGACCGCGATGAATTCGCTGGGCGGAATCTCGCCCCTCGTCGGGTGCGTCCAGCGGCACAGCGCCTCGACGCCGACCACGGCCTCACCGCTCTTGTTGACGATCGGCTGGTAGAGCAGGCGCAGTTGGTTGTTTTCGATGGCCTGGCGTAGGTCGCCTTCCAGGAGCTTGCGGTTCGACAGATCGGCGTCCATCGCCGCGTCGTAGAGGCAGGCGCGATTGCGGCCCTCGTTCTTGGCGCGGTAGAGCGCCATGTCGGCGTAGCGCATGATGTCGGCGGCGCCGCCGGATTTCTTGTCGATGACGGCGATGCCGATCGAGGCGCCAATGACGATGTTCTGCTGATTGATCGCGTAGGGCGCGCAGATCGCGGCGATGATGCGCTGCGCCATTGCCATCATGTGGTCGCCGTCGGCGCCGATTGAGGAGATCACCGCAAATTCGTCGCCGCCGAGCCGCGCAACGAGGTCGTCGCCGCGCAAGGCATGCGACAGCCGCAGCGTGACGTTGCGGATCAGCTCGTCGCCGACTGGATGGCCGAGCGTGTCGTTGACGTCCTTGAAATGATCGAGGTCGATGTAGAACACCGCGGCCGGCGAAGAGCCGGCGCGTACTTCCTCGATGACCGCCTCAAGCCGCTCGCCGAAGAAGATGCGGTTGGGCAGTCCGCACAGCGGATCGTGCATCGCAAGGTGGCGCAGCCGGCTTTCGCCGGCGGCGATGGCGGCGGCGGTGCGGCGCATGTAACGCAGCACAAAGGCGGCGAGCAACGCGAAGCCGGCGAGCGCGACGGCGATGAAGGGAATGACGCTGTTGACGATCTCGGCGCCGGGTTGCTTTGGCGTCCAGGCGAAGCGCGCGATCGGCCTGCCCTGCGGCCCGACCAGCTCGTAGGTCAGATCGGTCGTCGGGGCCGGCCCGTTGTCGAGCCGGCGCAGGTGGCTGAGCTGCAATTCGGCGGCGATGCCGGCGAGCGCCTCGCTGTCGATGAATTTCACCGACGCCACGATCGGCGCGGCGGCGCCATCAGTCGGCCCGACTGCGACCGCGGCGATGACCGCCGGCCGGCCGGTAACGTCGCGGATCACCGCGGCTTGCGCGTGCGGGCCTTCGCCCGGCGCGCTCGTTTCGGCGAGCCGAATGATGCCGTGCAAATCCGGATTGCGGCCGCGCATATAGTCGAGCACCGATTTCAAGTCCGGCGCCGCCG
>DASUGZ010000152.1:0-14691 GCA_036273755.1 Pseudolabrys sp.
CGCCCATCGACCGCCTGCGCGCGGCGCTGACCGATCCGGCGCGCTGCGAGCGCGCCGTGCTGGTGTCGCTCGCCGTCTACACGGTGCTGTGGGCGCTCTACGGCACCGTCGCCAAATCGAGCCAGGGCCTGCATCCGGACATGACCGAGGTGATCGCCTGGTCACGCGATCTTGCCTGGGGCTACAAGCATCCGCCGCTCGCCGCCGCCATCGCCTGGGCGTGGTTCGGCGTCTTTCCGCTCGTCGAGTGGTCTTATTACCTGCTCGCGATGCTGATGCCGGCGATCGCGCTGTGGATCGTGTGGCAACTGTCGGCGGATTATCTCGATTTGGAGAAACGCATCTTCGGCCTGGCGCTGCTGATGTTCGTGCCGTTTTTCAATTTCCATGCGCTCAAGTTCAACGTCAACACGGTGCTGCTGCCAACCTGGGCGGCGACGACGTTCTGGTTCCTGCGCTCGTACAGAACGCGCGGCGCGGGCTGGGCCGCGCTCGCCGGCTTTGGCGCGGCTTTATGCATGCTCGGCAAATACTGGTCGGTGGTTTTGCTTGCGGGATTGGTGATCGCCGCCCTGATCGATCGCCGGCGCGCCATTTATTTCCGTTCGCCCGCGCCGTGGATCACGGTTGTCGTCGGGCTCGCGGCCATCGCGCCCCATCTCGTCTGGCTCTCTCGCCATTTTTCCGAGCCGTTCGCCTACGCGATGTATGTGCACGGCGATAAGCCGTTCGGTGCCGCCGCGCTCAGCGCGCTGAGCTATCTCGCGGGCTCGCTCGGTTATGTGTCGGTGCCGGTTGCGATTGTCGCCGCGCTTTTGGTTCTCCGCTCCTCTCCACGGAGTGTCGCGGCGGATGTTGTATGGCCGGAAGATCCCGACCGCCGGCTTGCGGCTGCGGCGTTCTGGGCGCCGCTGTTGTTGCCGGCCGTTGCAGCGCTCGTCAGTGGCACCGAGATCACCTCGCTGTGGTCGATGTCGGCCTGGACGTTGCTGCCGGTGCTGCTGCTGTCGCCGCCGACGTTGACGATCCGCGACATTGATTTGCGCCGCATTCTCGCCGCGGCGGCGATCTTCCCGCTTGTGATGCTGATCGCCGCGCCGGGTATCGCCATCCTCGCGCAACGCAACGGCCCGCCGCCGAATTCGGCGCAGGCCGCGCTGCTGGCGCGCGAGGTCGAGCAGTGGTGGCATCAGACCATTCCGCAGCCGCTGCGCTTCGTCGGCGGCGCCGGCGATCTCGCCAACGGCGTCGCCACTTACGCGGTCGAGCGGCCGCGCGTCTTGACCGACATGCCGCCGCCGGATGCGGCCGAACTCAAGCGCGACGGCATGGCGATCGTCTGCTTTGCCGATGATGCCGGCTGCCGCGACAAGGCAGCGGCGCAAGCGGGCCGCCGCATCGAAACCGAGATCGTGCGTAATTTCCTGCGGTTTCCCGGCAAGCCGCAGCGCTATACGATCTTCATCGTGCCGCCGCGGCCGCCGAATGCCCCGGTCCTTCGTTGATGCGGTCGATCTCGCCATGAACCTCGCCGACAGACTGAGTACGCTGTGTCTGCCGCGGCTGAAGGCCATCGAGCGGCTGACCGACGCGCTGGCCGATCCGGCGCGGCGCGAGCGCACCATGCTCGCTGTCCTCGTGTGCTATGTCGTGGTCTGGACGCTCTACGGCGTGCTCGCCAAGGCCAGCCAGGACATGCAGGTCGACGCCGCGGAGTTGCTGGCCTGGGCGCGGCACCCCGCGTTCGGCTACGCCAAGCACCCGCCGCTCGCGGCCTGGTTCGTTGCCGTCTGGTTTTCGATTTTTCCAGTCATGGACTGGTCCTATTATTTGTTTGCGATCGCCTACGCGGCGGTCGGGCTATGGATCGCCTGGCGTCTCTATGGACATCTGCTTACGCCGGAACAGCGCGTCGTGGCGCTCGCCTGCCTGACCTTCGTGCCCTATTTCAATTTTCACGGGCTGCGTTTCGATCACAACGCGGTGCTCGGTCCGCTTTGGGCGGCGACCACGCTCTGCTTCATCCGCTCCTTTGAGACGCGCGAGCGCGGCTGGGCCGCGCTTGCCGGCGCTTTTGCTGCAGCGGCGATGCTCGGCAAATATTGGTCTCTCTTTTTGCTGGCCGGTCTCGGGCTGGCGGCGCTCGTCGATGCGCGGCGCGCGGTCTATTTCCGCTCCGCGGCGCCGTGGATCACGATCGCGGTCGGCGCGGCTTTGCTCGCGCCGCACCTCGTCTGGCTGGCGCAGCACGATTTCATGCCGCTGACCTATGCGCTCGGCGCGCACGCGGTGAAGACGTTCGCTCGGAGTCTGGAAACTGCGGGCCGCTACCTCGCCGGCGGCGTCGGTTATGCCGCGGTCCCGGTGTTCGTGGTGCTGGCTTTGACCCGGCCGAGCCGCGCGGCCTTGGCAGATATGCTGTGGCCGCGCGCGCCAGCGCGGCGGTTCGTCGCTGTGGCGTACTGGACGACGCTCTTGCTGCCGGCAGCTGTCGGCCTGCTGCTCGATATCGATCTCAATCCGATATGGACAATGCCGGCCCTCATCCTGCTGCCGATCATGCTTTTCTCGCCCTTGCTGACGATCCGCCGGCAAGGGATCACGGCGCTCACCGCAATCGCGGTTGCGCTGCCGTTCGTGATGCTGGCCGCCGCGCCCGTCGTTGCGCTCGCGATTCATCTGGCCGGACCCGATCCGGTCTCCGCGCATGCCAGGCTCCTGGCCGCGCGGGTGGAAGAGGAATGGCGGCACACCAGCGGCCAGCCTCTGCTGATTGTCGGCGGCGATTTCGGCATCGCCAATGCGACGATGTTTTATCTGCCCGGCCCGGCAGCCGCCTATCCTGTGATCGAGCAAGCGACCGCTCCCTGGGTGACTCCCGATCGTATCGCTCACGAAGGTGCGGTGATGGTCTGCGCGTTGGTCCCGGGCGAGCACGAGTGCACGCCGGTTATCAAGCGGGGCATCGATCAAGCGACGGCCGGCAACCTGCCCCCGCGCCGCGCCGAGTTCACGCTCACGCGCAACTTCCTCGGTTTTGCCGGCAAGCCGACGTCGTATCTGATCTTGCTTTTCCCGCCGGCGCGGTGACGCCAAGCTCAGTACCGGTAATGATCGCTCTTGAACGGGCCTTGCGGCGACACGCCGATGTAGTCGGCCTGGTCCTTGCGCAACTCGGTCAGCTTCACGCCGATCTTGGCGAGATGCAGCCGCGCCACCTTCTCGTCGAGCGTTTTCGGCAGCACGTAGACTTCTTTCTTGTACTTGCCCGGATTGGTGAAGAGTTCGATCTGCGCCAGCGTCTGGTTGGTGAAGGACGATGACATCACGAAGCTCGGATGCCCCATCGCATTGCCGAGATTCACCAGCCGGCCTTCCGACAACAGGATGATGCGGTGGCCGTCCGGGAAGGTGATCTCGTCGACCTGCGGCTTGATGTTGTTCCACTTCAGGTTCTTCAGGTGCGCGATCTGAATCTCGTTGTCGAAGTGGCCGATGTTGCAGACCACCGCGCGGTCCTTCATCTTGCGCATGTGCTCGATGGTGATGATGTCCTTGTTGCCGGTGGCGGTGACGAAGATGTCGGCCTGCGGCGCGGCGTCTTCCATGGTCACGACCGCGTAGCCTTCCATCGCCGCCTGCAACGCGCAGATCGGATCGACCTCGGACACCATCACGCGGCAGCCGGCCTGGCGTAGCGAGGCGGCCGAGCCCTTGCCGACGTCGCCGTAGCCGGCGACCATCGCCACCTTGCCCGACATCATCACGTCGGTGCCGCGGCGGATGCCGTCGACCAGCGACTCGCGGCAGCCATACAAGTTGTCGAACTTCGACTTGGTGACACTGTCGTTGACGTTGATCGCCGGGAAGAGAAGCGTGCCCGCCTTCTGCATGTCGTAGAGCCGGTGCACGCCGGTGGTGGTCTCCTCGGAGACGCCCTTGATGCTTTTCGCGATCTCGGAGAACCAGCCCTTCGGCTTTTCCTTCAGCATGCGCTTGATCAGCGCGAAGAAGATTTCCTCCTCCTCGCTGTTGTGCTGATCGAGGAAGACGGTGTCACCCTTCTCGGCGCGTACGCCCTGATGCACGAACATGGTGGCGTCCCCGCCGTCGTCGAGGATCATGTTGGGTGTGCCGCCGTCGGGCCATTCGAACAGCTTGGCGGTGTAATCCCAGTAGTCCTTCAGGCTTTCGCCCTTGACCGCGAACACCGGCACGCCGCCGGCGGCGATCGCCGCGGCAGCATGGTCCTGCGTCGAGTAGATATTGCAGGAGACCCAACGCACGTCGGCGCCCAATGCCGTCAGCGTTTCAATGAGCACCGCGGTCTGGATGGTCATGTGCAGCGAGCCGGCGATGCGCGCGCCCTTCAGCGGCTTTTTCGGGCCGTACTCCTCGCGCGTCGCCATCAGGCCGGGCATCTCGGTTTCGGCCAGCGAGATTTCCTTGCGGCCGAATTCGGCGAGCGAAATGTCCTTGACGATGTAGTCGGCGGCGGATGCGGCTTTCGGCTTGGCGGGAGCGGTCATGACGATCCTGTGCGTGCGTGAAATGTCTTTGGGTTGGCCGAGCCTATAACAGGCCGACGCCGCCCTCGCAACGCATATATAAAGGTTTCTTTATATTTACCGCCGGCCGGCTCGGCCGCGGCTTATCGTCCGTCGGCGCTATTCTTCTTCGCCGAAGCGCGAGGCGACGAGGTCGCAGAGCGCGTTGACGGCGGCTTCCGCGTCGTTGCCGGTGGCCTGGATGGTGATGGTGATGCCGGGGCCGGCGGCGAGCATCATTAGGCCCATGATCGAGGTGCCGCCGACCGATTCATGACCGCGGGTCACGGTTATGGACGCGTCGAATTGCTCGGCACACTGCACAAATTTCGCCGAGGCGCGGGCGTGCAGGCCCTTCTTGTTGACGATTTCGATATGGCGCACGACGGCGCCCGGCTGGGAATTCGCGTCGACTTGAGCGGGGTCGTTCATTTACCGGTGAGGACCCGGCTGGCGATCGTACAGTATTTACGGCCGGCTTCTTGGGCGGCGGCAACCGCCTGTTCAAGCGGGCAGGTTTCGCGCACTTTGGCGAGTTTGATCAACATCGGCAGATTGATGCCGGCGAGCACTTCGACCTTGGGCTGGCTCATCACCGAAATCGCAAGGTTGGACGGCGTGCCGCCGAACATGTCGGTGAGGATGGCGACGCCGTCGCCACCGTCGACGCGCTTCACCGCCTCGAGAATATTTTTCCGGCACTGCTCGACGTCGTCGTCGGGGCCGATGGTGACCGCTTCGATCTGGCGCTGGGGGCCGACGACGTGTTCCAGCGCCGAGCGGAACTCGATAGCGAGCCGCCCATGGGTCACGAGTACAAGGCCGATCATCCCGAACTCCTCGCGGGCGCTACGTTGCGCCGCACGAATGGGCGCGCATTGAGGCTCATTCGTAGGCCCGTTGCAAGGGCTTGCCCCGCTATATAGGGGTTCTGCTGCACTGCGAAAAGGTGGGGCCAAAGGGATGCTCTGACGTGTCCGTTTTCGGCGGCGCCGATCCTAGTCCCGGTATGGTTAATTTTTCCAATCGGCGGCAGGGAGCGGCGGGTTAGCTCAGGTGGCCCGCCGAGGTCAATTGGCCGTCGGAAGGGTGCGAAGGTAGGCCAGCACCGGGATCAAGGCAGGCTGGCCGGGCGCGATTGCAAGCCGCGGCAGAATAACCCCGTCGATGCTGGCCTTTTCGGCTTCTGCACCGGGGTGCCGCTCGCCGTCGGCAGCGGCCAAATCGACCAGGAACCCGACCGCCGCTATTGGCTCGCAGGGCAGGCGGCGGATGCCAAGCCCGCGAATCTCAAGCAGGCCGGCGAGCTCGGCGGCCGGGCGCACGACGAGCCGCCCGCCATACGCTTGGATGTGCGCGCGGTCGTCTGCAACCAGGCGTGCGAAGGGCACGGCGCCCGACCCCGAGGTTTGTGCTGCCGCTTCGATCAATTGCCAGACCAATTGCGATTTGCCGGAGCCGGCCGGGCCGCGGATCAACGCGGCCTTGGCGCCGACAAGAACCGCGGAAGCGTGGATGGAATTCACGTCGCCGGCAGGCGCACGATAAAGCGGGCGCCAAGCACGCGTGGCTCTTCACCAGTGCCGGCCGGGACGGTGCGGTTCTCGACCCGGATGCTGCCACCGTGCGCTTCGATAATCTGTTTGGAGATCGAGAGACCCAGCCCGGAGTTCTGCCCGAAGCTTTGCGTCGGGCGGTCGGTGTAAAAGCGCTCGAAGATCTTATCCAAGGCCTCCGGCCGCACGCCCGGCCCGTCGTCATCGACGACGATCTCGATCTCGCTTTTGAGCCTGCGGCAGGTCACGCGCACCAGCCCGCCCGGTGGCGAGAACGAGCGCGCATTGTCGATGAGATTGCTGACCACCTGGCCGAGACGCGAGTCGTGACCTGGCACGTTGAACTGCATCTTGTTGCCGCCCTCGAACGTCAGTGTCGCCTTGACGTCGTCGGTGCTCAGTTCGTTGGCCGTGGTTACCAGGCCCTCCAGGAGCTTGCCGAGATCGACCGTGCCCGCTTCCTGGCGTTGCAATTCGGCGTCGAGGCGGCTGGCGTCGGAGATGTCGGAGATCAGGCGGTCGAGCCGCTTGATGTCGTGGTGAATGATCGCGAATAGGCGCGCGCGGCTGTCGTCGTTCTTCACCATCGGCAGGGTCTCGACGGCCGAGCGCAACGAGGTGAGCGGATTCTTGAGTTCGTGCGCCACGTCGGCGGCGAAGCTTTCGATCGCTTCGATGCGGGTATAGAGCGCGTTGGTCATCTCCCGTAGTGCACCCGACAATTCGCCGATTTCGTCGCGGCGGCGGGTGAAATCAGGGATCTCGACGCGGCTGCGGATGCGCCGGCGCACGTGCTCGGCGCCGTCGGCCAGGCGGCGCACCGGTCCGGCGATGGTGCCGGCGAGGAGCATCGACAGCACCACCATGACCCCGGCCGCGACCAGGAACACCTTAACGATGGCGAGCCGTTCGGCCTCCACCATATCGTCGATGTCGGCGCCTTGCGTCGACAGCATCAGCGCGCCGCGCACGGCACGGAAGCGCTGCACCGGGACCGCGACCGAGACGATGACCTCGCCGCGGTCGTTGACCCGCACCATGCTGGCGTGCAGGCCGCCGAGCGCCTGCCCGACCTCGGGGTAGCCCTTGCCGTTCTCCGGTCCGAGCTCCTTGTAGAGCGGCAGGTCGCCACGACCGAACCAGCGGCGCATGGCGATGAAGGCGCGCTCCATCAGCCCCGGCGACTCGGCGTTCGGCGGCGGCAGGTCGAAGCGCAGGACGTCGCCACGGCCGTAGAGATTGCGACTGTCGAGAATCAGCACGCCGTCGCGGTCGTAGATGCGCGCGCGCGTCTTTGTCGGCGAAACGAGGCGGCGCAGCACCGGCGCCACGCGCTCGGGATTGATGGGGAATTCGATGCCAGACTGGCTTTCGTCGGCCGGCCCGTAGCTTTCGCCCGCCTGCAATTCCAACAATCGTTCGGGGTCGATGGTGACGGCGTCGCTTTCGACCGTTGCCGAAGCGGCGATGGCGCCGGCGATGATCTCGCTTTGCACCAGCAAGCTTTGCACCCGCGCGTCGATCAGCCCGGCGCGGAATTGCGAGAGATAGAGGACGCCGGCGACCAGCGCGACCAAGCCGGTGAGATTGAGGAAAACAATGCGGCGGGTGAGGCTGGAAAAACTCTGCGAGACGAAAAACGCCCAGGCCGAGCGCAACGGCCTCCGGACTGCCTCGAAACGCCTGCGCTCACGGCGCGGCGTGTCGTCGCCGGGCTTTCCGGTTTCGGCATTTTGCGCCGAGATTTCAGCGGTTCGATCGAGCACGTCGTTTCATCCGGACGGGTCGATGTGATTTTACCGCAAGCCGGGACGCTGTGTCAGGCCACTCGCACACCCGCATCATTAACATTGCGCAAGGTCTCAATCCGAAAAACGGTATCGATTTTTCCGACTTTGCGCGAAGAATGCGTCATGTTTCCTTGAAACGATAGCCGACGCCATACAGCGTTTCGATCATTTCGAAGTCGTCGTCGACCACCTTGAACTTCTTGCGCAGCCGCTTGATATGGCTGTCGATGGTGCGGTCGTCGACATAAACCTGATCGTCGTAGGCCGCGTCCATCAGCGCGTTGCGGCTCTTGACCACGCCCGGCCGGGTGGCCAGCGCCTGCAGGATGAGAAATTCTGTGACGGTGAGGGTGACCGGATCGTTCTTCCAGGTGCAGGTGTGGCGCTCGGGATCCATGCGCAGCTGGCCGCGCTCCAGCGCCTTGGCGTCGGTCTCTTTCGGCGCCGCGGCGTCCTTGGGCGTCGAGCGGCGCAGCACCGCCTTCACGCGTTCGACCAGGAGTCGCTGCGAAAACGGTTTGCGGATGAAGTCGTCGGCTCCCATCTTGAGGCCGAACATCTCGTCGATCTCTTCGTCCTTGGAGGTGAGGAAGATGACCGGAATATCGCTCTTCTGGCGCAGCCGGCGCAGCGTCTCCATGCCGTCCATGCGCGGCATCTTGATGTCGAGAATGGCGAGGTCCGGAGGCGAGGTCTTGAAACCGTCGAGGGCGCTCGCCCCGTCGGTATAGGTCATGATTCGGTAGCCCTCGGATTCGAGCGCCATGGACACGGAGGTTAGGATGTTGCGGTCGTCGTCGACGAGAGCGATTGTCGGCATGGAGCCCCTCTATATGCGTCGCTTGGCGTGACGTTCCCGCAGGTTTTGAAGCCATAAACCGGGTCTGAAATGTGGCCTCTTTGCAACAACTATGTGATTCCGTAACGAATACAAGCCCTACGGAGTGCACAAAGCCGCGCTAACGGCTTGAATCCGATGAACACCGAAACTCCCTTGCCCGGCGTCATGCCGGACCGCGTCCCGGAAAGCGCCGCGCCGCCGGCGGACTTCGAGCCGCGCGTGATCGCCAAGACCCTGTTGCGGGCAACGCGCGCCGCGGCGCTGGCAACGCTCGATCGCAATCGGGGTTATCCATTTGCGTCGCTGGTGAACGTCGCGACTGACGTCGACGGCTCGCCTGTGATCCTGACGTCGCGTCTCGCCACCCATACCGCCAACCTGGAGGTCGACGGCCGCGCCTCGCTGCTGCTCGCCGAGAGCGGCAAGGGCGACGCGCTGGCCCATCCGCGTTTGACCGTGCTCGGCACCTTCGCACCGGTTGCACGCGAGAGCGCCGACGACGCCCGCATCCGCCGCCGCTTTCTGGCGCGGCACCCGAGGTCTGAGCTTTATGCGGGCTTCGGCGACTTTGCTTTCTGGCGCATGGCGATCGTTTCGGCGCATCTCAACGGCGGTTTTGCTCGTGCCGCCGATCTGACGTCGGCCGATGTTCTCACCGACATCGCGGGAGCCGATGAGTTGATCGTCGCGGAAGCGGCCGCGGTGGCGCATATGAACGCCGATCATGCCGAAGCCTGCCGGCTCTATGCTACCAAGCTGCTCAGCGCGCCCGACGGCGCCTGGGCCTGCGTCGGCATCGATCCTGACGGGCTCGACTTGCAACAGGGCGGTTCGGTCTTACGTCTGTCCTTCCCGCAACGCGTCGCGGGGCCGGGCGCGTTGCGCGCCATACTCAAGCAACTCGCCGGCCAGGCTAGGGGGAAATGATGGCACGATGTCGTGCAATGCGTTCTGCGGGGTCGCGCGGCCGGGAAACCGCGTTTTCCCGGAACCAGAATGGCCCCATTCAAAGTTGATGTGGTGCCAGGTGTCTTTCGCCGCCGAAACATGAAGGGAATTCGCCGTGCGACCTAATTTTCGCCGTTTATTGCCGACTTCGCTGCTTCTCGCCGCCTGCCTCGGTTCGGCGGCCCTGCTATATCCTCCCGAGGCGATCGCCCAGTCGGGCCCGTTTGCGAATTTTTCCGGCAAATGGAGCGGCACAGGAACACTTCGCCCACAAGGTGGGAGCGCCGAGCGCATTCGCTGCAATGCGGAATATCTCCCGCGCGGCAGCAACGAACATGACGTCCAACTGCAATTGCGCTGCGCCAGCGACAGCTACAATTTCGATCTCACCGGCGACTTCACCGCCGACGAGAAGAACCAGATCACCGGACGTTGGACCGAGCGCACGCGCAACGTCGGCGGCACGGCAATCGGTAACGCGCAGGGCGAGCGGCTGCAGATCCATACCGAAAGCTCGGCCTTCTCGGCCGATCTCGACCTAGTGACCCGCGGCAAAAAGCAAAACGTGAGCATCAATTCACAAGGCGGCGGACAGATCATAAAAGCGTCGATAGCGCTGACCCGGGAGTGACTTCTTTCAGCGTCGCCGCCATGACTTCTGCGGCTGTGGTTAACGCGAACGCCGGACCGGCGGAATCCACGGCGCGATGATTGATCAAACATCAGCGGTGTTTGCGCAGCCTGGCTAAATGATGCAGCGCAACGACGCTCGCTTACGATGTCGAGGATTTGTCCTTGGCATCGTCGTCATCGGTGACTATGGTCGCGCACCTCGACTGAGGGGTATACTAAGGTCTTAGGAGTTAGTGGCCGCCCATGCCTCGCGCGGGCTTGGCGGCGGTTTGGGAGGGTTTCGCGTGCAAGAAACGGGTGTGCGGAACGGTGCCTATGGCGCCGACAAGTTCGGCTTTAAAGATCTCGCCGAAATCCACTGGAATCACACTGAGCCCGTCCTCTACGAACATGCGATCGTCGCCGGCGAAGCCTCGCTGGTTGCCGGTGGCGCCTTGTCCGCCTTCACCGGGCACCACACTGGTCGCAGCCCTAAGGACAAGCACACCGTTGTCGACGATCTCACCGAGAATTCGGTGTGGTGGGACGGCAACCGCAAAATGTCGCAGCAGAATTTCGACAATCTGCTCGCCGATTTCCGTGCCCACGCCAAAGGCCGCAAGCTGTTCGGCCAGGATCTGTACGGCGGCGCCGATCCGAACTACCGGATCAAGGTGCGCGTCTTCACCGAATATGCGTGGCACTCGCTGTTCATCCGCCAGCTCTTGATTCGTCCCGAGCGGTCCGAACTCGCCGGCTTTGTCCCGGAATTGACCATCGTCGATCTGCCGTCGTTCAAGCCGGACGCCAAGCGCCACGGCGGGCGCGAGGGCTCCGACACCATGGTCGCGATCGATTTCTCGCGGAAGATCGTGCTGATCTGCGGCTCCTCTTATGCGGGGGAAATGAAGAAGTCGGTATTCACGACGCTCAATTTCTACCTGCCGGCCCAGAACGTCGTGCCGATGCACTGCTCGGCCAATGTGTCGAACGACGGCAAGGAAAGCGCGCTGTTCTTCGGCCTCTCCGGCACCGGCAAGACCACGCTCTCCGCCGACCCGAACCGCACGCTCATCGGTGACGACGAGCACGGCTGGGGCCCCGACGGCATTTTCAATTTTGAGGGCGGCTGTTACGCCAAGACGATCAAGCTCTCCAAAGAAGCCGAGCCGATGATCTGGGACGCCACCAACCGCTTCGGCGCCGTGCTGGAGAACGTCGTCTACGATCCTGTCAGCCGCGTGCCCGACTACAATGACGGCTCGAAGACCGAAAACACGCGCTCGGCCTATCCGCTCGAGTTCATCCCGAATGCGTCGCGCTCGGGCCGTGCCGGCCATCCGAAGAACGTCATCATGCTCACGGCGGACGCCTATGGCGTGATGCCGCCGATCGCGAAGTTGTCGCCGACGCAGGCGATGTACCACTTCCTCTCCGGCTATACGGCGAAGGTCGCCGGCACCGAGAAGGGGCTTGTCGGCGTTCAACCTGAATTTTCGACGTGCTTCGGCGCGCCGTTCCTGCCGCGCCACCCTTCGGTCTATGCTGACCTGCTGCGCGACTACATCGCCAAGTACAAAGTCGACTGCTGGCTGGTGAATTCCGGCTGGACCGGCGGCAAATACGGCGTCGGCCGCCGCATGCCGATCAAGGCGACGCGCACACTGCTCACCGCCGCGCTCGACGGCTCGCTCAAGAACGCCAACTTCCGCACCGACCCCTATTTCGGCTTCTCGGTGCCGACCTCGGTGCCGGGCGTCGAGCCGCATCTGTTGGATCCCTTCAAGACCTGGAAGGACAAGGCCGAGTTCGACAAGACCGCGCGCGAACTGGTCGCCATGTTCCAGAAGAACTTCGCCAAGTATGAGGGCCACGTCACGCCCGACATCAAGGCGGCGGCGCCTTCGGTGAAACTCGCGGCGGAGTAGTCCGCATGATCCGCTTCGGGTCCGTGCTGGCACTAGTGTGCGCGCTCGGCACGGCGCCGAGCTTTGCCGATTGCGGGAAGCTTCACGCCCTCGCGCAGCGGCATGCGAACGACATGGCCCGCCGCAACAGCCTCGATCATGCGGGCTTCATGAAGCATCGCGGACCGGCCGGCGCCGCCGCGGAGAATGTCGCGGTCGGCTGTGAGACGGAAGCGTGCGCGCGGCAGGCGTGGATGAAATCGCCGCGCCATCGCGCCAATATGATGCTGGGCGGCTGCGAGGCCGTCGCCTCGGCGCGCTCGAAAAGCGGCCGGCGTTATTGGGTCATGGAAATCGGCGCCGGCGGCGGTGGCGGCGCGGGCCGCGACTTTTCCATCGAAGGCCGCAATGCGCCCTAAGTACGCCGCATCTGAAAAGCGTCAGTCTTCCTGACCATTTGCCCGCGAAGCACGGCCATTATTTGGTCTTGCCAGGATGACGGAGCGCTCACGAAGTGTTTTTCCTTGAGCGGGAGAATCTGGCCTATCGTTCTCTCAGTCCAAACGGCGAGGTGGTCCATGAACCCCATGTCTCTGCACGTGACGTTGCGTCGTGCCGGCATCGTTGCGGCCGCCGCGTTGCTGGTTGCCGCCCTCGGTGCCAAGCCGGCGCTCGCCGCCGCCACGCCGTGGCCGGATCCACCCAATCCCGTCAAACAGGACGACCAGAAGAAGAGCAAGAAGAAAGATAAAGACGACAAAAGTGGCGCTATCGAGCGGCCCGACCGCGGGCTCGCGCAAGAGCAATTCAGGCAAGGTTATCACGCCGCTTACGAACTGATCATGGCGGGCCACTATGAAGCCGGCATCGTGGCGCTGCACGCGCTCGGCCGTGACGAGCATCCGGATGTTGCGAACTACATCGGCTACTCATATCGCCGCCTGGGCAATTACGAGCAATCCAAATTCTGGTACGAGAAAGCGCTGGCCGCCGACCCGGACCACGTACGCACCTGGTCCTACTACGGCATGTGGCAAATGGAGCAGGGCAACCGGCTCAAGGCCGAAGACGACTTGATGAAAGTGAAGCTGCTGTGCGGCAGTGTCGATTGCACGGAATACAAACAGCTCAAGGCCGTGATCGACGGCACCGGAAGCTACTGAGCGGTGCGGTTGCCTAGAGCCGGTTGATCCGGGCGATGCGCCGGGTCACGTCCGCAGGCGTCTCGGCGTCGGCCTTGGCCTTGAGCGAAAGCGCCGCGCGCGCCGCCGGCCGCGCGAGACAGCGCGTTAGCCAAGCCTTGAGATTCGGCACCGCGGACAGGTCCATCTCGATGGCGCGGCTGATGACGGCGGCGACATTGAGATCGGCCACCGTGAAGTCGCCGCCGAGCAGGTAAGGCTGTTGCGACACCGCGGCATCGAGCACCTTGAACGGCGCCGCCAGAACCTTCAGCGCCTCGTCGCGCTTTGCGGCGTCGCGCTCCGCTTCCGGCAAGCGTATGGCGTGCAGCGACCAGATATTGACGCCGCGGTCGACTTCGGCAATCGCCCAGAAGCTCCATTGCCAGGCCTTCGCTTCGCCTTCGAGCGTGCCGGGATAGAGCGTGCCGAAAGCGTGCTTCTTGGCGAGGTAGAGCGTGATCGCCAGCGACTCGAACAGCACGAAACCGTCGTCGTCGATAAAAGGCAGGCGCCCATTCGGGTTGAGTCGGCGAAATTCCGGTGCGCCCGCGCCGGCGTCGCCGATTTCGATCGGCAGGTGCTCGTGGTCGAGGCCAAGTTCGTTCGCCACCCAAAGCGCGCGGAAGGCGCGGGTGCGGGCGATGCCGTAGATACGCAGTCTGGACACCTGATCCCCCGTGGACGAATGCTCTCAGCCAAACCCATACAGCCGCGCCGGGTTGTCGACCAGGATGCGCTGGCGCTGCCCGGCGTCCGGCGCCCATGTAGCGAGCGCATCCAATAGGTCGCCGTCGTTCGGCATCGGCTTATACTGCATGACGTGCGGCCAGTCGGTGCCCCAGACAACGCGATCGGGCGCAGCAGCGATCGCGGCCTGAGCCATGGCCGCTATGTCCGTGTAGGGCGGACGATCGAGCGCGCTGATGCGCGATGGGCCCGTCAGCTTGACCCAGAAATAGCCGTCGCGCAGCAGTGCGAGGAATTCCTGATAACCGGGATGCGTGAGGCCGCCAGCCGCCACCTTGGTGTAGCCGATATGACCGACCGACATCGGCACGCAGACGCTTTTTGCCAGCGCGCGCAACTCGGGAAAGCTTTCGACCTGCACCAACAGTTCGATGTGGAAACCGAGGTCGGCAATTCGCCTGGCGATTTCGCTCAACGCGTCGAGCGAGGCGAACGGATTGCCGCCTTTGTCGACCAGATTGACTCTGATGCCGCGGATGCCGCCGTTTTTGAGACGCGCCAGCTCCTTGTCGCGAATGTCGGCACCTACGGTCGCGATGCCGCGCAGATTCTGCGGATC
>DASUGZ010000153.1:0-7969 GCA_036273755.1 Pseudolabrys sp.
GCTGCGCCGAGCCCGCAGCGACGCGGAAACGGTATCGAACGTCACCCTCTCGCGATTCTCGATCTGGCTGCCAAAGCGCGCCTCGATCTCCTCGAGCGCGATCGGCGCAGCCAGGATGATACGGCTTGCCGCCGCGGCGCCGGTCAATTCCGCCACGACGAGGAACGGTTCGCGCGCCAGCGACGAAGCGGGATCGACATTGCCGCCGCGACCGTTGGCGAGCAGGAAGCCGCCCACGCCGCCGCCACGATTTTTTGCGACACGATCCGGAAAGGCCAGCGCGAGCAGCGAACCTACGCTCGTATTATCGCCGTCTTTGCCACCGGCTGTATCAACCCACCTTCGCGCCATTGCGCGCGCATCCTGCCCCCGTGCCGAGCGGTCGCGGCGGAATTGGTCGAGCCGGTGGCGCAAGTCGGGGTCGTCGCCGCCGAGACCGCGCTCCGTCAGCACGGCGGCGATCTGGGCGGCTTGATCGCCCGCGCCTTGCGCGCCAGCGTCGGTCACCATGCGCGCCAGACGCGGCGGCAGCGGCAGTGCGCGCAGCTTGCGGCCTTCCTCGGTGATGCGGCCTTGCTCATCAAGCGCGCCGAGTTCGCTGAGCAGCGCTTTGGCTTCGCTCAGCGCGGCCTGCGGCGGCGGATCGAGGAATGCGAGCTTGCCCGGATCGTTCGCACCCCATTCCGCCAGATCAAGCACGAAGGACGACAGGTCGGCAGAGAGAATTTCCGGCCGCGTGTAGGGTTCAAGCGACCCCGTCTGCGGCTCGTCCCACAGCCGGTAGCAGACGCCCGGCTCGGTGCGACCGGCGCGGCCGCGGCGCTGGTCGGCGGCGGCGCGCGAAACCCGCACCGTCTCCAGCCTTGTTAGGCCCACATCCGGTTCGTAGCGCGGCACGCGCGCAAGCCCGCTGTCGACGACGACGCGCACGCCTTCGATGGTCAGCGAGGTTTCCGCGATCGACGTCGCCAGCACCACCTTGCGCCGTCCCGCCGGCGACGGGGAAATGGCGCGGTCCTGCTCACGCGCGTCGAGCGCGCCATAAAGCGCGACGATATCGACGACCGGATCGTTGATGCGGTCACGCAACAGCGTCTCGGTGCGGCGGATTTCACCGGCGCCCGGCAGGAACACCAAAGCTGAGCCTTGCTCGGCGCGCAGCGCACGTTCGACGGCATCGGCGACCTGCTTCTCGATCCGGGCGCGCGGATCGCGGCCGAGATAACGCGTCTCGACCGGAAAAGCGCGGCCCTGGCTTTCGACAACCGGCGCGCCGCCAAGCAGCGTCGCCACCCGCGCGCCATCGAGCGTCGCCGACATCACCAAGATTTTCAGATCCTCGCGCAGGCCCTGTTGCGCGTCCCTTGCAAGCGCCAGCCCGAGATCGGCGTCCAGTGATCGTTCATGAAATTCGTCGAACAACACCGCGGCAACACCGTCGAGCGAGGGATCGTCGAGGATCAACCGCGTGAAAATACCTTCAGTGACGACCTCAATGCGCGTGCGTTTCGAAACCTTCGACCCGAAGCGCACGCGCAGGCCGACGGTGGCGCCGACCTGCTCGCCGAGTGTCGACGCCATGCGCGCAGCGGCGGCGCGCGCCGCCAGCCGGCGCGGCTCCAGCACCAAAATCTTCTTGTCCTTCGCCCATGGCTCGTCGAGCAGAACCAGCGGCACGCGCGTGGTCTTGCCGGCGCCGGGCGGGGCGACCAGCACCGCGCAATTGTTCGCGGCCAGCGCGGCGGTCAACCGCGGCAAAGCGTCGTCGATGGGAAGGGGCGTGTCGAACTTTTGCATATGCGCGGTCGCATCCGCTGGACGGATGGAAAGAGACGGATTTCAATATGGGAAGTTCTCTGCCCGCCCCGCGCACCAGCGCGGGGCCAATCAACGTCTCGATGGAGCGACGTCGATCATTTCTTCGCCCGTCCGACGCCTTCATAGGCAAAGCCGTGGCGCGCGACCTCGCCGGGCCGGTAAATGTTGCGCAGGTCGACCAGCACCGGCCGCGCCATGATCTTCTTGAGCCGCGCGAAATCGAGCGCGCGGAACTGCTCCCATTCGGTGACGATCACCAGCGCCGACGCACCCTCCGCGCAATCATAGGCGTCCTTGCAGAACGCAACGTTGGACACCAGCGGCTTGGCCTGCTCCATGCCGGTCGGATCGTAGGCGCGCACCTTGGCGCCCATGTCCTGCAGCGCGGTGATCAGCGGGATCGAGGGCGACTCGCGCATGTCGTCGGTGTTGGGCTTGAAGGTGAGGCCGAGCACGGCGACGGTCTTACCGCGCAAATCGCCGCCGAGCGCGTGCGCAACCTTGCGCGCCATCGCCCGCTTGCGCGCGTCGTTGACCGCGACCACCGCCTCGACGATGCGCAGCGGCGCTTCATTGTCTTGGCCGGTCTTGAGCAGCGCCACGGTGTCCTTGGGAAAGCAGGAGCCGCCGAAGCCCGGCCCGGCGTGCAGGAACTTTGAGCCGATGCGGTTGTCGAGGCCGATGCCGCGTGCGATCTCCTGCACGTCGGCGCCGACTTTTTCGGCGAGATCCGCGATCTCGTTGATAAAGGTGATCTTGGTGGCGAGAAACGCATTGGCGGCATATTTGATCAGTTCGGCCGTACGCCTGTCGGTGAACAGGATCGGCGAACGGTTGAGATAAAGCGGACGATAAATCTCACTCATTACCTCGCGTGCGCGCGCGTCCTCGCTGCCGACGACGATGCGGTCGGGGTGCTTGAAATCCTGGATGGCGGCGCCTTCGCGCAGGAATTCCGGGTTCGACACCACGGCGAATTCCGCCTTGGGCCGCGTCTCGCGGATGATGCGTTCGACTTCATCGCCGGTGCCGACAGGCACTGTGGACTTGGTGATCACCACGGTGAAGCCACCGAGCGCTTGCGCGATCTCGCGTGCGGCGTCATGGACGAAGCTCAAATCGGCATGGCCGTCGCCGCGGCGCGACGGCGTACCGACGGCGATGAACACCGCGTCGGCAGCCTGCACCGCGCCGGGAAGATCGTTGGTGAATGTGAGCCGGCCGGCGCGGCTGTTGGCCGCGACCAAGTCGTTCAAGCCCGGCTCGTAAATCGGCACCTCGCCGCGGGTCAGCGAGGCAATCTTGGCGGCGTCCTTGTCGACGCAGGTCACGTCGTGGCCGAAATCGGCAAAGCAGGCCCCCGAAACGAGGCCGACATAGCCGGTGCCGATCATGGCAACGCGCATGAAATTCTCTCGCGAAAACGCTCGTTCAAGGCCTTGGAGCCGGCGGTCTCATAGCAGAGGCCGTCCGCGGTTGCGAGGGGCGGCAATTTCTGTGACCCAATCGCGCGATAGATTGATTAACGCCGCGCCTGGCCCCACATTGCCGCCATGCCAACCGCTGCGAAAAACAAGCCCGCTCCCAAGTCCAAAGCCGCCGCCCCGGTTCCGTCGAACCCAGCGGCGCGGCCGCTGAAAAAGGGCGACCACGTCTTCCTGGTCGACGGCTCGGGTTACATCTTCCGCGCCTATCACGCCATTCGCTTTCAGCCGATGACGCCCGGCGGATTGCATGTGAACGCCGTCTACGGCTTTTGCGCGATGCTGTGGAAGCTGTTGGCCGAGATGAAGCCGGAGGACAAACCGACGCATCTCGCCGTCATCTTCGACAAGTCGGAGAAGACCTTCCGCACCGAGATGTACAAGGAGTACAAGGCGCACCGCCCGCCGCCGCCCGACGATCTCATTCCGCAGTTTCCGCTGATCCGCGACGCCGTGCGCGCCTTCGAGATCCCCTGCCTGGAAAAGGCCGGCTACGAGGCCGACGACCTGATCGCGACCTATGCTCGCATCGCCTGCGAGGCCGGCGCCACCGCCACCATCGTCTCGTCCGACAAGGACCTCATGCAGCTCGTGAACGACTGCGTGATCATGTACGACACCATGAAAGATGTGCGCATCGGCATCGAGCAAGTGAAAGAAAAGTTCGGCGTCGGGCCCGACAAGGTGATCGAGGCGCAGGCGCTGATCGGCGATTCGTCCGACAATGTGCCGGGCGTGCCAGGCATCGGCCCCAAAACGGCGGCCGAACTGATCACGGCCTATGGCGATCTGGAGACGCTGCTCAAGCGCGTCAACGAGATCAAGCAGGACAAGCGCCGGCAGGCGCTGATCGACAATGCCGAACAGGCGCGCATCTCCAAGAAGCTCGTCACACTGGACAATCAAGTGCCGCTCGACGTGCCGGTCGACGAACTTGGCGTGCACGAGCCGGACTACAAGCGGCTGATCGCGTTCCTCAAGAGCATGGGATTCAAGACGCTGACGCAGCGCGTCGCCGATGCCGCCAAGGTCGATGCGTCGAGCGTAGAGACGGAAGCAAGCCCGTCTGCGCCGGCAGGGGCGACGCCTGCGCCGGCGGGTCGGACCGGCGGACAGGGTCAGCTCGCGCTCGACGTGCCGGTGCGCCGGCCGGCGGCTGCGTCCGCCGAAGAGCGGCTTACGCCAATCTCGCTGTCCACGCGTTGGATCGAGGCGCTGCGCACCGCCAAGATCGACGTTTCGAAATATGAGACGATCGACAGCGTCGAACGCCTCAAGCAGTGGATCGCGCGTGCCTACGACACCGGCACGTTGGCATTGAAAACCGAGACTTCAAGCCTCGACCCGCTGCAGACGGCGCTGTGCGGCATCGCCTTCGCCGTTGCGCCAAACGAGGCGGCTTATCTGCCGCTCGGCCATCGCGAGGCAAGCGAAGGTGAAACCTCGGGCCTGTTCGCGGCAAAGCTTTGCGACGGGCAGGTCGCGGAGCGCGACGCGCTCGCCGCGCTGAAACCGATCCTCGAAGACCGCAGCGTCACCAAGATCGGCCACGACATCAAACGCGACTGGCTGGTGCTGGCGCGCCGCGGCGTACGCATCGGCGCCGTCGACGACACCATGCTGATGTCCTACGTGCTCGACGCCGGGAAAGGCGCGCACGACATGGACGCGGTCGTGACACGCTATTTTGGCCGCAGCCCGGCGCGTTTTGCCGACGTGAAGAGCAAGGACAAGGCGCTGTTCACGCCGGAGGCAACACCGATCGCGCGCGCGGCATCCTACGTCGCCGAGGACGCCGACGTGACGCTGCGACTGTGGCAGGCGCTCAAACCGCGCATGGCGGCAGAACGGGTCGTCAGCGTCTATGAGACGCTGGAGCGGCCGATGCCCTGCGTGCTGGCGCGCATGGAGGAGCGCGGCATCTCAGTCGATCCCAACGTGCTGGCGCAACTGTCCAACGACTTCGGCAAGAAGCAGGTCGCGTTGGAGCAGGAGATCAACGCGATTGCCGGCGTGCAGGTGAACCCGGGATCGCCAAAGCAGTTGGGCGACATTCTGTTCGGCCAGATGGGTCTGCCCGGCGGCACCAAGACGCGCACCGGGCAATGGTCGACCGGCGCGCGCACGCTTGAAGAGCTCGCCGAGCAGGGACACAAACTGCCGCAAGTCATTCTCGACTGGCGCCAGGTGTCGAAGCTGCGCTCGACCTACACCGAGGCTTTGCCGAACTACGTCAACCCGCAGAGCCGGCGCGTGCACACCTCCTACGCGCTTGCCGCGACATCCACCGGCCGCCTCTCCTCGTCCGAGCCGAATTTGCAGAACATCCCGATCCGTACCGAGGAAGGCCGCAAGATCCGCCGCGCTTTCGTCGCCGCGCCGGGCATGAAACTCGTCTCCGCCGACTATTCGCAGATCGAGCTGCGTTTGCTGTCGGAAATCGCGGACGTGCCGACGCTACGCCAGGCGTTCCAGGACGGCATCGACATCCATGCCATGACCGCATCAGAAATGTTCGGCGTGCCGGTGAAGGCCATGCCGGCGGACGTGCGCCGCCGCGCCAAGGCAATCAACTTCGGCATCATCTACGGCATCTCGGCTTTCGGGCTCGCCGCGCAACTCGGCATCGAGCGCAGCGAGGCCGGCGATTACATCAAGAAATATTTCGAGCGCTTCCCCGGCATCCGCGACTACATGGACCAGACGCGCGAGGATTGTCGACGCGACGGCTACGTCACCACCCTGTTCGGCCGCAAGTGCCACTACCCCGACATCAAGGCGTCGAACCCGTCGATCCGTTCGTTCAACGAGCGCGCGGCCATCAACGCGCGTCTGCAGGGCTCCGCCGCCGACATCATCCGCCGCGCCATGATCCGCATCGAGCCCGCGCTGGAAGACGCCAAGCTCAAGGCGCAGATGCTGCTGCAGGTGCACGACGAGTTGATCTTCGAAGTGCCTGAGAACGAAGTGAAGGACACCATCGCCATCGTCAAGGAGGTGATGGAGTCGGCACCGCACCCGGCGCTGGCGCTTAACGTGCCATTGCAGGTCGATGCCCGCGCCGCCGGCAATTGGGACGAGGCGCATTGAGCTCTCAGTTGAGCATCGGCTTCATCACCGCGTAGAGCGCGTTCTTCGCTTCGAATCCGATGCCGGGAATGTCCGGCATGGCGATGCGGCTGTCGCGCACCGGCGTGTTGTCGGCAAAGCCGCCGAACGGCGCGAACACCTGCGGATAGCTCTCGTTGCCGCCGAGGCCGAGTCCCACCGCGATATTCAAGGCGAACTGGTGGCCGCCATGCGGCACGCAGCGCCGGCGCGCCCAGCCGTGCTGGGCGAGCATATCGAGCGTGCGCAGGTATTCGACCAAGCCGTAAGACAGCGCCGGGTCGAACTGCAGCCAGTCGCGGTCGGGCCTTAAGCCCCCGTGGCGGATGAGATTGCGCGCATCCTGCATGGAGAAAAGGTTCTCGCCGGTGGCGAGCGGCGGCGCGTAGCGCGTCGCCAGCGCCGCGTGCAAGAGATAATCGAGCGGGTCGAGCGGCTCCTCATACCAACGGAGCTTGTAGGGTGCGATGGCATCACCGCATGCCAGCGCCTCGTCAAGATCGTAACGGCCGTTGACGTCGACGCAGAGATTCTCGCCTTTTGCGACGAGCTTGAGCACGGCTTCGATGCGCTTGACGTCGTCCCTCAGCGGCGCGCCGCCGATCTTCATCTTCACGCAGGAATAGCCAAGATCGAGATAGCGCTTCATCTCGTCGGTCAGCGCCGCGATGTCCTTGTCGGGATAGTAGTAACCGCCGGCGGCATAAACCCAGGCTGCCTTGTCGGCCTCACCGTTGTTGTAGCGGTCGGCGAGCAGCCGCCACAGCGGCACACCTTCCGCTTTCGCCAGCGCGTCCCACAGCGCCATGTCGAGCACGCCGACCGCGACCGAGCGCTCGCCGTGCCCGCCCGGCTTCTCGTTCTTCATCATCGCGTCCCAACACTTCACCGGATCGACGAGGCCGCGCGCGTCGACGATGTCTTCGGGCTTTGCCGACTTCAGTCGCGGGATAAAGCGCTCGCGCAACAGCCCTTGCGGCGCATAACGGCCGTTGGAGTTGAAGCCGAAACCCACGACCGGCCTGCCGTCGCGCACGACATCGGTGTGGATGGCGACGACGCTCGCCGTCATCTGCGAGAAGTCGATATAGGCGTTGCGGATGGCGGACGAGATCGGGACCACGATGTCGGAAATGGCGGTGATACGCATGAGCCCACTTTCGGAACAACAAGAGATCGTCATGCCCGGCTTTATGCCGAGCATCCACGTCTTGCTTGCTTTCTTAAAGACGTGGATGGCCGGGACAAGCCCGGCCATGACAGCTCAGCTAGCGCTTTTTCTTTTTCGATTTCCTTGCCTCCGACCTGGTGCGGCTCGCCTTCGCCGCCCTCGCCGGCAGCACCGCGATCGCCTCGATCTCGAACAGCCCACCAGGGCGCGCCAGCGCCGGCACACCGATGGTGGTCGAGGCCGGCGGCGCGGCCGCGTTGAGATAGCGGTCGCGCACCTCGCGGAACGCCGCCATGTTGGCCGTGATATCGACCAGGAAATTGTTGATCTTGACGACATCACTCCACTTGGCGCCGGCGCCCTTGAGCGCCAGCGTCATATTTTCGAA
>DASUGZ010000154.1:0-9177 GCA_036273755.1 Pseudolabrys sp.
CGCACCGGCGGCCGCGCTGGTCGATGGCGACAACGGCATGGGACATCTGGTCGTCGCTAAGACAGCCGAGACGGCAATCGAACTCGCGCGCGAGAACGGCGTCGCTTGGGTCGGCTGCCGCAATTCCGGCCACGCTGGAGCTGCCGGCGTCTACGCCGCGCTGCCGCTGAAGGCGGACATGATCGGCATCTACTCGGCGGTGGCCAATGCCAACCATATGCCGCTCGCCGGCGGCGCCCAACCGCTGCTCGGCACCAATCCGCTGGCCATTGCGATCCCCGCTGGCGAGGAGCCGCCGCTGGTGCTCGACATCGCCACCTCGATCGTCTCCTACGGCACTATCAAGAATCACAAGCTGCTCAACCGCCCGCTCAAAGGCGATTGGATGATTGATCCGAAGACCGGCGAGGCTGTGATCGATCCGCAACAAAGTGGCGAGGCGCTGTTGCTGCCGATGGGCGGCTACAAAGGTGCGGGTCTCGCGCTGATGCTTGGCCTGCTCGCCGGCACACTCAACGGCGCGCTGTTCGGCCGCGACTGCGTCGATTTCAACGCCGAGCCGGACAAGGTCACCAACACCGGGCAATTCGTCGTCGCGCTCGACCCGGCGCGTTTCCAGCCGCTGGCGCAATTCAAGGCCGAAGTCGATCGACACATCCGCAGTCTGCGATCATCGAAGGCGCTGCCGGGCGAGAGCGTGCGACTGCCGGGCGAAGAGCGGGCGAAACGTAGGGCGGACCGCTTGGCCAACGGCCTCGCGCTGCCGGGCGAACTGCTGGCGCAGCTCGACAAGTTGGCGGGCGAATTGGCGATCAAGCCGCTGGGGACGCGCTAGAAGCGTTTCCTTCAATGGCTGGCTTTGTCGGCCGCCTTGATTTGCTCCACCACCGTCTTCCACTTCGTCGATTCGGTCGCGACGAAGGCCTTGAAGCTCTCCGGCGTCGGGCTCGAGGTCGGCACCATGCTGGCGGCGATCATGTGCTGGCGCACGTCAGGATCGGCCATCGCCTTGAGCACGGCGGCATGCAGCTTGGCGACGATCGGTGCGGGCGTGTCCTTCACCGCAAAAAGCCCCTGCCACGAGCCGCTGACGTCCTCTGGGAAACCGAGTTCGACCACGCTCGGCACGTCGGGCAGCGATTCGACGCGCTCTTTCGTCGTCACCGCGAAGCCCTTGAGCTTGCCGGCCTTCACGAATTGCGCCACCGACGACAGTGTGACGAACATCACGTCGACATTGCCGGCGAGCAGATCGACCACCGCCGGGCCGGCGCCGCCTTTGTACGGCACCTGCGTCATCTTAAGGCCGAGGCGGTGGCGGAACTGCTCCATCGCCAGCGTATTGAGCGTGCTCACGCCCGCGGCGGCATAGTTGATTTTGCCGGGGTTGGCCTTGGCGTAGGCGATCATCTCCTTGAGCGAGTTCGGCGGGAATTTCTCGCTGGCGACGACGATGCCGGGTGTCTCGGCCGCGAGCGAGACCGGGATGAAGTCGCGCTCGGGCGTCACCTTCAATTCGGGAAAGAAATGCGGATTGATGGCGATGGTGCCGATATTGCCGAGGAACAGCGTGTAGCCGTCGGGCGCCGCGCGCGCCGCCAGCTCCATGCCGACATTGCCGGCGGCGCCGGTGCGGTTGTCGATCACCAGCGTCTGGCCGAGCGCTTTTTCCATCGCCGGCTGGATCAGCCGAATGGCGAAATCGGAAGCGCCGCCCGGCGCGAAGGGCACGATGATGTGGATTGGCCGCGTCGGGTAATTTGCGGAATCCTGGGCCGTGGTGGGCCCGCTCGCGGCCAGCAACGCCAGCAAAGCGAACGCCGCGCTACCCACGTGTTGCCCAATCATCCTGCTCTCCTTCCGTTGAAGGACGTCAGGCCGCCGCTTTCATGTCATCCGGGTCGAGCGGCAGCTTCAGCGGCTTGCCGCGCTTGGCCGACAAATCGAGCGCCTTGGTCAGCATCAAGTTGCGGTGCGCCTCTTCGACGGTCGCCGCCGCCGTCGGCAGGCCGAGTGAGACGCGGTTGAGCCAGCTGTCGGTTTCCAGCGCCATCGGCCCGCGCAGTTCGCCGAGCGCCATGTCGCCGGGCGGATAGCTGCCGAGGAAATCGACCAGCCGCGTGGCGTCGGGGTTGTAACCTTCCGACGTGCCCTTGGAGACTGCCAGCACGATGTCGCTATGGGTGTCGTCGATGGTGAGCGCGCCGGTCGAGCCAATGATGCCGACATTGAGCGAATAGACCGCCGGCGGCCAGGTGACCGGTAGGCCCCAGGACATGGCGAGATGATAGAGCGTGCCGTCGCTGAAGGTGATCATGCCGGCGGTGGCGTCGATGCCCTGGTAGAGCGGGCCCAGCACTTTGTCGATCGAGCGCGCGTAGATCTCGACCGGCGTCTTGCCTTCGAGGCACCACATGCAGATGTCGAGCGCGTGCGTGCCGGAAATCACCATCGGCGAGATGGTCGCGGGATCGTCGGTGCGCTTGTAGTTGTCGATCGCCACCAGACGATTCATGAAGGCGCGGGACGTCACCAGCGTGACGTCGCCCAATGCGCCGGTGCGGCATTTTTCCTTGGCGGCGAGCCAGCGGCGGCGAAAGCGTTGGGTGTAGCCGACCACGGCGTCGACTTTGGCCTCTTTGATCGCCTTGAGCACCTTGGCGGATTCATCGAGCCGCGTGGCCAGCGGTTTCTCGATCAGCAGCGGGATGCCGCGCTCCAGCGCCGCCATGATGGGATCGACGTGGAGGTGCTCGTCGGTGCAAATGATCGCGGCGGTGACTTCCGGACGCTTGAGCAGTTCGACGTGGCTCTGGGTGACGAAATCGGCGCCGATCTTGGGCGCGACTTCGCCGGCGCGGTTCGGGTTCTTTTCCGCAAGCCCGATCCATTCCACCGCCGGATGGCGGTTCGCCACCTCGCCGCGGAACAGGCCGACGCGGCCGCCGCCGACGATGGCGAGCCCAACGCCCTTGGCGGATTTTTTCATGTATTGGCTCCCGAGCGAAACCGTTGCTTGAATTCCGCGATCGCGGAGATGGTCTGGTTGGACAACGGCAGATCGACCGGTTCGTTGATGTCGGCCGAGAGGTCCGCTGCGCTGTAGGTTTCCATCACCCGGCGCGCGCTCTCCGGCGTCACCATCACCGGCGTGTCGCGGATGCAGGCCTCGAGGAAGTGGATGGTCTCCGGTCCCATGCCGCCGGCGAAGACGTTGTCGACCCACTCGCCCGGCATGGTCGACATCGGAAATTCCTGACCCTTGCTGACGGTGTTGAGCCAATTGTCGCGCTGGGTGTCGTCGAGAAACAGCGAGCCCTCTGTGCCGGTGATCTCGATCCAGGTGGCGCAATAGTTCGGATAACTCGGCGGCAGGTTCCAGCCGCCGCCGATCATCACCGCCGCGCCGTTGTCCATGCTGACGGTGGTGAACATCACGTCGTGCGAGCCGTTGACCGGCTTCATGTAACCGAAGGCGCCCTGGCTGTAGACACGAACGGGCTTTGCCGGCTCCAGCAGCCAGTAGACGAAATCGAGATCGTGCGTCGATTCCATCACGACCGGCGACAGCCGCACGCGGCCCGCGATCTTCTTGCCGAGGCTGCGCGACAGATGCCGGCTCACCAGCACTGAGACGACCTGGCCGAGCGTGCCATCGTTGATCTTCTTCTTGGCGTACGCGATCTTCGGATTGAAGCGCTGCGAATAGCCGATCGTGAATTTGAGATTGTTGCGCTTCGCAAGTTCGATCAGCTCGTCGGCTTCCCACAATTCCAGGGCGATCGGCTTCTCCAGCATCACGTTCTTGCCGGATTTCAGGCAATCGCGGCAGATCGGATAGTGGTTCGTCTCCGGCGTGGTCGAGATGTAGACCACTGAAATGTTGTTGTTCTTGATGATGTCGTTGTAGTCGGGCGTCGCCGTTGCCGGCTTGTACAGCGCCTTCACCTCCGCCAGCCGGTCCGGCCGGATCTCGCAGAGATGCAGTTTGTCCACCAGCGCCGTGCGCGCCAGGGTCTCCGCCCGCGTGCCGCCAACCCATCCAACCCCGATCACCGCCGCTTCGACCGTCTTCACCGCAAGTGTCCTTGAGCTAACTCGTTGATTTTTAACGGCCGGACGGCCGCGCGGCCGCACACTAGCCGCTCATCGTTCGCCCTGAAAGGGGGAGCGTGATGCCGAAGACCTGGGCGGCGAATTGCGGATAGACCTCGGCGAGCTGCGGCGCCACCGTTTCGCGCATCAGCCGCAGCGTCTCGGACGAAGGCGCCACGGTCTCCGGCACCGAGGCTGGCCTGTCGAAGTCGAAACCGGTGTGCTCGATCACCTCGTCGACGCTGTGGCCAGGATGCACGCTCGCCAGCGTGAAGCAGCCGTCGGCGAAACTAAACAGACAACGGTTGGTGACAAGCGCGATCGGTCCGCCGGGGCGGAAGACGTTCGGCCCGCTCGCGCCCGGCGCGGAGATGAAGTCGACCTTGGGCACAAGCGTGCGGCGCGAATGCTCCGTGCGGAACAGAATGACTTTCGGCACCACGTAGTAGAGATAGGCGGAGCCGAATGAGCCGGGGAAGCGCACCTGCGGATGGCCGTGCTCGCCGATCTCGACCAGATTGACGTTGCCTTGTCCGTCGATCTGTCCGCCGGAGAGGAAGAAGACGTCGATGCGGCCTTGGCCGGCGCAGTCGAACAATTCGCGCGCTCCGTCGGTCCAGAAGTTGTGTTTGCGGCTTTGCAAGAGCGAAACATAAGGCCGCCCGTGTCCGCGCTCGCGCGCCAGCAGCGCGGCGGCTGCCGGGATCGGCGAAGCGTTTCCGACTGCGACGTGGCGCACGTCGCCGATCAGCCGCGCGATGACGTCGGCGAGCAGCTCTTCGGTGCAGAAGTTCACTTATCCCTCCCCCGCTTGCGGGGGAGGGTGGCGAGCGAAGCGAGCCGGGTGGGGGTCTCCGCAATCGGGAGCCGACCCCACCCCCGGCGCTGTGCGCCGGACCCTCCCCTTTCAGGGGAGGGATAAGAAAGATTACGCCGCGCGCTTCTCATACACATACTTGTCCAGATATTCGGCAAAACCCTGCTCGCTCGCCGCCATCTTGGCGTAGAGCGCCAGATGCTCGGCGTCGGCGGCGTAGTGATCGGGCAGCGGCAGCGGCCAAGCGCCGCGCTCGGCGACGGCGACGCTGTCGACATAGAAGCCGGGCAGCGTCCCGGCGGCGAGCAGCGGATCGTCGAGCAGATTGCCGTCGTGAATCTTCTCCACTGTGACGACGGTCTTTTCCGCCGCATGCGCCATGGTGGCAAGTTCGCGCGTACGTCCGATCCAGATATTGCCGAAGCGGTCAGCCATCGGTGCGTGAAACAGCGCCACGTCCGGCTTGATCGCGGGCAAGAGTACGATCGGATCGGAATTGCCGAACGGTGAGTCGACCACCTTCCAGTCGTCCCGATATTTCAAAACATCCGAACCGATGAGCCCGCGCAACGGCATGAACGGCACGCCCTTTTCCGCCGCCTGCAGCGCCGCGTGCAGCGCCGGACAGGTGGCGTCCATCATCTTGATCGTCCCGCCAAGCACCGCAGCGTTGAAACGCGGTGCCGGACCGAACTCGCCCAAACTCACCGCGCTCGTCTCCAGCGTGGCGACGCAACCGGCGCCAATGAGCAAATCGGCTTGCAGGCTCGAGGTTGGCAGCGCGACCACATGCAGGCGTTTGACGCCGCGCTTGATCAGCGCGCGGGTCGCCGCCATCGGCACACCGGACACTTCGCGCGGCACGACGATCATGGCGCCGTCGCTAACGCAGGCGAGCGCCTCGTCGAGGGATTTCATGGCCTGAAACATACGCTCACTGTCTCATCCTTGCGCTTGCCAGGTCCACACATATTTGCGACGTGATCCTATGACCATGTCGCTCAAGGACAAGCTTGCCGCCAAGCGCTTCGTCATCACCGCGGAAATCACGCCGCCGGTGAGCGCGTCGCGCGATGAATTGCTGGCCAAAGCGCTGCCGCTTAAGGGGCTCGCCGACGCGGTGAACGTCACCGACGGCGCCGGCGCACGACCGCATCTCGGCGCGATGACGGCGGCGGCGATGCTGGTGGAGCAAGGCATCGAACCGATCCTCCAACTCACCTGCCGCGACCGCAATCGCATCGCGCTGCAGAGCGACCTGCTGGGCGCCGCGGCCTCCGGTGTGCGCAACCTGCTGGCGCTGCGCGGCGACGATCCGTCGGCCGGCGACCAACCCGACGCCAAAGCGGTGTTCGACCTCGATCCACGCCAGTTGCTCGACACCGCGCGACGGCTGCGCGACGCCGGCGAGTTGCCATCGGGGCGCAAGATTACCGGCCGCGCCGATTTCTTTTTGGGCGCCGCCGACAATCCGATCGATCCGCCGCCCGGCTGGCAGCCGACGAGCCTGCAGGCCAAGCTCGATGCGGGCGCGCAATTCGTGCAGACGCAGTTCTGCATGGATGCAGGCGTGGTCCGCCGCTACGTGGCGCGGCTCGCCGAGCACAAGCTTGCCGGCAAGTTCTCCCTGCTGGTCGGCATCGCGCCGCTGCGCTCGGCGAAGTCGGCGCGCTGGATCAAAGAGAAATTATTCGGCGCCATCATTCCCGAGGCCATCGTCGACCGCTTGGAGCGCGCTCGCGATCCCGCCGCCGAAGGCCGCCGCATCTGTCTCGATCTCGTCGCCGAATTGGCCGAGGTGTCGCACGTCGACGGCGTGCACATCATGGCGCCGGGCCACGACTCGGCTGTGCCCGATGTCATAGCGACGGCGCGAGACAGCATTTCCCGTCTCGCGCCGGCTTGACCGTCAGCTCATCGCCGCTTTCACACGATCCGGTGAGAACGGCACGCGCCTAATGCGCACGCCGGTCGCGTCGTAAATGGCGTTGGCGATTGCCGCCGCCACCGGACGGATCGACGGCTCGCCCGCGCCGGACGGCGTAATCTCCGGATGGTTGATCAGGACAACGTTGATCTCACCCGGCGTCTCGGTGATGTCGAGGATCGGGTAGCTGATCCAATCCACGCTGGTCACGGCCTTGTTGTCGAAAGTCACTTCCTCCCACAGCGTGCGACTGACGCCTTGCACGATATTGCCTTCGATGCATTTCACCAGTCCGTCCGGGTTGATGACCTGGCCGCAGTCGTGCGCCACGGTGAACTTGCGCGCCCAGATCTTGCCGGTCGAGCGGTCGACGTCTACCTCGGCGATCACCGCGACGCGCGTGCCGTTGCGCTGCGCGTAAGCGATGCCGCGGCCCGATACCTTGCTGCCGGTCTGGTTCTTGCGCGGCGACGGCCGCGTGTCCCAGTTGGCCTTTTCTGCCGCCGCTTTGATCACGGCGACGTCGCGCGGCTCCTTGATGTGGCGCAACCGGAACTCGATAGCGTCGACGCCAACCGCCGCCGCCACCTCGTCGATGAACGATTCACTGGCGAAGTGGATCTGCGGCCCGACCGGGTCGCGCAGATGCGACGTGCGCAGCGGCGACGAACGATCGAGCAGCGGCGGGATCGTCTCCCACGACAGCTTCTTGTTGTCGAAGGCATAGGATTCCGCCGGTACGCCGAAGCCATCGCCGGATTTGAGCGCCACACCCATGGTTTGTCCGCTCAGCGTGTCGTAGGGCTTGCTGCCGTTGGTGTTGACGTCGACCCGGGAGAAGCCCTTGCTCGAGAACTCGTAAGCGATGACTTTGCCCGAGGCATCGAGCGCGGCGCGCGCCTTGTGCGTTGAGGCGGGGCCTTTCGGATCCCAACCGGTGCCCTGGTCGCGCATGTATTGCAGCCGGACCGGCTTGCCGACGGCCTTCGCCAGCACCGCCGCGTCCATGGCGGCGTCGTCGGCGTCGTTGCGGCCATAGGAGCCGGGACCCATTGTCCAGATCACGTGCACCCTATCGACCGGCACGCCGAGCGTGGCGGCAAGACCCTGCTGCACAAAGTGCGACTTCTGCGTTCCGCTCCAGCAGGTGACGTTGCCGTCCTTGATCTCGACCAGCGCGCAGGCCGGTCCCATGCTGGCATGCGACTGGAACGGCCATTCGTAGTCCGCCTCGATGACCTTCGCGGCGGTCTTGAACGCGTCCTCGACATTCCCATTCTGCTTCTCGACTTTCGACGCGCGTGCCGGCGCCTTGCGGATGTGGTCGTAAAGGCTCGCCTGGTCCGGGAACGGCGGTTGGACCGTCGACCATTCCACCTTCAACTTTTCCGCCGCCTGGATGGCGTCCCATTCCTTGTCGGCGACGACGCCGAGGAAGCCCTTGTCCCAGACCACTTTGGCGCCCGGGATCGACTTGATCGCGCTGTCGTCCACCTTCACCGGAACGCTGCCGGCAATGGCGGGGCGGATCATGCGGGCGTGCACCATGCCCGGCACTTTGATGTCGGTGACGAAATTCTCTTGCGCGAACACTTTCGGTGCAACGTCTTCGCGTTTGATCGGCTTGCCGACGATCTTGTGTTCGCTCGGCTTTTTCGGCTGCGCCTTGCCGGGCGCGTAAAGCGGATTGCCGTATTTCTTGTTCCAGTCGAGTTGGACATTGAAATATTGGCCGCCGATCAGCTCGGCATAGGTCACGCGCTTGGCCGCGCCCGGGCTGGTGCTGACCGCACCGTCATTGACGACGAGCGTATCGGCCGGTGCGCCGAGTTTCGCCGCCGCCATCTCGACCAGCACGCGGCGCGCTTCCGCCGCCGCGACGCGCATCTGCTTGCCGCCTTCCTGGATGCCGGTCGAACCGGAGGCGCCACCCTGGTTGACCGAAGTGGCGGTGTCGCCCATGATCACTTTGACGCTCTTGAAGGGAACGTCGAGTTCATCGGCGACGATCTGGCCGATAGCGACATGCAGGCCGTGGCCCATATCCATCTTGCCGAAATAGGCCATGACGCTGCCATCGGCATTGACTGCGATGTAGGACGACAGCTGATCGGGCGTCAGCGGTGGCTTCGTGCCCTGCGCGTTAGCCTGCTGGATCGACATCACAGTGTCGAGCGAAACAGCGGCGCCGACCGAGACCACAAGCGCGCCGCCTCCAAGCAGGACCGAGCGGCGGGAGAACGACGAGGTCTTTTCGAATTTTGTCATGACGCCCTCCCTCAACCCATCATCTCGGCGGCGCGCTTGACCGCCTTGAGAATGCTGACGTGCGTGCCGC
>DASUGZ010000155.1:0-8328 GCA_036273755.1 Pseudolabrys sp.
TGGTGGGCCGGCGGCCGTTACGCCTATGTGTCGGTGCATTTCGATGGCTTCATCGATCATGTGCTGGCGATCGTCGACGTCTCGGACCCCACCAAGCTCACGCTCGCCGGCAAATGGTGGCTGCCCGGCATGCATCGCGCCGGCGGCGAGACGCCGCCGAAATCGTTCGGCAAGCGCACGGCACTGCATCACCTGATCAGCGCTGGCAATATCGGCTACGCCGCATGGCGCGACGGCGGCTACACCGTTCACGATCTGAGCGATCCAACGAATCCGAAATTGCTGAGCCACCGCAATTATGCGCCGCCCTTCGGTGGCGGTGCACATACGCCGCTGCCCCTGCCCGGCCGAAAGCTGCTGGTGCTCGCCGACGAGGCGACGTCGACGAATTGCGCCAACGGGCTTGCCTACACCTGGATGATCGACGTGCGCGAGCCGTCGAATCCGGTCTCGATCGCAACGCTGCCGCAGCCGACGGAAGAGGATTTTTGCAAAAAAGGCGCCAAATTCGGCCCGCACAATCTGCACGAAAACCGCCCCGGTTCGCTCCAGAGCGAGGACACAGTTTTCCTCACCTATCACAATGCCGGCGTGCGCGTGCACGACATCCGCAATGCCTTTGAGCCGAAGGAGGTCGCCTATTTCGTGCCGCCGCCGCCGGAGCGCGTCGTCGACCAGCGGCCGAACCCCGCCAAGGTTATCCAGTCCTGCGACGTCTTCGTCGACAAAAACGGTTTGATGTTCCTTACCGACACCAATGCCGGGCTTTACATTCTGCAATACGAAGGGAGCGCATGATCCCGAAAAGGGGAAGCCGGTGTTCGGGCAAGATCATGCGCAAAGGAAAAATATGACGGACAAGTTCGGGCGGCTCGCCCTGCATATGTGGACGATCGACACGACGCCGCTCGCCACCGCGCTCGACGCGGCGAAGCAAGGCGGCTTCGACGCGGTCGAGTTGCGCCGCACCGATTTCAAGCGCTGCTACGATGCTGGCATGTCGAATGCCCAGGTGCTTGACCTGATCAAGAAGGCCGGCATTCCCGTCGGCGTGCTCGGCGTCGAGTATGGCTGGCTGTTCGCCACCGGCGAGGAGAGTAAGCGGCTGTTCAAGGTATTCCGTGCGTCCTGCGAAAATGCCGTGGCCCTCAATTGCGACACGCTGATGAGCGCGCCCGGTCAGGTGCAAGGGCCGATCAAGGACGCCATCGAATTCCTCAAGGACGCCGGCGACATCGCCGCAGAATACAAGTTGAAGCTCGCCATCGAGTTCAATTCTCAGCACGACGTGCTCAACAGCCTCGCGGTCCTCACCGAATTGATCGAGGGCGCCGACAAGCCGAACTGCGGCTACCTGATCGACGCCTACCACTTCACCCGCAGCGGCGCCGGCGGACGCGGCTTCGAAGGCGTGCCGGCCGAAAAGATCTACTGCTTCCAATACAGCGACCTTTCGCCCACTCCGGTGACCGGCGTGCGTCGGCCGACCGACCGCCTGCCCCCCGGCAAGGGCGTGGTCAAATGGAAGGAAATGCTCGGGCTATTGGCGGAAAAGGGCTACACCGGCTATCTCTCCTATGAGGCGCCGAACCCCGAGCAGTGGGCGCGCTCGCCCTATGACGTCGCGCGCGAAGGCGTCGAGCTCACCAAGCAATTGCTGCGGGACGCGGTCCCCACGTATCGAGGTTGACCATGGCAGACGAACTTCCGCTCTTTCTCGGCCTGAACGACAAGACCGTCACCGACATTCCGAAGACGGTCGAAAAGCAGCGCTATATGACCAGTGTTGCGCCCAAGGCCGCCAATCCGGGCAAATGGGTCGAGCAGCCGCGCATGCCGATCCCGACCGGCGAGCACGCCGTGATCGAATGCGGCGGCAAAATTCATTCCGTCGCCGGCTATGCCAAGCACCGCGTCGACCAGAATTTCCACCAGGTCTACGACCCGGCCGCTAAATCCTGGTCGCTGAAGGCGCCCTTCCCGCTGCCGTGCAATCACGTCGCCGGTGTTTCGATCGGCACGAAAATCTACACTTTCGGCGGCTTCGTCGAGCAGAACCGCTGCCCGCACTCAAAGTGCTTCGTCTATGACAGCGCCACCGACCAGTGGACGCCGATTGCGCCGATCTCGCGCCCGCGCGGCGCGATTTCCGCCATCGTGCTCGACGGCAAAATCCACCTGCTCGGCGGCCGCGACGTGCGCTCGGTCGAATGGCACGAGGTCTACGACCCGGACACCAATAAATATTCCGACCGCGCCGCCATGCGCGGCTCGACCGGCACCCAGCCGTTCGTCGGCCAGCGCGACCATATGGGGGTCGCAGTGGTCGATGGAAAAATCCACGCCATCGCCGGCCGCATGGATAGCTACGACTTCAACACCAGCCTGAACGCGGTCTACGATCCGAAGGCCGACGGCTGGACCTTCCGCGCGCCGCTGCCGACCGCGCGCAGTGGCCCGTCCTGCGTCTATATCGGCGGCAAGATCGTGGTGTTCGGCGGCGAAGCAACCGGCAAGGTGTTCGGCACCAATGAAATCTACGACCCGAAGACCGACAGCTGGGAAGCGGGTACGCCGATGGCGATCCCGCGTCACGGCCTGCATGGCGCGACCTGTGCGGTGATCGGCAACATGGTGCACGTGCCGGGCGGCGGGCCGGTGCCAGGCGGCCAGGTGCAAGGCGCCTACCACGACGCTTTCACCTTCGGCTGAAGCGGTTTTTATCTGGAAACGAAACGGCCGCCTCGTGGGCGGCCGTTTGAGGCAATCGTTCGCAAGCGCTAGCGCGCCGGGCGCAATCTGAGATTGGCCACGCCGGCAGCGACGTTCAAGCCCGCCTGCCCCTGCACCGACAGCGGCTGCAAGGCCACGGTCCGCTCAGAGCCGCCCACAAGCACGTTAGCGCCGAGACCTGCGCCAACCGTCGCTTCCGCGGTCGCGCCGCTGTAGTCGCCGGCGAGCGCGCCGAAATGGCGGTTGGTCGGCGCATACACCGCCCAGACCATCTCGCCGCCGGCGGTTGCGCCAATGTCGAGACCGAACTTGCTGATCGACCCGGTGTACACCTCGCGCGGCCCCGGCTGGGACGGCGTGAACATGCAAGTCAGATCCTTTTTCGAGGTGATGATCAGACCGATGCCGGCCGAAATATCGCACGTCAAAGTGCCGGCTTTGGTCCGCGCCGGCGCTTGCGCCAGGGACGATGCCGGTAACGCCAACGCGCCGGCAACCATCAGGCCGGCAAGAGCGCCGAAACGCTTGTGCATGTCGAACTCCCGCTTTGTTGATATCGACCAATAAACGTGACACGCCGCGAAATGTTCCATGAGCCGCGCCTACAGCGCGGACAGGATCTGGCTCGCGGGAATGACGATGTGGCAGTGGAAACCGTCGGGGTCGAACGCCATTTCGACCTTGGCGTCGAGCGCGCGGGCCAAGTTGCGTTCGATAACCATACTGCCGAACCCCTTCTTGCGCCGCACCTTGACCTTCGGGCCGCGATGCTCGCGCCAGTTCAGCTCCATGGCATTGTCATGCTGTAACCAATCGATCGACACCCGCCCGCCGGCCACCGACAACGCGCCGAACTTCGCGGCGTTGGTGGCGAGCTCATGCAGAGCCAAACCCAAGTTCTGCGCGGCTTCCGGCCTTAGCACGACAGGGTCGCCCTCTATTTCGACCTGTTCTTTGCCACCCCCGATATAGGCGGCAAGTTGCGATTGGATGATCTCGCGCAGCGAGGCGCCGTGCCAGCTTTCGCGCACCAGCAAATCATGCGAGGCGGCGAGCGCTTGCAGACGCGCGGAAAACTGGTTGAGAAATCCGTCGATCGAGCCGGCATGACGCGCGGTCTGCCGCGCCATGGCCTGAATGACCGCGAGCAGGTTTTTCGAGCGGTGAGTCAATTCGCGCATCAACAGACGCAAATGCGCCTCGCCCTCCTTGCGCTCGGTGACATCGACCGAGGCGCATGTCAGACCGACGATGTCGCCGGCTTCGTTGCGTAGCGGCTCGATATGCAGATCGTTCCAGCGCAGACTAGAACCGTCTTCGTACGAGAATTCGGTGCGTTTCGACTCGCCGCTGGCCAGCGCTTCGCGCTTGAGCGAGATCACCGTCGCACCGCTCTCGCGCGGCATAATGTCCTCGTCGGTGCGGCCGAGGACATCGTCGACCGCACGCCCCAGCACAGGATTGCTCGCCGAGGTGTAGTGCAATTCGTGATCTTGCGTGTAGACGGTAACTTGCGAGCTGCTCAACGCCGTCTCATAGCGTTTGAAGCGGGCGTGCAGCAGACGGAGTTCCTGCCCTTGCGCGTCCAACTGCGCCTCGAGACGCCGCAATTCCCGTTGCAGTGTTGTCAGCTCGTTGTCCGCCGCCCCCGGCAGGTGGTGCTGCGCCATGGCGGTGATCATTCGCTTTGGTTGGCCCATCGCGGTGCGACGTTGGTGCCGCGGCCTGTGAGCTCGGAATCGAGAAAGACAATCAACACGGCAAGCGCGGGCTCTGTCAATGAATGAGGCAACGCGCACCTCGACCGTTGCCCCCCCTGTCCGCCGAGTTGCGCGGGCGGCTGGAAACGACAACGTAGGAGGCGAAAAAGGGTTGCACGTTGGCCAAAACCGTGGCGCAGCAAATAGCGCCGGACCGCAACATTTGCGCACCTGGCGGCCTTGGAACAATCGCCAAGGGATCGACGTTTGCTTCGCAGACTTCATCAGCATGAAGTAGAGAAACAGCAATGACCACGCGTACAGCAAAATCGGCGACTGCCGAAGAAATCGCCGCCATCGAGGATCTGATCGGCGATCTGGAAAAGCGGCTGCGCCGGCTTTCCAGCGGTGCCGGCCGTGAAATGTCCGGAGCCTCCAGTGAGATCGGCGAGTTCGTCAACGACGCATTGCAGCGCATCATGCACCGTGTGCGCGACAGCGCCACCGACGCCGGGCAATCGCTGGCCGAGGAAGCCACCAAAATCGGCGCCGGCGCCTTCAAAAAATTGACCGACGAGGTCGAGGATCGGCCGCTGCTCATGCTGGCCGCCGCGGCCGGCGTCGGATTTCTGGTCGGCCTCGCCAACCGCCGGTAGATCCATGCGAATCGACCACGTCGCGGAAACCGTCGCGGACCACTTGTTCGGCCGGCTGCTGCGGCGTGCGCTGATCGGTTTGGCCATTGTCGTGTTGGCCATTGTTGCGCTTTACTTTTTTACCGCCGCCGGAAGCCTTGCGCTTGAAACCCAATACGGCGCGGTGGATGCGCGCCTGATCGTCGGCGGGGTTTACGCCGCCGCGGCGATCGCCTGCATCATCTGGTGGATGCTGCTCGGGCGGCCCTCAACATCTCGCGCGCCGGCGCTGAACAACCCGCGCGAGATGCAGATCGCCATGCTGGTCGAGGCGGTCATGCTTGGCTACACGCTGGCGCGAAAGACCCCGCGAGCACCGTAGAACATCCGCTTCTTCTTCATCTTCTCCGACAAGATGTTCCCGCGTCCTCGGTGCGCTAGCTCGCCTTGCGCTCCCGGCGCCTCGCGTTGCGCTCGAAGAACAGCGCCTGGCTCAGCACCGCCGACACCGTCGCCGGCTGGAACGGCTTGGCGATGAGGAAGGCCGGCTCCGGCCGCTCGCCGGTAAGGAAGCGTTCGGGATAGGCGGTGATGAAAATCACCGGCACCTCGAATGAGCGCAGCAATTCATTGACCGCGTCGAGCCCGGACGACCCGTCGGCCAACTGGATGTCGGCAAGGATGATGCCCGGCCGTTTGGTCTTGGCAAGCGCCAACGCTTCGGCATGGGTGCGGGCGACGCCGAGCACGCGATGACCGAGGTTTTCCACCAAGCCCTCGAGGTCGAGCGCGATGAAAGTCTCGTCCTCGATGATCAAGACGTCGGTGGCGATCTCGGCCGCGAGTTCGCGGCCCGAGTCCTCGACCAGTTCGCGCAACTTGGGCACGTCGACATCGAGCACCTTCGCCGCGTCGTCTTCCGACAGGCCCTCCAGGGCGACCAACAGGAATGCCTGGCGCGGCATCGGCGCGATCTGCGCCAGGTGTCGCTCGACCGGCTGGTCGACCTCCGCCGCGGCCGGCTTGCCGTTGATCCCGACCGAATTCCAAATCTTGCTGAACAGCCGGTACAGCCCGACCCGCGTGGACGAATGGGCGTCCAGCACCTTGGGATCCTGGACCAGCGCCTCCAGCGTCGCCGCCACGTAGGCGTCGCCCGAGGCCTGGCTGCCCGAAAGCGCCCGGGCATAGCGGCGCAGATACGGCAGATGTTGTGCAACTGTTTGTGATGTCGACAAGAATCCCTCCGAACCAAAGCGTCCTAGACGACAGGACACAGCCCCAAAAAAGCTATCCAAGCTTCCTTAGCCCTCCTAACGTGCCGTTTGCAAAAAAGTTCCGCCGGCGCCGGAACCATCTGCCAGGTCAGGGGTTTCGCTAAAACGCGGTTGGGGGAACCTGAGCCTGGGTCGGCACAAGGGATGTTGGGGTTGGTCGATGACTGAACGCAAACCGGTGGGACAACAAAGACCAATGGACACCGCGGAAGCCCGAAGCCGCAAAACCAGCGCCAAGCCGGCCAAGCTCAGCCGCGAGGTGCAGGCGCGTCTCGGTCAGCAGTTGCGATCGATGTACGACGACGTGGTCAACCAGGGCGTGCCGGACCGGTTCGCCGAACTGATCGACCGCATCAATGGCGACGGCAACAAGGGCGGGCAATAACGCATGGACGAGTCGGTTCGCAAAGCCGTCCTCGGCGCGGTGCCAAGCCTCCGCGCATTCGCGATCTCGCTGTGCGGGAACGTCGATCGCGCCGACGACCTCGTGCAGGAGACGCTGCTGCGCGCGCTCGCCAACATCGATTCATTCCAGCCCGGCACCAACATGTCGGCTTGGCTGTTCACCATCCTGCGAAACCATTTCCGCTCGGAATACCGCAAGCGCCGGCGGGAGGTCGAAGACAGCGAGGGCCGCTACGCCGAGACGCTCAAATCGCAGCCCGAGCAATACGGCCGTGTTGAATTCCGCGAATTCCGCGAGGCGCTCGCTCATTTGCCGTCCGACCAGCGCGAGGCGCTGGTGCTGGTCGGCGCTTCCGGCTTTTCTTACGAGGAAGCCGCCCATATCTGCGGCTGCGCCGTGGGCACCATCAAGTCGCGCGTCAACCGCGCGCGCACCCGGCTCGCCGAACTGATGGCGATCGAGGATGCCGAGGATTTCGGCCCCGACCAGCAGACCCGCGCGGTCATGGCCGGCGGTGGGGAGTAGACCGGCGCGCTGCAAAGCTTTCGCTTCATGTCTTTCGACGTTTGCGCGCTTTTGTTTGCGCAGCCGCTGTCTTGGTCGTTTTGCTCCGATTGAAATCGACCGCGGCGCGGACGAGTACTTTCAACGCCTTTTCATTGACCGTGTCGCCCTCGTGAAAATCGATCGCCCGCCGCACATTGCCGTCGAGGCTTGAATTGAAAAGGCGCGACGGGTCGGCAAGCGAGGCGCCATTGGCGAAAGTCAGCTTGACGGCGGCCTTGTAGGTCTCGCCGGTGCAGACGATGCCGGCGTGTTCCCACACCGGTACGCCGAGCGGGTTCGACGGCTTTCGCCATTTCACCTCCTCGACCACGTCGGGATCGGCCTCTTTGATGAGACGTCGAAGCCGCGCCAGCATCGCGCCGCGCCAGTCGCCCAGCGATTTGATGCGCGCGTCGATCAGCCCGGACGGAGAAGCTTCGCCTTTTGTTTCCTTCGCGCCACTTTTTGCCTTCTTCATACTCACCGCCCACTCGTTTCGTTGCGTTCATCAGCTGTTGGAATATCGCAGGCAGCGCTTGGTTCCACAGCACCAATCGAAGCGCAATTCTTAACTACGGAATCCGATAAAACGGATTGGGCAGCAGAAACTGCCCGGCTTGGTTGTCCGGATTGCCACCGGCAAGGTCGCTCGGCTGATCGCCCATATTGGCGATGATGGTATAGCCCTGCGCCGCGATCTTGGCGCGCTCGGGCGCCTTGAAGTCGGCGGCGGATTTAACCCTCAAACCGGCCGGCCTCATGATCAGTCTGGTCCAGCCGCTGTAGCCGGCGCGGCGCAGATTGCGGATCGTCGCGGCGCGCTCGTCCTCGCCGCGTCCGGTGATGAAGAACACCGCGACGCCTTTGGCCCGCGCCGCGTTGAACAGCTTCAGCGTCGGCGCGATGACGGGCGCCACGCCTTTGCGCTCCCAAGCCGCGGCGCCGCAAGGTCCCTTCGGTAAGCGGTCGCAGGCCCCGCTCGGGATGTAGCCGAAATCGTCGGCGGCGATGCGCGGCCAATTCGACAGCGA
>DASUGZ010000156.1:0-20800 GCA_036273755.1 Pseudolabrys sp.
GCGGGCGGTTCTGGCGCGCGCATGCAACTCGCAATCCGCGAAATCGCGCGGCGTTACGATATGGCGGTGACCGGTCCGAATACCGAGGGCTTTGCCAATATCGCCAACGACCTGATCCCGACCTTCAGCCCGGCCATGGAACTGACCGCCGGGCCTATTCGACCGGGGATGCCACTCGGCACGGGACAAGTGTCGGTGATCTCGCAGAGCGGCGGCGTCGGTTTTGCTTTCTTCGACCGCGCGCGCGAACGCAATCTGACGATCCGCTACATGGTGACCACGGGCAACGAGGCGGCGCTGGAGACGTCCGACCTTGTCGACTTCATGCTCGACGAGGGAAAAACCGACGTCTTCCTGATGTTGCTCGAAGACGTGAAGACGCCGGAGACCTTCCGCCGCGTTGCCGAAAAGGCCATGCGCCTGGGCAAGCCGCTGATCGTCTGCAAGATCGGGCAAAGCGAACCGGGTCGCCGCGCGGTCGCTTCGCACACCGCGGCCCTTGCCGGCTCACATGCGGCCTATCGCGCAATTTTCCAGCACTACGGCGTCATCGAAGGCAACGATTTCGACGAGATGCTCGACCTCGCCGGCGCATTCCTCACGTGCGGCGACAAACTGCCGGCGGGAAAGCGCATGGCGATCTGTACCGCTTCCGGCGGCGCCGGGGTGTGGATGGCGGACGCTTGCGCACGCGCCGGCCTCGAGGTCCCCGAGCTTGACGCCGCCACGCGCGCAACCATCGACGCCATCATTCCCACTTACGGCACGTCGCAGAATCCCGTCGATGTGACGGCGCAAGGCGTATTCAAGCTGGGCTACGCGGCCTTCGCCAAATTCGCGTGCGAGTCGCCCGTCATTGACGGCGTCATGGTGGTGGTGACGGCGCGCCGTTCCGCCTTTCTGCAAAGCGACCAGCCCAAACTGATCGCGCTGGCCCAGGAAGCCAACAAGCCGGTCTTCCTGTGGAGCTACACGGTGCCATCGGAGAAGAGCATCGAGGTGGTGAGCGAAGCGGGCTATCCGCTGTTCAGGAATCTCGACAGCTGCGCGCGCGCCATGCGGGTTCTGGCCGACTACCGTGCGATGCGGGAGATGCAGCGGGCCGCGAAATCTGCAGCAGCGGACGTCACGCGCGATCGTAACCTTGCTACTAAACTTCTAACCGCCGCCGGCCCAGTGTTGAGCGAGTGGCAAGCGAGGCCTGCGCTGGCGGCTTATGGCGTTACCGGAGGCGAAGCCGGTCGCCTTGTTCATTCGGCTGCCGAGGCCGAGACGGTTGTACGTGCCTGCGGCAGCCCAGTCGCGCTGAAGGTTCAATCCGCCGACATCCCGCACAAGACCGAGGCGGGTGGCGTGGCGCTCAACGTTACCAGCGACAAAGCGCGGGCGGCTTACGAACACGTGCTGACGAGCGCCAAGAAACACTCACCGCAGGCGCGGATCGATGGCGTGCTGGTGCAGCCGATGGCGCCGCCCGGCCTTGAGATCATCCTCGGCATCAAGCGCGACGCCACCTGGGGCCCGTTGCTGATGGTGGGGCTGGGCGGCGTGCTGGTCGAAGCGCTCGGCGACGTCGTGCTGGCGCCGGTGCCGCTCGATCGCGCCGCCGCGGCTGCCTTGCTCGGCCGTCTCAAGAGCGCGCCGATCCTCGGCTCCTATCGCGGCATGCCGGCGGCCGATACCGAGGCGCTGATCGAAACAATCGTCAAACTGTCGCACTTTGCCGCCGACCACGCCGACGACATCGCCGAGATCGACCTCAATCCGGTGATCGTGCATGCGAAAGGCCAGGGCGTCTCCATCGTCGATGCCCTGATCGTCAAGCAGGCGCGTCAGCCGCAACGCAGCGCTGCCGAGTAGAGGATAAGAGCCATGGGTCCGTTCAAGGATATCGGCGTCGACAAGGCCGGCCACGTTGCGCTGATCGAGATCCGCCGCCCGCCGAACAACTTCTTCGACATCGCGCTGATCCAGGAAATCGCCACCGCGCTAGAAGCGCTCGACGAAAACGTCGATTGCCGCGCCGTGGTCCTGGCGGCGCAAGGCAAGTCGTTCTGCGCCGGCGCAAATTTCGGCGACGGTTCGACGCTCAACAAAGAAGGCCAGCGCGAGGGCGAGCTCAACCGCGAAAAAGCCGTGCAGCATCTCTACATCGAGGGCAATCGTCTGTTCCGCACCAAGAAGCCGATCGTCGCGGCTGTGCATGGCGCCGCGGTCGGCGGCGGCCTCGGGCTCGCCATGGTGGCGGACTTCCGCGTCGCCTGTCCGGAGACGCGCTTTGCCGCCAACTTCACCCGGCTCGGCTTCCATCCCGGCTTCGGCTTGACGGTGACGCTGCCGCTCGTCATCGGCCCGACCAAAGCGGCGATGATGTTCTACACCAGCCGCCGCGTGCGCGGCGACGAAGCCTTCGCCATGGGGCTCGCCGACGTGCTGGTGCCGCAGGACGAGGTGCGCGAAGCGGCAATGAAGCTTGCCGCAGAAATCGCCGAGAATTCGCCGCTCGGACTGATTTCGACACGCGCCACCATGCGTGGCGACCTCGCCGATCGCGTGCTCAAGGCGACCGAGCACGAGTTGAAGGAACAGACGGCGTTGCGCAAAACCGACGACTTCAAGGAAGGCGTCAAGGCAACCGCCGAGCGCCGGCTGCCGAATTTCACCGGGCGCTGATCGCGGTTAACCAAAAGACCGCCGCCGGCATGGCCATACCGCCCGCGGGCGGCTATACTACCACGATAATCAATGGCTTAGCCTGAGTGCGCGGACGATGTCGCTCCCCCTGATCGTTGGCATTAGCGGCGCTTCGGGCGCGATCTACGGCGTGCGGCTGCTGCAAGCGCTGCGCAAGGCCCAAGTCGACACGCATCTCATCATTTCGAAATCCGCCGCCATCACGCTCAAGGAAGAGATGGACGTGAGCGTCGACGATGTGCGCGCGCTCGCCGGCACCACGTATTCCAACAGCGATGTCGGCGCTGCCGTGTCCAGCGGCTCGTTCAAGACGCGCGGCATGATCATCGTGCCCTGCTCGATCCGCACGCTGTCCGACATCGCCTACGGCACCACCGACAATCTGTTGAGCCGCGCCGCCGACGTCATCCTCAAGGAGCGCCGGCGCCTGGTGCTGGTGGTGCGCGAGACGCCGCTGCATGCCGGCCATCTGCGCAGCATGCAGGCGGCGACCGAGAACGGCGCCATCATCATGCCGCCGGTGCCGGCCTTCTATCACAAGCCGAAGACGATCGAAGACATCGTCAGCCAGACGGTCGGCCGCTGCCTCGATCTCTTCGACATCGATGTCGGGCTGGTGAAGCGTTGGCCCGCCGGCAAAGCCTGAAGCGCACCTTATGAATTCGAAGTTCTGGGCCTTCTCGCTCGCGGTCTACGGCGCCGAGGCGGTCGGGCCGGAATGTTTGTCGCTGCAGGACAAATTCGATGTCGACATCAATCTGCTGCTGCTGTGCGCTTACCTCGGCGCAGTGCAGGGCGTTACCCTGACCGCGGACGATATTGCCGCCGCACGCGCTGAAGTCGCCTCGTGGCACGAGGACATCGTCAAACCGTTGCGTGCTGCGCGGCGGCGCCTCAAGACAGCCGCCCCGCCCGATGCGCCCATTGCAGACGCGGCGGCGCAATTGCGCACGCGGGTGAAAGCCGCAGAGCTTGAATCCGAATATATCGAACAGTTGGTGCTGGAGCGCTGGGCCGAACTCCGGTTCGCATCGCGATCGCGCGGTGAGCCGCGCGTGGCGATTGCGACGAATGTTGCGGCGCTGTTCGAGGCCTATGCTGTGCCCGGACCGCAAGGTGCGGCGACACATCTCGTCGCAGCGGCACTGGCGAGGTGATACAATAGAGGTCGTCGTCATTCTGACGCTATTGGCCGGCAAGTGTCTGTTCGAGCAACAATTCCAACGGTTTAGCTGGTAGTCTGGTGCGATGACGCTTTGGTTCGTGTTTGTCCTCATGACGGCGGCGGCGGCCTTCGCCGTGCTGTGGCCGCTGGCCCGCAGCAAACCGGTCCGTCTCGGCGGCGACGTCGCCGTCTACCGCGATCAGCTCGACGAGATTCAACGCGACCGCGCGGCCGGCCTGATCGGCGACGCCGAAGCTGAAGCCGCCCGCATTGAAGTATCGCGGCGGCTCATCGCCGCTGCCGATGCAGATGCTACCGAAGCGGCCGCCGATGGCGGATCGACGCTGCTCCACCGCCGCCTCACCGCCATCGCAGGCCTGATCCTGCTGCCGGCGGGAGCGCTCGCGCTCTATTTCACGCTCGGCTCGCCGGACCTGCCGGGCGAGCCGCTCGCGCTGCGTGAGCGGTCGCCGGTCGCTTCTAACGATATCCAGACCATGGTCGCCAAGGTTGAGAACCACGTCGCCAAGAACCCCAACGACGGCAAAGGTTGGGAAGTGCTGGCACCGGTCTATATGCGGCTTGGCCGCTATGACGACGCCGTGCGCGCCTGGCGCAACGTCATTGCGATCAACGGCAGCAATGCCGAACGCGAGGCCAATTACGGAGAGGCGATAGTTGCCGCTGCGAACGGCGTGGTGACGGACGAGGCCAAGGCCGCCTTCGACCGCGCTTTGAAGCTCGATCCGAAAGACGCAATGGCGCGCTTCTACAAAGGCATGGCCGCCGACCAGGACGGCAAGCGCGCCGAGGCCGAAAAAATCTGGAACGATCTTATCGCCGACGCGCCGCCGAATGCGCCTTGGATCGAGGTGGTCCGCCACGCTTTGGCGCGTAAAGCGCCAGCCGCCGGCCTGCCCGGACCGACCGCCGCCGACGTGAAGGCGGCGGAGCAGATGAGCGCCGACCAGCAGAACCAGATGATCCGCGGCATGGTGGCGCGGCTCGCCGACAAGCTCAAAGCGGACGGCTCGGATCTGGCCGGCTGGGAACGCCTGTTGCGTGCCTATATGGTGCTGGGCGAACGCGACAAGGCGCATGCCGCGGCCGCCGACGCCCGTAAGGCGCTGGCCCGCGATCCCGACAAGCTTCGCCAGCTCGATGCAGTGATCAAAGACCTCAAAGTCGAAGGCTGACACCGCAATCGCCGGCAGCCAAGCAGCGTCGTTCAGAAGTCCTCGGCGATCGTGTAAGCGTTGCGCTCGCGCACCGCGAGCCGCGGTACGGCTTCACCGAGAACCAGCCGCTTGAAGTGCTCGGTCTGCTGATGATCGCGGAACGCCTGTTCCGAGGCGTAGACTTCGTAGAGCAGAAAGTCGTCGGCGTCATCGTAGCCGCGCAGCACAGTGAACTGCCGGTTGCCAGGCTCCTTGCGAATGGCCACGGCCAGTTCGCGCAGGATGGATTCGACTTTTGCGCGTTCGCCCTCGCGCGGGCGCCAGCGCGCCGCCATGACGTAGCTCATCGGTCGTTCGCTTCCCTATTATTGTCGCCGCGCCGGCACGCTAAGAGCCGCCATGCTGCGCGTCAAATTCCAGTGTGCTAAGGGACCTCGGCAAAAAAGCAGGAGCGAACGCACAATGAGCCGTGGACCTTGGGTCAATCATTTCGGGGATAATTTTCTCTGGTCGAATGCGGTCCTGATCCTCAAGGGCATGGCGCCCTACGGCGTGGTTTCGCTCGAGGAGATCGATCGCGCCTGCGAGAAATTGCGCCCGCGCTGGGGCGAGGCCGACCGCGGCAAGGCCTGGTTCGAGGAATGGCGCGCGCTCGGCGATCAAATCGAGAAGCGCGGCGACGACGCGCTCGCCAAAAATCACAAGATTACCGCCGGCGACTATTACCTGCGCGCCGGCATCTATCACTACAACGCCGAGCGCTTCATCCAGCCCGGCCCCGAGAAGAAAGCGCAGTGCGCGCACGCCTATAAAGTCTGGCACCAGGGCATCCGGCTGCGCCAGCCGAACGTTGAGTTTATCGAGGTGCCCTATGAAGGCACCACGCTGCCGGCTTTGTTCATGAAAGCGCCCGGTGACGGCGCCAAGCCGACCGTGGTCGTCGTCAACGGCATGGACAACGCCAAAGAGATGAGCATCTTCTTCTGCGGCTTAGAATTCGCGCGGCGCGGCTATAATACGCTGTGCATCGACGGCCCGGGCATGGGCGAGATGCGGCGCATGCGCGACATGCCGAGCCGCTTCGACTACGAGGTGCCGGGCGCCGCGGCGCTCGACTATCTGCTGACGCGCGCGGACGTCGACGGCAAGCGCGTCGCCATCATGGGCTACAGCTTCGGCGGCTATTATTCGTCACGCATCGCCGCCTTCGAGAAGCGTTACGCCGCCTGCATCGCGCTCTCGGCGCTGCACTGGGATCTCGCCGCCTGGCAACAGAAGATCAAGGATGCCAATCGCAACGCGCCCGGCTCGGTGGCGCAGTCGAATTTCCAGTGGCGCTGGGTCGCCGGCGCCAAGGACGAGGACGAAGGCATCGAGATCGCCAAAAAATTCTCGCTCAAGGACGTAGCCAGGAACATCACCTGTCCCTTCCTGATCACGCATGCCGGCAACGACCGCGTCGTGCCGGTCGAGAACGCGCAGAAGCTCTATGACGCGGTCGGCTCGAAAAGCAAAACCATCAAGATTTTCTCGACGGAGGAAGGCGGCAGCGAACACGCCCATGTCGACAACCGCCAGGTCGGCATCGACTTCGCCGCGGACTGGCTGGCGGACAATATGTAGCGGTACGGCGCGCTAGGCTCTTCGTAATCGGAGCCCGATGCCCATCCAGCTCGCGCCCGCGAAGACGAGATCGATGCCGAGCAATAGCCCAAGAATATAGAGGCTCGAGATGGGCCATCGATCGAGGATGATCAGACCGAGCAGAAGCGTGACGACGCCTGAAAGTACGACCCAAAGCCACGGCATCCCGTGCTTCATCGAGAAGCCCAGGATGATGCGCATGACTCCAGAAATGACCAGTGCGCAGCCGAGCATCAACGTAAGAAGGGCAGCAGCAAGCAGCGGATTCTCGAAGGTCACGAAACCGGCGATGATGTAAAGTACGCCGAGCAACGCCCACAGCAGGAATTTGCCCCAACTTTTCACCTGAAATGAATTGATGACTTCTGCGATGCCTGAAATCAGCATCATGAAGCCCACCACATAAACCGTGGCGACGGTGGCCATGAGCACGCTGCCGAGCGCAATGAGTCCGGCAATGGCGTAAACCGCTCCCAAGGCGACGATCCAGCCCCATTTCGCGCGCAATGGTTCAATGCCGGCTGCGTTTGATGCACTTGCCGTGATGTTGGACATGATGCTGCTCCGTCATTCCGACGAACGTTGCGTGTCCCGCGTCGCTGCTCGCAATCAAGCAATTTAAACGAAAAGGGCAAGAATGACCAGAAAGCGGAATCTCAAGATCTGAATGTCGGCTCGCGGCGCTTCACTGCACTCGTACTGCAGCGATAAGTTCTGAAGCAAAATCAGGGGGAAAGCCGGACGAAACGATTTGTTTGGTTATCGGCGTTACCGTGTCGCCATGTTTGCGCGTTTCACCTGGGTTGTTCTCGCGGCTGCCGTAACGATGCCGCCGGCCCGTGCGGCCGATGTCATCGAGGCGCCGTCGGGTGGCTGCAATTGCGGCTCCAACATGATCACGATCGTCGACATCGATCCTGGCGTCGTCACGCGTCATTGGACCGACTGTGTATGCCGTTACGAGCCGAATGGACTCCATCAGGTTACGGCGCCGGGTGGCATCCCGGACAACGTGCCGTTTATGGATCCTTGGCGCCGCTGGTAAAACGCCGCTACCGCAGCCGGTAGAGCGCGTGCTTGCGGTTTTTCGTGAACGGCCGCACCTGCGCCGGCCAACGTCCGGCTTCGACGGCCTTCGCCCACTCGCGGCTGACCAGCACGTGCGGCCCGTCGATCTCGTAGAGAGCGCTGTGACGCGGCCCGTCGTGCTGCACCTGCTTCTCCTCGCCGCCGATATTGACAGCGAAGGGCTCGCCCTCGATGCGCGTCACCGCGTGCACGCCGGGCACCTTCAAAAGACTGGGCACGTGCTCGGTGTCGTAGACCTCGTTGAACAGCGCTTCCTTGTCGGCATCGACGTCCATGCTAGCGACAAACAGGTACTTTGACTTTATCGGCATTGAGAGCCCCTCCATTTTCCTTTAGCGCGCGGCGTGATCGATGCGTTTCTGGTAGCCGGCGGGAAATTTGCCGGCGAGTGCGTCGCGCATCCAGTCGGCGACGTGCAGATAGAAGTCCGGCAGCCGGCTGCCGAACACGTGGGTCTCGTCCTCGTAGACCCATAGCTCCTTCGGGCAGGTGAGCAGGTCGAACATGCGCTCGCCGTCGGCGAGCGGGCACAACTCGTCATACTCGCCCATCGCCAGCAGCGTCGGACATTTGATCTTGCCGGCGAGCGGCTCGAGCGTCATCTGCGCCGCCATGGCATCGAACGCATCCTCGTCATAGGTGTTCGACATATACATGTAGTTGGCGCGGTAGGCCGGTTTGGAGTGCTTGAAGATCGTGTCCTTCTGCAGGTAGTTGCCCATGGCGCCGACCAGCGCCTTGACGCGCGTATCGTGCGCGGCGACGCGCGGACCCCAATAGCTGCCCATGCTCCAGCCGTAGATGCCGACCTTGCCAGCGTCGAGCTCGGGCACGGTGGCGATGAAGTCGAGCGCCGCTTTGCCGGCGCGTTCGAAGTTGTCGAGCGTCACCCAGGTCTCGCGCGTGTTGCTCTCGCCCTGCCCCGGCCCGTCGATGGAGAGCGTCGCCATGCCGCGGCGGCGGAAGTGATTGTGATACGGGCTCGGCATATACTCCTTGATGGTGTCCATGCCGGGGATCACCAGCACCACCGGTGTCTTCGCTTTGGCGCCGGGCACCAATTGCAGAATGCCGGGGATGGTCTTGCCGTTCTCGAATGGGATTTCAACGCGGCGCACCGGCGCCTCGTCGAACAATTCGGTGAAGCGCGTGTAGCAGTGGATCATGCGCCGGTAGAGCTCGAGCTTCCTGCCCGTGTTGGCGTGGATGACGCCGCAGGGCGGCCCGTAATAAAGCGCGGCGCGATAGTAGAACTCGGCGGCGCTCTCGCGGTGGCCGGACGCTTCCGCCTCCTCGGCGAGCTTCTGCTCCTGCTCGGCGGTGCGCGCCCACTGCTTGACCACGGCCATCGGGCTCTTGATGCGCTCGGTGGTGCGGCGCACGTCGGCCGGGCGGAAGCCCCATTCGACGAACATCACCGAGCGGAAGCCGAAGACGTCGAGGACCTTGTAGAATTCCTCGTTCACCCATTTCTGCGCGCGCCGGCTGCGGTCGTCCACGCTATTGCCCTTTCAGTCCGGCGGCCGCAATGAAGGCGCTCCAGTTCTTGACGTCGCTGACGACGCGTTTGCCGAGTTCCGCGCCGCTCGCGTAGTCGGGCGCGATATCGAGCGCCTTGAGCCTCTCCTTGAGCTCCGGCGCTTCCAGCGACGCCTTGATCGCCTGCTGCAGTTTCGTCGTCACGGCGGCTGGCAGGTTCTTCGGCCCGAAGATCGCGAACCAGAAACGCAGGTCGACGTCGGCGTGCTTGATGCCTTGCTCATCCAGCGTCGGCACCTTGGGCAGCGCCGGCGAGCGCGTCTTGCCGGTGACGGCGAGGCACTTGATGCGGTTGGTATCGACCAGCGGCTTCGCCACTTGGCTCGACGGCAGCGTCATGTCGACGTGGCCGGCAATCAAATCGGCCATCGCCGGGCCGCCGCCGCGGTAGGGAATGTCGACGGCTTCGATCTTGGCGCCGTCGCGCACCACGTCCCAGACCAATTGCGACACTGACGTGATACCGGCCGACGCAAAAGTGATCTTCTTCGGCGCCGCATGCGAATAGGCGATCAACTCCTTCATTGAGCTGACCGGCACCGCGTTGGCGACGCAGATGGCAAGCGGCGAGGTCGCAGCGAAGGCGACCGGCGTGAACTCGGTCGCCGGGTCGAAGGGCGGCTTGATGTCCCTGAAGCCAGGGCGGATGACCAGCGCATTCTCCGCCATCATCAGCGTGTAGCCGTCGGGCGCGGCCGAGGCGACGGTGCGCCAGCCGATATAACCCGAGGCGCCGGCGACGTTCTCGACCAGGACCGTCTGCTTGAGCTCAAGCGCCAGCGTGACCGAAAAGATGCGCGCGAAGGTGTCCGTGGCGCCACCCGGCCCGAAGCCGACGATGAGGCGCACCGGCCGGTCGGCGGGAAATTCGGCGTGCGCGCCGGACAGCGCCGGCAGTGCGAGCAGCACACCGGCGAACGCGATCGACACCATTCGGCGCATTTTGCCTCCTCCCCGTTCCGGCTTTTTTTGCGCAGCCGCGTCAGGCGGCCGCCGTGCCGTGTCGTCGGAGGAAGGCTAGCCGGAATTTTGTGAAAGCAATAGCGCAGCGTTAGGACTGTCCAATGCGTGGACAAGCGGGACGGAATTGCTGTCTTATATGGCCATGACGACGACCGCGCAGGTCCGAAAATTGGTCCAGCCGATTCTCGCGCGCAATATCGATCTCGCGCTGGTCGGCCGCTGGATCTTTGTCAAACCAGTGCATCATTTTGCCCGTGCGATTCTGATCGATCGCAGTTCAAACGTCGACGAACTCGTACCGCAGTGGGCGGTGATGCATCTTTTTGAAGCGAGAACATCGTTATTTCTGGACTGGGGTGAGTTTCTGGCGAACGAACGGTCGCGGCGGCGCGGTCTTTGGTTCATCACGCAGCCCGACATCGATCTGGCATTAAGCGAGGCGATCGAGACGCAGGCGTTGCCCCGGCTGCGCGCCATGGCCACGCTCGATGATTTTCTTGCCTATCTCTCTCGGATTCCGATGGGCGCCAAAATGTTCGATTGGCCGACGCGCCGCATCATCCTCGATGCCGCACTCGGCGAACTGCAAGCCGCAAAAGCGATTGGCGATGCGCATCTCGCACGATGGTCCGTCGATCATCCCTACTATGACGACGATTCCCGCGCGCAGTATCGCCGTCTGCGCGAGCTTTGCAGTTGCCTCGCGACAGATGACCGCTCGGGCATTGCGAAGCTCTTGCACGACTGGGAGGCCTTCACCGTCAGGGCGCTGAAGATCGAGCATATTTGGGAGCCGACGCCGTTTCCCCTGGAGCGCTAAGCGCTTGGCAGTCCAGATCACACCCCGGCCGATCGGCGCTTCGCGTCGGCGCTCTTGCCGGCGCCGGCGAGCTTGTTGACCAGTTCGGTGTCGTTGGCGAGTTCGGACGCCGAGCCCGCGTGCACCACCTTGCCGTCGTCGAGGACAAAGGCGCGGTCGGCGATCGAGAGAGACAGCGGCGCGTTCTGCTCGATCAGCAGCACCGACACGCCCTCCTCGCGCATGCGCTGCACGACCCGCATCACTTCCTTGACGATGAGCGGCGCCAGCCCCTGCGACGGCTCATCGAGCAGCATCAGGCGCGGGTTGAGCAGCAGCGGCCGGGCGATCGCCAGCATTTCCTGCTCGCCGCCGGAGAGCTGGCGGCCGAGCTGCGACTTACGCTCGGCGAGCCGCGGGAAAAGTTTCCAGATGCGTTCGAGGTCCCACGGTCCGGGGCGCGCCTGCGGGACTTTGAGATTCTCCAGCACGGTGAGGCCGCCGAAAATCTTGCGCCCCTCCGGCACGTAGCCGACGCCAAGCGCGGCGACGCGGTGCGTCGGCCAGCGCGTCGTTTCCCGGCCGAAGATCTCGATCTTGCCCATGCGCGCCGGCGTCAGCCCCATCAGGCTGCGCACGGTGGTGGTCTTGCCGGCGCCGTTGCGGCCGAGCACGGCGACGATCTCGCCCTCGTTCACCTCGAGCGACACGCCGTGCAGGATGTGGCTCTTGCCGTAGAACGAATGGATTTCCGCGGCCTTGAGGACGACGGTCATTCGGCGGTCCCCAGATAGGCGGCGCGCACGCGCGGGTCAGCGGAGATTTCCTCCGGCGTCCCGTCGGCGAGCACGCGGCCCTGATCGAGCACGGTGATGCGCTGGGCGATGCCGAAGACAATGTCCATGTCGTGCTCGATGAACAGGATGGTGACGCCCTGCTCGGCGTGCAGGCGGCGCACCAGATCGACCATGTGGTCGGTCTCGTGGTCGCCCATGCCGGCGGTCGGCTCGTCGAGCAGCAGCAGACGCGGCTTGAGGCTGAGCGCCAGCGCCAGTTCGACGACACGCTGATCGCCGTGCGCGAGTTCCCCGACGGTGCGGTCCTCTTTGCCGGAGAGCCCGACGATACCGATCAGTTCCTCGGCGCGGGCGATCACGTCGGCGCGCTGGGCGCGGCCGAGCCAGGGCTTGGCGTTGATGCCGGCCTGCGTCTCGACGCCGACGCGGATGTTCTCGTAGACGCTCAAGTCCGGCATGATCTCGGTGATCTGGAAGGTGCGCACGATGCCCTTGGCGACGCGGCGCACGATGGTCTGCTGCGTAATGTCCTCGCCTTCGAAAATCACCCGGCCGGTGGTCGGCGGCAAAAGGCCGCTGATCAGGTTGAAGAAGGTGGTCTTGCCGGCGCCGTTCGGACCGATCACCGCGCGCATCTCGCCGGAGCGCATTTCGAAGGAGACGCCGTCGACCGCTTTCAGGCTGCCGAAATGACGCGACACATTCTCCATGCGCAGAAACGGCGTCTTTGCCGCCGTTTGTGCCGCGGCTGGCGCCGGCGCCTGCATGACGTCGCTCATAGTGCCTCCGCGCGGCGGAAGATGCCGAGCACGCCCCGCGGAAACAGCAGCACGATGCAGACGAAGATCAGGCCGATGAAGGTCATCCAGTTCTCGGTCACGCTCGACAGATAATCCTGCGCAACCACGAAAATAATCACGCCGATCAGGGGCCCGAAGAAGCTGCGCATGCCGCCGAGGATGATCATGATCACGAAGTTGCCGGACAGGATCCAGTGCAGGTCCTGCGGCGAGGTGAAGTTGAACAGCAGCGCGTTCAGCGTGCCGGCGAACGCGGTGATGGTGCCGGCGATGGCGAAAGCCGCCCAAACGTAGCGCTCGACGCGGATGCCGAGGAATTCCATGCGCCGCCGGTTTTCGCGGATCGCCACCCAGGTATGGCCGAGCGGCGATTGCAGGATCGTCCACATCACCGCGACGGCGACCGTGAAGCAGAGCAGGACGACATAGTAGAAGGCCGCGCCCGATGAGGCCACCGGGACGGTGAGCGGACCGAGATGGATGTCCTGCCGTGCAAAGCCGGCGAGGCCGTCCTCGCCGCCGGTTACCTCGTTCCAACGCACCATGATGAAATAGAACAGCTGGCCGATAGCGATGGTGATCATCGCGAAATAAATGCCGCGGCGGCGCATCACCAAGGGCCCGAGCAGGGCCGCCGCGAGTCCACCGACGAGCGTGCCGATGAGGATCGCGAGCGGCGTCGACAGCGCGAGGTATTTCAGCGTCATACCGGCGCCATAGGCGCCGAGCCCGAAATAGGCCGCCTGCCCGAACGACAGACCGCCGGTGAAGCCAAGCACGAGATTGAGGCCCATGGTCGCGATCGCGTAGATCAGTATCTTGGAGCCGAGTGCGGTGTAGCCGCCGACCGCCGGCAGCCAATATGGCAGCGCCAGGAGCACGATCCACATCGCGGCAATGCCGAGAACGCGCATCATTCGAACAGGCCCTCTTCACCGAACAATCCGCGCGGCCGCACGACGAGCACGATCAGCATCATCAGGTAAATCACCGCTTCGCTCGCCGCGGGGTAATAAGTGGTGACGATGCCGGCGGCGAGCCCGATGATGAGACCGCCGAGCACGGCGCCGAACAGGCTGCCGACACCGCCGATGATGATGGCGACGAAGCTCGGCATGATCAGGCTGTTGCCCATCGGCGGGGTGAGGCCGAGCACGCCGGAGGCGAGCACGCCGGCGAGGCCCGCGAAGACGCAGCCGAAGGCGAAATTGAAGGCGCGCAGCCGATAGATGTTGACGCCGAGCGCCGATGTCGTCTCCAAGTCGCGCGTGCCGGCGCGGATACGGATGCCGAGCAGCGTGTAGCGCAGCAGCAGGTAGAGGCCGATCGCCGCGGCGGCGGTGATCGCGATGACGAAGAGCCGATAGCCGGTGATGAAGAAGTAGACGTCGCTCACGGGCGAATTGATGACGTCCGGCACCTCCAACGGCAGGCCCTGCGGTCCCCAGATCGTGCGCGTCATGTCCTCGATGATCAATGCGAGGCCGAAGGTCAGCAGCAGGCTGTAGATCGGATCGACACGCTTGTAGACCGGCCGGATGAGCACGCGCTCGACGACGAGCCCGATGGCGCCGGCCAGGATCGGGCCCGCGACCAGCGCTCCCCAGAATCCGAGATAGGGAACGAGCGTGTAGGTCAGATAGGCGCCAATGACGAGAAAGCCGCCGTGCGCCATGTTGATCACCGAGTTCAGACTCAGGATCAGCGCCAGGCCAAGCGCCATCAGCGCGTAGAATACGCCTTGGATCAGCCCGTTAAAGGCATTGAAAAGCAGAAGCTCCATAGCCGTTTGCGTCGCCGTTCTAATATCCGGGTTTCAAGTTGCACCGCGCCGCCCCTTTGCAGGAGACGGCGCGGCGATAGCCATTGCTTTGACGTTTGTATGAGCGCTTTACGCCGGATAGTCGAGTTTGCACCCGGTGTCCTTCACCGGCAGCGCGATCTTGTCGCCGGCGACGATATCCGCGACCTTGAACATCGACGGATATTTTCCATCCGGCAGGATCTCACCGGGGAATTCGCTCGACATCAGCTGGTGATCGCCGGGCCGGAAGTAGACCTTGTTCGGCTGCAGCTTGATCTCCGGCGGCAATTCGAGACCTTCGAGCGCCTTGGCGACTTTTACCGCTTCGTTGGACTTGGCCTTGTTCGCGCCCATCGCGATCGCATGGAGGCCGGCGTAGCCGAACCACGTGCGCGCGCTCGGATAGGTGCCGTCCGGGTTGGCCTTCTGATAGGCCGCAACCCATTCCTTGACGTGCGGTGTCTTGGGCTGATCCCAGTACCACTCGAGAGTCCACCAGCCCTGCTTGGCTTCCTTCGGCAAGGCGCGCAGCACTTCGAGCTCGCTGAGGCCGCCGCCGATCGGGAACTTCTTCATCAGGCCGAATTGCGCGGCCTGCTTCATCAGGTTCACCAGATCTTGTCCGTCCTGCAGCACGACGAGCACGTCGGGTTTCGACTGCTGCGCCTTGATCAAATAGGACGAGAAATCGGTGGTGCCGAGCGGCGCCAGCGAATTGCCCAGCACGGTGCCGCCCATGCCCTTCAAGAGCTTGGCGTAGGATTCCTGCAGCGTGTGGCCGAAGGCGTAGTCCGGCGTGATGAAATACCACTTGCCGCCGAACTTGCTGTGCAGCGTGGAAGCGAGACCGGCCGCCAGCATGTAGGTCGTGGTGCAGATGCGGAACGTGGTCCAGTGGCACTGCGTGCCGGTGACCGGATCGGTGTGGCCGCCGGTGACCATATAGAGCATGCCCTTTTCGTGCGCGACCTGGTTGACCGACAACGCGGTCGCCGACGACACCGCGCCCATCAGGAAGTTGACCTTATCCTGCTCGATGAGCTTGTGCGCCTTTTGCGCGGCAAGGCCGGCATTGGCACCTTCATCTTCGGTCACCAGTTGGACCTTGCGGCCGTTGATGCCGCCTTTGGCGTTGACTTCGGCGAGCGCCATCAGCGCGCCGCGCTTCTCGCTTTCGCCTTCCGCGGCGTAAGTGCCGGTGAAGGGATCGTGCATGCCGATTTTGATCGGCGTTTCGCCTTGGGCGAATGTCAGGATCGGCGGCGAGAATATGGTGGAGCCGGCAAGCGCCGCGCCCGCTTTCACGATGGTACGGCGGGTCACATGGATCTTCATCACGTTTCCTCCCTAATGTTTCTTGTGTTCGCGTTTTGGTGCTCGCGACGGCGAGGTACAGCCTTCTTCGGCGTGGGTTCGTTTGAGAGAGGAAAGCACGGACCGGCCTGCGCCGGGCTACGATGCCCCCTCGAGAACTCAGAGCGGTCAATTTGCGCTTTCAGCGCCGGGCAATCATTGTTCGCGCACATTAATCTGGATTAATGGCTTCGCGCGGCCACATCGTGCGCCGCGCGTCGACGCAGCTGCCGTGTCGGCCATCAGGTCCGCGAACCAGGGAACGCATGAGACTGGCGGAGAGGGAGGGATTCGAACCCCCGATACCCTTGCGGGTATGCCGCATTTCGAGTGCGGTGCATTCAACCGCTCTGCCACCTCTCCGGAGCCCAAAAAGAGCCTGAAAAAGCCCGATTTGGACGGCTGCTATGTAGCCAAGCGGGCCAAGACAGACAAGAGACAGACAGGGCCTGGCCCCGGTATATTGTGCGCGACGCCAAGGGACAACCGCCGGCTGGTGTGACGATGCTCGATACGGTCCAATTCGGCCGCCTGCGCAAGGAAGTGCGCAACATTTTGCTGACTTTGGCCATGGTCGCGACGGTCACCGTCGGCGTCTTTGCCATCGTCGCCGAAGCCGGGGTCCGCCATGGCTCGGTGGTCTATCTGATCCCGGTGGTGATCGCGGCAACGCGCTGGGGCATCGTCGCGGCGATCGTCGCGGCGGTCTGCGGCGTGCTCGCCTCCGCCTTCTTCTTTTATCCGCCGCTCTATAGCTTCCGGATCGTCGATCCGCACGAGATCGTCAATCTCATTCTATTCATCTTCGTCGCGGTGGTGGTGAGCCAGCTGGCGACCCAACTCAAACGGCAACTCGAAACCGCACGCCAGCGCGAGATCGACCTGCGCGACCTCTACGCCTTCTCGCGGCGCCTGGCGGTGGCGTTCGACGTGTCCGACATCCATTCGGCCATCGAGGACCACCTCGCCGCGGTGACCCAGCGCAAGGTGGTGCTGTTCGCCGGCGCGCGCGATGCGTCGACCTCAAGCGGGCGGCACGCCGGCATCGCCGTGCCGGAGCCGGTGCGGGCCGCGGTGGTCGAAATCGCGTCCGGCCGGCGCGGCCCCGATACCGGGGCGATGGTGACCGCCGACAGCGGCGACGTCTGGCTGACCCGCGCGGTGTCGCCCAAGAGCCTGGAGTTCGGTGTTATCGCCATCAATCTCGGCCGCGAGTCGGAGGAAGGCTCGAACGAAATGCGCATCCGCGTCGACGCGGTGCTGGCCGACGCCACCGCGACGCTGGAGCGGCTCGGCGTCGCGCACGCGATCAGCGAGGCGCGCATGCGCTCGCAGACCGACGAGTTGCGCGATGCGCTGATCGGCTCGGTCAGCCACGAATTGCGCACGCCGCTCGCCTCCATCCTCGGCGCCGCCACCGTCTTGAGCTCGGCGCCGGCGCTGGCCAACGAGAACAGTCTGAAGGCGCTGGTGCACGACGTGCGCGATGAGGCCGAACGCCTCAACAACGACATCCAAAATTTGCTCGACGCCAGCCGCATCTCCAGCGGCGGCATCAAGCCGCATATCGAATGGGCCGATCCCGCCGACATCGTCCATTCAGCGCTCGAGCGTTGCCGCCGCCGGCTCACCGGCCGCCGTCTGGCGCTCGACATGCCGGACGACCTGCCGCTGGTGCACGTCGATCCTGTGCTGGTGCAACAGGCGCTGGTGCAGATCGTCGACAACGCGGTGAAATATTCGCCGCCCGGCTCGCAGATTGCCGTCAGCGCGCGTGCCGAGAATGGCCGCATCATGCTTAGCGTCGCCGACGAGGGCGCCGGCGTCACCCCGGCCGAGCAAGCGAAAATGTGGGGCCGCTTCGCCCGCGGCGATCGCCTCGCGGCGATCACCAGCGGGTCCGGCCTCGGCCTGTGGATTGCCAATGCTTTCATCGCCGCCAACGGCGGCAAGATCAGCGCCAGGAGCGAGGGTCCCGGCTTGGGCACCGCGGTGACGATCGAACTCGCCCTCACCCAAGCCGCAGCAGTCCCGCAGATGGAGGGCGACGCCGATGAATGAGCTGTCCCCGATCGTGCTCGTCGTCGACGACGAGATTCAAATTCGCCGCTTTCTGCGCACCGGCTTTGAGCTCAACGGCTTCGTCGTGCACGAAGCCGGCAGCGGCGCCGAGGCGATCCGCGAGGCCACGTTGCGGCCGATCGACATCGTCATCGTCGATCTCGGCCTACCCGACATGGACGGCTCGGAGGTGGTGGAGCGCCTCCGCTCGTGGTCGAGCGTGCCGATCATCGTCCTGTCGGTGCGTTCAAACGAAGCGCAGAAGGTGCATCTGCTCGAGCGCGGCGCCGACGACTACGTCGTCAAGCCGTTCGGTATGGCCGAGCTTCTGGCGCGCGTGCGGGTGGCGCTGCGCCGGCAGATGCGCGCCGCGTCCGGCGAGCCGACGGTCAAAGTCGGCCCGCTCACCATCGACCTCGCCGCGCGCGCGGTTACGCTCAACGGCGCGCGGCTGACGCTGACTCCGAAGGAGTACCGGCTGCTTCAGGTCTTGGCGCAGCATGCCGGCAATGTGGTCACCCATCAGCACCTCTTGAAAGAAGTGTGGGGCTCGATCCACGTGCACGACACGCATTATCTGCGCATCTTCGTGCGCAAGCTGCGGCAAAAGATCGAGCCGCACCCGGATTCGCCCAAGATCCTGGTGACCGAACTCGGCGTCGGCTATCGCCTGGCGCAGGACGGCGCGCCCGATAACGGCAACGGCGCCATGGCCGAGGCCGCGGCCAAAAGCGAAGGCTGAGACGGGCCGTTAAGCTGCCTTTCCTTGACATTCCGCGCCCTTCCCCGCCATAAGAGCGCCGTCGCGGGCCCCAGGGTCCGCGTGCTTTTTCAAGGGCCCATTAAGCCCTTAAAAACACACAACAAACCGACTGAAAGAAGCCGGTCCGGAATCCTTCCGAGCACCGGGATCGAACACCAGAGGAAGAACGATGTTCGCAGTCATCAGAGCCGGCGGCAAACAATACCGGGTGGCCGCCGAAGACGTGATCCGGATCGACCGGGTGACCGGCGAGCCGGGGCAGGTGGTCGAATTCGGCGAGGTGCTGCTGCTCGGCGGCGACACCCCGCAGATCGGCGCCCCGACGGTACAGGGCGCGACCGTTGCCGGCGAGGTGCTTCAGCACACCCGCGGCGACAAGGTGATCGCCTTCAAGAAGCGCCGGCGCAAGAATTCGCGCCGCAAGCGCGGCTTCCGTCACGAGTTTTCGGTGATCCGCATCACCGAAATCCTCACCAATGGCGCCAAGCCGTCGAAGGAGCCGCCGCCGCGGCCCCAGCGCGAGCCCAAGGCCAAGCCTCCGGCCGAAGAAGGCGACGAGCCCAAGGCGGCCAAGACCAAGGCGAAGACAAAGCCAAAAGCCAAGAAACCGGCGGCCAAGAAGCCCGCGGCCAAAAGCAAGAAAAAGTGAGATGATTCCTTCACGGAATCGGTGTAGAAGAGTTCCGAATTAAAGAGAGCAGTCATGGCGCATAAGAAAGCAGGCGGATCATCCCGGAACGGCCGCGATTCAGCGGGCCGGCGGCTTGGCCTGAAGAAGGCCGGCGGCGAGATCGTCCTTGCCGGCAATATCCTCGCGCGCCAGCGCGGCACCACCTGGCATCCGGGCCGTAACGTTGGTTGTGGCAAGGATCACACGCTGTTCGCTCTCGTCGATGGAAAGGTTCAGTTCGCTACGAAAACCAAAGGCCGTACCTACGTGTCGATCGTACCGATGACGGAGGCAGCGGCCGAGTAAAGGTAGACCAAAATTCGAGGTCTGCCGGCATTTCAGTCAAACCGGCAGGGCTCACAGGGCTCTGAGAGGGGGAGACGGAAAGCCGGCTCCCCCTCTTCGCATTTCAACCGCGTTGAAACCCTGGAGCCCGTGTCATGACACTCTTAGAGCGCATACCCAGAGAGACCTTCCACGAGGGCAGTATCCCCGTCCTCGAGACCAAGCGGCTGGTGCTGCGTGCGCCGCGCCTCGGGGACGCTAAAACGGTAGCGACGCTCGCCAACGACCGCCGTATCGCCGAGAACACCGCGCGCATTCCGCATCCGTACAAATTGTCGGATGCCGAGGATTTCATTACCCGCGCCGGCAAACCGGCCGAGGCGATCTATCTGATCACGCTGCGCGGCAAGACCGTGATCGGCGCCTGCGGTATCGCCTTGCAGGACGCGGTGCCCGAGCTCGGCTACTGGCTCGGTGTCGCGCATTGGGGCCAAGGCTACGCCACGGAGGCGCTGCACGCCGTGATCGACTACGCCTTCACCGATCTCGCGCATGAACAGCTGCAGGCCGGCGCCCGCGTCACCAACCCCGCCTCGCGCCGGGTGCTGGAGAAGTGCGGCTTCCAGTGGACCGGTGTCGGCCTCTGCCGCATCCGCGCCATCAACTCGTCGGCGCCGATCGACCGCTTCCGGCTCGAGCGGCGTATCTGGTCGGCGCTGAAAGACTGGGGCCGGATGAAGAAGGTGAGCTGAGCGCTTCGCGTCAGGCCCGGTCTGTCATCGGGCGTCCACGTCTTGCTCTTGCAGGGTCGCAAGGCGTGGATGCCCGTGACGAGGCGCGCGACGGATTCGTTCATGGCGGCTCGATGAGCGCCGATTCCTTCGCCGCCTTGCGCTCGCGCACAAAAATATAGATGCCGGCCGCGATGATGATGGCGGCGCCGATCAGCATGGCGACGCGCGGGATATCGCTGAAGAAGATGTAGCCGAGCAGGATCGCCCAGAAGATCGTCGTGTACTGATATGGCACGACCACCGAGGCCGGCGCGAGCTTGAGCGCGCGATTGATGCACATGTGGGCGACCATCGCGGTGACGCCCAACAGCACGAGCAAAGCCGCGTCGCGCAGGTGCAGCGGCACCCACACGAACGGTGCGGTGAAGAGGCCGAAGACCAGCGCGCCGATCGTCTGCGTCG
>DASUGZ010000157.1:0-6007 GCA_036273755.1 Pseudolabrys sp.
TCTCAACCGAGCTCAAGCTCACCCACAATGTGATGGTGAAGGACGAGGACGTCTGCCTGCATTGTGGCCTGTGTGCCGAGCGCTGCCCCACCGGCGCCTGGGACATGCAGAAATACCTCATCGATATGACTCACGCAGGAACATCATGCCCGAGCAAAAAGCGATCAGCAGCGTAAACGACTTCGTCGTCCGCTTCGCCAACGTCAACGGCTCCGGCTCGGCCTCCGCGAACGAGATGTTCGCGCGCTCGATCCTGCGCCACGGCGTGCCGGTGTCCCCGCGCAACATCTTCCCCTCCAACATCCAAGGCCTGCCGACCTGGTACGAGGTGCGCGTCACCGAGGACGGCCATCTCGGCGCCCGCGGCGGCGTCGACATGATGGTGGCGATGAACCCGCAGACCTGGGACAAGGACGTCGCCTCGATCGAGCCCGGCGGCTATTTGTTCTATGATTCGACCAAGCCGATGCCGACCTCCAAATTCCGCGAGGACATCACCATCATCGGCGTGCCGCTGACCGCGATCACCAATTCCACCTACACCGATCCGCGCCAGCGCCAGTTGTTCAAGAACATCATCTATATCGGCGTGCTCACCGCGCTGATCGACATGGATGTAAAGGTCGTCGAGCAGCTCATCGGCGAGCAATACAAGGGCAAGGAAAAGCTGATCGAGCCGAACATCAAGGCGCTGCATATCGGGCGCGACTATGCGACGCTCAACTTGGCCTGCCCGATCGGCCTGCGCCTGAAAAAGGGCGACAAGGTCGGCAACCGCATCTTCATCGAGGGCAATTCGGCGGCCGCGCTCGGCGCGGTCTATGGCGGCGCCACGGTGTGCGCCTGGTATCCGATCACGCCGTCGTCCTCGCTCGCCGACGCCTTCACCCGGCATTGCGCCAAGCTTCGCATCGATCCCGAGACCAAGCAGGCGAAGTACGCCATCGTCCAGGCCGAGGACGAACTCGCGTCGATCGGCATGGTGATCGGCGCCGGCTGGAACGGCGCGCGCGCCTTCACCGCCACCTCCGGCCCCGGCATTTCGCTGATGCAGGAGTTCATCGGGCTCGCCTATTTCGCCGAGATTCCGGCGGTGCTGTTCGACGTGCAGCGCGCCGGGCCCTCGACCGGCATGCCGACACGCACGCAGCAATGCGACGTCACGTCCTGCGCCTATGCCTCGCACGGCGACACCAAGCACGTGCTGCTGTTCCCCGAGAATCCGGCGGAAGCCTTCGACATGGGCGCGCAGGCCTTCGATCTCGCCGACCGGCTGCAGACGCCGATTTTCGTCATGCTCGACCTCGACATCGGCATGAACCATCATTTGTGCCGCCCGCTCGCCTGGGACGACCAGCGCAAATACGACCGCGGCAAGGTGATGACCGCCGAAGAGCTCGAAGCCGGCAAGGAATTCGGCCGCTATCTCGACGTCGACGGCGACGGCATCCCCTACCGCACCTATCCCGGCACGCATCCGAGCAAGGGCTCGTTCTTCACCCGCGGCACCTCGCGCGACCGCTACGCCAAATACACGGAAGAAGGCGCGCCTTACGTCGACAACATGCAGCGGCTGATCCGCAAGTTCGATACCGCCAAGGACCTGGTGCCGCGGCCGTTGCAGGCGAACGCCTCGAAGCCGACCAAATACGGCGTAATCTATTACGGCTCGACAGCCCCGGCGATGGACGAGGCGATCGACATGATCGAGGCGCGCGGCCACGCGCTCGACCGTATGCGCGTGCGCGCCTTCCCGTTCCACTCGAGCGTCAATTCGTTCGTTGCCGACCACGACTTCGTCTTCGTGGTCGAGCAGAACCGCGACGCGCAATTGCGCTCGCTCGTCGTCAACGAGTGCGGCATCGATCCGGTGCGCCTGGTGCCGATCCTGCACTACGACGGCACGCCGATCACCGCCCGTTTCATCGCCAAGGCGATCGGCGATCACGTCGACAAGCTCAAAGTGACGCCGATGAAGGTGCAGTCATGACCTATCTCGCCAAGCCGAAATTCCATCACCCGGACCTGCCGAAGAACGACCTCGGCTACACCCACCGCGACTACGAGGGTACGGTGTCGACGCTGTGCGCCGGTTGCGGCCACGACTCGATCACCGGCGCCATCATCCAGGCCTGCTTCGAATTGTCGATCGAGCCGCACCGGGTCGCGAAGATTTCCGGCATCGGCTGCTCGTCGAAAACGCCGACCTACTTCCTCGGCAATTCGCACGGCTTCAACTCGGTGCATGGCCGCATGCCGTCGGTGCTCACGGGCGCCAATCTCGCCAACCGCGATCTCATCTATCTCGGCGTCTCCGGCGACGGCGATTCCGCCTCCATCGGCTTTGGCCAGTTCGCCCACGCGCTGCGGCGCGGCGTCAATATGACGTATATTGTCGAGAACAACGGCGTGTACGGCCTGACCAAAGGCCAGTTTTCCGCCACCGCCGACCGCGGCTCGAAGTCCAAGCGTGGCTTCGTCAATACCGACAATTCCATCGATCTTGTCGCCATTGCGCTGCAGCTCGGCGCCTCGTTCGTCGCCCGCTCCTTCTCCGGCGACAAGCAGCAGCTGGTGCCGATCATCAAGGCGGCGATCGCGCACAAGGGCGCCGCCTTCATCGACGTGATTTCGCCGTGCGTGGCCTTCAACAACCACGCCGGCTCGACCAAGAGCTTCGATTTCGTGCGCGAGCACAACGAGGCGGTGAACCGGCTCGACTTCATGGCAAGCCGCATGCCGATCGAGGTCACATACGATCCGGGCAGCATCGAGATCGTCGAACAGCACGACGGCTCGAAGCTGGCGCTGCGCAAGCTCGACGCCGACTACGATCCGACCGACCGCACCGCGGCGCTCGGCTTCCTGCAGCACCACGCCAAGAAGGGTCAGATCGTCACCGGCCTGCTTTACGTCGAGCAGGACCCGGAAGACCTGCATGCGCATCTGCGCACGGTCGACAAGGCGCTCAACGCGCTCAATGAGAAAGAACTGTGCCCCGGCCAGGCGGCGCTGGACAAATTCAACGCCAGCCTGCGCTAGCCGCTAGGCGGCGCGGGCTTCGGCCTTGCGCAGGCCGAGCTGGCCAACCTTGACCTGATTGCGGCCAGCGGCTTTGGCCGCATAGAGCAGCTTGTCGGCGAAGGCCGCGAGCGCTTCGGGCTCACCCGACAAGTCCTTGGCGGTAGCGGCGCCGATGCTGATGGTGAGCCGCGCGCCCGCCGGCGAGCGCGGGTGATGGATATCCGCCTGCCGCACCGTCGCGGCGAGCTTATCGGCAACGGCGAGCGCGCCGGCCATGCCGGTGTCCGGCAACATGCAGAGGAATTCCTCGCCGCCGTAACGCGAGACCAGATCGCCCGGCCGCCCGGCGCCGTCGACCAGGAGCCGCGCCACCTGGCGCAGGCAGTCATCGCCCTGCTGGTGGCCGTAGTGGTCGTTGTAGGCCTTGAAATGATCGACATCGATCATCAACAGCGACATCGGCATGCCGGCGCGGCGGCAGCGCCGCCATTCGCGCGCCAGCGCGTCGTCGAAGCGGCGGCGGTTGCCGATGCCGGTCAAGGAATCGGTCGACAGCAGTCTGCGCAGCAACAGGCTTTGCGCGAACTGCGTGCGCTGACTGCGCTGCAGCGCGTTGGCGGCGGCAAAGCCCAGTCCATTGGCGAGCATGACCCAGAGGACGCCGAAATAGAGGTGTTCGGCGCCGAGCGCCGCTCCGTGCACCGTCACCCACCAGGTCAACGCTATCGTCGAATAGAATGCCGCGAATGCCGCCGCCGCAAGCAGCCGGACCGGCAGATAGACGTAGATAATGAACAGCGAGGTCACCATCAGCGGCAGCCAACTGTCGGTCATCGCCGGCTGCACCGTCAGCATGGCGAAGCGGATGATGACCAAAACGACACCGAAGGTCAGAAAGCCGATTTCCAGCGCCTGCGGCGATTTCACGCGCAGCAGCACGAAGGCGGCAAAACTTGCGACCAACACCGGCAGTACGGGCGGCAGCAGAGCGGTCAGCGGGCCGTGGCCGGCGAAAAATGCGATGAGTCGGCCGCCGACAATGAGCACTCCAGAGGCCGTGATGAAGGCCAGCAGCACGAACACGCGGCGCCGGTCGTCGGCGAAGCGGCTCTCGAGAAAGGCGCGCTCGCACTGCGGATCGGCGAGCCGCGCACTCCAGCGCGTCACCGCGACCGGCTTGAAATCGCCGGCCGCCGCCGTCGGCAAAGCGCTGCTCCGCGTTTCCATGACGACCCGTCCCGCCCCGCTAGCCGGTATAGGGCCGAGGCGTTGACAAAATCCTAGCGGCCGGCGGCGACGGCGCGTCCGGAACCCGCCAAAATCCCGCCTTTAGCGGGCCTGGAGCGCCTTGATCGCCTCCAGCATCTCCTGCGGCGGTTCCATCTTGATGGCTAGCGGCTTGCCGGTTTCGAGCAGGCTCTTGAGGCTGGAGAGGATCGCCGGCCAGCCGGCGCGGCCGCCGGACAAGATCGCCTCGGGCACGTCCCAGGAATGCGCCTCGGTCATGGTCAGCCGCACACTGTCGCCGGCCGGCTCGATATCATAGGTGACGAGGCATTCCGGCAACTGGGCGAAGTCCTTCACGCCTTCGACCAGCCAGGTGCAGGCGAAGCGGCGCGGCGGCTGCCATTCAACCACCCGGCCGCTGACATGCACGCGGCCGTCCGGATAGCGCAGGAAGAACGCGCCGCCCGTCTTCGGCTCTACGTCGACGGCAAAGCCGAAAAAGTACTGCTGCGAAAACGCTGGGTCGGTCAGCGCCTGCCACACCTTTTCGGGCGTGGCGGCGATGTAGGTGACGTAGACCGTGCGCGGCGTGAACTTGGCGGCGTCGATCATGACACCGCTTTCTCCTTCTCGTACCAGGGCGCATGGAGCGCCGGCAGACCGGTCTCGAGGAAGCTCTTGAGATTGGACAGCACCAGCGGCCAGCCGTTGCTGATGCTGGCGAAGACCTTGCTGTCGGGCGCGAAGTCGTCATGGGTGACAGTGAGCTTGACCTGACTTTTCTGTTGGTCCAGGTCGAACACGACGCGCGAGGCTTTCTCCTTGCCGTTGTGCGGCTCGTGCATCGACCGGAAAGTATAGGACAGCCGCCGCGGCGGATCGTTTTCGAGAACCTTGCCCTCCACCACCAGTTTGCCCTCGCGATGAAACGCAAGCGGGGAGCCGACCTTCCAGTCGGACGTTACGGCATTGCCGAACCAGTATTGCGCGGTGGATTCATGCGAGGTGAGCGCCTTGAATACCTTGTCGGGGGTCGAGGCGATGTAGGTCACGTAAACAAACACGGGCTTACTCATTTGCTCTCTCCTTTACTCATTCTCCAGATTCTTTTTCAGATCGCTCAGCGCCTGAAGGCGCCCCCTTTCGAATTTTCCGATCCAGCGTTCGCCGATATCGTGGATCGGCACCGGATTGAGGTAATGCAGCTTCTCCCTGCCCCGCCGCACGGTGGCGACCAGATTGGCCTCCTCCAGAATTCCCAGATGCTTGCTCACCGCCTGCCGCGTCATGCCCAAGCGGGCGCAAAGTTCGTTCAAAGTCTGGCCGTTGTCGGCGCGCAGCCGGTCGAGAAGTTCCCGCCGGCTGGCGTCGGCCAGGGCTTTGAACACCGCATCCATGACAGACAATATGCAACCATTTGGTTGCCTGTCAAGAGGCAAGATTCCCATCGCCGCTGCGCGGTCGGTCCCTATTGATTGATGCAGCTATTGATATAGACGCTGGTGTTGCCGGCGGTCTGGCCGTAGACGCCGGCCTGATGCGCGCAGCGCGCGGCGCGATCCTGGAAGGTCTCCTGCCCGCGCGGCCCGGACGGCGCCGGGTTCGGCAGGTTGGGCAGCGCGCGGCCGGTCTGCGGCACATAAAGCGGCGGCGGCACGCCGGCCGGCGGCACAATGGCCTGCTGATGCGGCGGCGCCAATGGCCGCTGTGGCGCCGGCAATGGCGCCGGAGCGACCAGCCCGGAGGAGCCACGCCG
>DASUGZ010000158.1:0-13646 GCA_036273755.1 Pseudolabrys sp.
GTGCCGGGAGCGGCAGCCAGGCAAAGCGCAGGTGCATCAGTTCGCTGACGATCAGCCAGCCGGCGAGTGAGCCGGCCAGCAGGCCGATCAGCGCCGTGGCGGCGCCGAGCAGCGCATACTCGATGGCATAAGCGGCGATGAGTTGCGGCCGACTGGCGCCGAGCGTCTTCAGGATCACTGCGTCATAGACCCGGTGGCGGTGGCCTGCGGCCAGCGCGCCGCCCAAGACGAGTGCCGCAATCACCAGCGTCAGGCCGCTGGCGCCGCGGATCGCCAGCACCAAGTTTGTGACGATTGAGCCGATCGCATCGAGCGCGTCTTTCACCCGCAGCGCGGTCACCATGGGAAAGGTTTCGGCAACGGCGCGGGTGATCGCGCCCTCCTGGGCCGCCGTGCCTCCGCCGATAAACGTCAACGTGGCGAGATGGGTGCGCGGCGCGCCGTCGAAAGCGTGCGGCGAGAACACCATGACGAAATTGATGCCGAGGCTCTCCCAATCGACCGTGCGCAAGTTGGCGATGCGGGCGGTGATGTTGCGGCCAAGCACGTTGACGGTGACCTCGTCGCCGAGCTTGAGGTCGAGGCCGTCGGCGATTTTCTTTTCGAACGACAGCAGCGGCGGCCCGGCATAGTCCGGCGCCCACCATTGGCCCTCGGCCAGCCGCGAGCCCTCGGGAACCTGGCTCGCATAGGTGATGCCGCGATCGCTTTGCAAAACCCAGGCCGCGCCTTCCTTCGGCTTGATCTTTTCGGCTGGAATGCCGTTGGCGGAGACGATGCGGCCGCGCAGCATCGGCACCTCTTCGAGCTTGGCGTCCGGCGCTTCTTTGCGGACGAACGCGCCGAAACGCGCGGCTTGGTCGGCGGGAATGTCGAGGAAGTAAAACGACGGTGCCTTGACCGGCAGTTCATTGGCGAACTGCCGTTGTAGGTTGGCGTCGATCTCGATCACGGTAACCAGCAGCGCAATGCCGAGGCCGAGCGACAGCACGATGGTTGCGGTCAGCGCGCCCGGCCGGTGGATATTGGCGACGGCCATGCGCAGCACAGTCGATCGGGCGCGGGGGACCAGGCGCGCGGCCAGCACCAGCAGCGCGGCAATGAGCCGCAAAGTGATGAACACGCCGGCAGCGATCGCGACGTACACGATCGCGACATGGCGGTCGTAAGCCAGCGCGACCGCGAGCACGACGAGCGCGCCCCCGACGGCTGCGGCCAGCGCGACATAGATTGTTCGGGGCCAGTTTGGCTGCGGCGCCACCGTGTCGCGGAACAGCGCGCCGACAGGGACGTCGTGGGCGCGGCCGAGCGGCCAGAGCGAAAACGCCAGCGCGGTCGTTTGTCCGTAGAGCAACGCCAGCGCAAGTTCGCCCGGATGCAGCGCCGGGACGATCGGCAGCGGAATGATGGCGCCGAAGATCCAGACAATTGCGAACGGCAGGATTGCGCCCAACGCCACGCCGATGACGCCGCCGATCGCCGCCAGCATCTGCACCTGGATCAGATAGATCGCGAAGATACGCCGGCCCGAGGCGCCGAGCGCCTTCAGCGTCGCGATCGTTTCGCGGCGGTGTTCGAGATGGCTTTTCACCGCATTGCCGACGCCGACCCCGCCGACCAGCAGCGCCGTCAGGCCGACGATGGCAAGGAATTGGGTGAAGCGTTCGACATTGCGCTCGAGCTGCGGCGAGGCGTTGCTGCGGCTGCGGATGTCCCAGCCGGCTTCGGGAAACTGCTGTTGCGCCCGCGCCGTCACCGTTTTCGCCGCTGTGTCGCTGGCGTCATTTGTCGGTAGGCGCAGGCGATAGTGCCAGCGCACCAAACTGCCCGGCTGCAGCAGGCCGGTGGCACGCAAGCCCGCCTCGCTCACCAGGAGCCGCGGTCCGAAGCCGATGCCGCCGGCGAGCTTGTCCGGCTCACTCGCCAGCGCGCCGCGAACCTCGAAGGTCGCGTCGCCGATGGTCAGCCGCGCGCCCGGCTTGATGCCGAGCCGCGTCAGCAAGACCGGATCGGCCGCGGCGCCGAAGACACCGTCGCGTTGAGCGAGCGCCGCATCCAGTGGACCGGGCGGGTTGAGCGCGGTTTGTCCAAACAGCGGGTAGGCGCTGTCGACCGCCTTCATCTCGACCAGCGTCGCCTGGCCGTCGGCGGCGCGCGCCATGGCGCGCAGCGTCGCAACGGCGGATACCCTGCCGTGGCGATCGAGGAATCCGCGCTCGCTCGGCGTTGTCTCACGCTGGACGAGTGTGAACGACAGATCGCCGCCGAGAATCACCTGACCCTGCCGCGCCAGTCCATCGGCGAGGCTGGCGGATAGCGAACCGACGCCGGCGATCGCCATGCAGCCGAGCGCGATGGTGGTGATGAGGATATAGAATCCGCGCAAGCCGCCGCGCATTTCGCGCAGCGCGAAGCGCAGCAGGAGTCCGCTGTTGCTCGCGGATTGATTTGAAATCGCTGCGACGCTCATGGCGTGTTCACGCCGTCGATGCGGCCGGAGCGCAGGCGCACGATTCGCCCGCAGCGGGCGGCGAGCGCCGTGTCGTGGGTTACGAGCACCAGCGTTGAGCCGCGTTGGGCATGACCGGCGAACAACAGTTCGATGATCTGCTTACCGGTCTCTTCATCGAGATTGCCAGTCGGCTCGTCCGCGACCACGATCGCCGGGTTCGGCGCCAGCGCGCGCGCGACCGCGACACGCTGCTGCTCGCCGCCGGACAATTCGGCCGGATAGTGCGCCAAGCGTTCGCCCAGGCCCACGTTTGCGAGTTCGTCGCGCGCCCGCTCCTGCGCGTCGGCGATGCCGGCAAGCTCCAGGGGCACCGCCACGTTTTCCAGCGCCGTCATGGTCGGGATCAGGTGAAACGACTGGAAGACGATGCCGACCTGGCGGCCGCGAAAGCGCGCCAGCGCATCTTCGTCGAGCGCGTTGAGTTGCTCGCCGGCGACGGTCACCAGACCGCTGTCAGTCCGCTCAAGTCCCGCCATCACCATCAGCAGCGTGGACTTGCCCGAACCCGACGGTCCGACCAAGCCAATCGCCTCGCCGCCGCCTATATTGAGATCGATGTCCTTGAGAATATGGACGCGGGCGGCCCCTTGCCCGAGCGAGAGATTAACGCCAGCCAGCGCAATGGCCGGGCCTTGGGAAGGTGCTTTCATGGGACCGAACCGTTCACGACCGGGAAGATATGGGGCAAAGCCGGTCCGGTTCCAATGGCTTGCTCTGCTGCTCGCGCTTTTGCCTTGGGCGGCCCCGGCAGCCGCCACCGAAGCGCCGGTCAAGCTCGTGGTGCTGGGCGACTCGCTCAGCGCCGGTTACGGCCTGCCGGCGGACCAGGCTTTTCCAGCCAAGTTGTCGAAGGCGCTGGCCACTAAAGGCATCGCCGTTGCCATCACCAATGCCGGCGTTTCGGGCGACACGGCGTCCGATGGATTGGCCAGGGTCGATTGGTCGGTACCCGACGGCGCCGAAGCCGTGATCGTCGAATTTGGCGCTAACGACGCGTTGCGCGGCATCGACCCGATGCTGACCAAATCGGCGCTCGACAAAATCCTGAGCAAGCTCGCCGACCGGCATGTCGCTGTTCTGCTCGCCGGCATGCAGGCGCCGCGCAATATGGGCCCCGACTACGTGAAGGCTTTCGATGCGCTTTATCCCGCGCTTGCCTCGACGTATCCGGTCGTCTTTTATCCGTTCTTCCTGGACGGCGTGGCCACCGATGCCAAGCTCAATCAGGCCGACGGCCTCCACCCCAATGCTGCCGGCGTCGACATGATCGTGGCGCGCATCTTGCCGCGGGTGGAAGAGCTGATCGCGCGTGCGCGCAAGGCGCGTGGTTCTTAATTCATACGAGTCTCAGATGCCGCGTCTCTTCACTGGCGTCGAAATCCCCGCCGATATTGGGCAGGCGCTCGGCATGCTGCGCGGCGGATTGCCGGGCGCGCGCTGGGTCGACCCGGAGAATTACCATCTGACGCTGCGTTTCATCGGCGACGTCGACGACATGGTCGCACAGGAGGTCGCCTCCATGCTCGGCCGCGTCAAACGTGGTGCGTTCGATCTTCACCTGGAGGGGCTGACCTCGTTTGGCGGCCGCAAGCCGCGCGCGGTCGTCGCCTCGGTCGCGCAGGTGCAGGCGCTGCTCGATGTGCAGGCCGAACAGGAGCGGCTGATGCAGCGCATCGGCCTGGAGCCGGAGGGACGAAAATACATTCCGCACGTGACGCTGGCGCGTCTGCGCGATTCGTCGAGCCGCGCGGTCGCGGACTATCTTGCGACGCGCGGGCTTTTCCGCACCGCGGCGTTCCACGTCTCGCGCTTCGTGTTGTTTTCGTCGCGCGCCTCCGTCGGCGGCGGGCCCTATGTGGTCGAGGCGGGCTATCCGCTCACTTAGTCCGGGCGTGGGCCTGTATGCTGCATGCAGCAAAAAGAAGAATTGAAAATAATAGCGGGAGACTAAAATCTGCGAAAAACGCATGGTTAACAAGGTGTTAACGCCTCTCATTTATGCAGCGGGGCGTATTAGGCCGGCGCCATAGGCGCCCGACCATCGGAAATGCGTCCCACTTTTACGCGATTTACAGACAGCGTGGTTCATCCTAGCGCATGCCCGAGACGTTCAAGACGCACTACGCGGCGCTCATCGACGAAGGAAAGATCGAGGCCGACCCCGGGCAACTGATCCTGGCCGGGCAGTTTTCCGCGCTCGAGGATCGGATCGAGCAGCGGCGGCTGGCGCGCAAGTCGTCGTCTCTCGGCTGGCTGTTCGGCAAGCGTGAGCACGCCGGGCAACCGCTGAAAGGCTTGTACATCTACGGCGAGGTCGGCCGCGGCAAGACCATGATGATGGACTTGTTTTTCGCGACCACCGCGGTCAAGCGCAAGCGCCGGGTCCATTTTCACGAATTCATGACCGACGTTCATGAACGCGTCCATGCCTATCGGCAAGACATCAAAAGCGGCTTACTGCCCGACCAGGATCCGATCCAGCGCGCCGCGGCCGCGATTGCCGATGAGACCTGGCTGCTCTGCTTCGACGAATTCCACGTCACCGACATCGCCGACGCCATGATCCTTGGCCGGTTGTTTACGCGGCTGTTCGAGCTCGGCATCGTGGTGGTCGCAACTTCGAATCTGGCGCCGAGCGAGCTGTACAAAGACGGCCTCAACCGCGCGCTGTTTTTGCCGTTTATTAGCCTGCTGCAGCAGTATTGCGACGTCGTGCGCCTCGACGCGCGCATCGACTTCCGCCTGGAAAAGCTCACCGGCATGCCGACGTGGTATGTTCCGGCCGATGCAAAGGCGGAAGCCGCGCTGGACGATGCTTGGCGGCGGCTGGCTGGTGCCCATGCCGGCGCGCCGCAGGAACTGGTGGTGAAGGGCCACATGGTGCGGGTGCCGAAGGCGGCGATGGGGGTTGCCCGCATTTCGTTCGACGACCTCTGTGCCCAGCCTTTGGCGGCCGCCGACTACCTCAAGATCGCGCACGAATTCCACACGATCATACTCGACCGGATTCCGGTCATGGACTACGCCCGCCGCAACGAGGCCAAGCGTTTCATCATCCTGATCGATACGCTCTACGACCACGCCGTGAAGCTGTTGGCCTCCGCGCAGGCGCAGCCGGATGAATTGTACAGCGGAACTGATGGCTACGAGGCGGTCGAGTTCAAACGTACCGCCTCGCGCCTGATCGAAATGCGGTCACAATCGTATCTCGGTCTGCCGCATGGTCCGCGGCAGGGGCCCACGGCCGATACCGGCGAAATTGTGGAAACCTGAGTCGCGATCAAGTTAACGCCAGAGTCGAATTTTCATTGCCAATTGCGTTTTCGCGCGCGAAAAGGCCGCTTGGGGAGCATTCGAAGATCAGGAGCCGGAGATGGCCGATCAGCCGCTCGCGCCAGACACCGTGACGACCGCAGCCGGCATGGCCGACAATGGCAATGCCGTCGTGACAGAAACGCCGACTGAAAGCGGTGCCGCGCCAGGCCGGCCGAAGCGGGTGCGGCCCGTCCGCTTCCCCTGTGTGATTTGCGGCCGTGAGCGCCCGGCGAAAGACGTCACCCAACTGGACGTCGTGCGCCCGAGCCTTTTCGACCGCATCAAGGCCGACAACCCGGACCTTCCGGCGGAGGGCTACATCTGCAGCGACGATCTCGACCGTTTCCGCTCGCGTTACGTGTCGGAACTACTCGGCGAGGAGCGCGGCGAACTGACCAAGCTTGAGCAGGAGGTGGTGCAGAGCTTGGCCGACCACGAGACGCTGGCGGAAAACATCGAGGCCGAATTCGAAGTGCACCGGACGTTCGGCGAGCGGTTGTCGGACCACCTCGCGAGCTTCGGCGGCAGTTGGACCTTCATTCTGACGTTCTTCTTCGTTCTACTCGCCTGGATGGCGTTCAACATATTCATCATCGAGCAACAACGATTCGATCCTTATCCGTTTATCCTCCTCAACCTCGTCCTGTCATGCCTCGCCGCCATCCAAGCGCCGATCATCATGATGAGCCAGAAGCGACAAGAGGCGAAGGATCGGCTGCGGTCGGAGAACGACTACCGGGTCAACCTGAAGGCCGAATTGGAAATCCGGCACCTGCATGAAAAAATCGATCACATCCTGACGCGGCAATGGGAGCGGCTGGCGGAAATCCAGCAGATCCAATTGGAGCTGATGCAGGACCCGGCGATCCGCAAGCGCTGAGTGCGGGGGCACTCGTTGACCCGTCATCTCGATACCAATTGGGACTGGACTCCGGCCGACGGGCTGTTGGTATAATGTATACAAGGGCCGGTTCGGCAAAGGCCCGTATTGCTGCAATACAGCAAACTCGATAAGCCACCGGTGGCCGCGCTCCGCGGCTTCATCAATTCGAGAGTTTTCCAACCATGGCGCGTCATAAGATTGCATTGATCGGCGCCGGTCAGATCGGCGGTACGCTCGCCCACCTCATCGGCCTCAAACATCTCGGCGACGTCGTTCTGTTCGACGTCATGGAAGGCATCCCGCAAGGCAAGGCGCTCGACATCGCCGAATCCTCGCCGATCAACGACTTCGATGCCAAGTTCACCGGCACCAACAGCTACGAAGCAATCGAAGGCGCCGACGTCTGCATCGTTACCGCAGGCGTGCCGCGCAAGCCGGGCATGAGCCGCGACGATCTGCTCGACATCAATCTCAAGGTCATGGGTCAGGTCGGCGCCGGCATCAAGAAATACGCGCCGAATACCTTCGTGATCTGCATCACTAACCCGCTCGACGCGATGGTCTGGGCGCTGCAGAAATCCTGCGGCTTGCCGCCGCAGAAAGTCGTCGGCATGGCTGGCGTGCTCGACTCGGCGCGGTTTCGTTATTTCCTCGCCGATGAATTCAACGTCTCGGTCGAAGACGTCACCGCCTTTGTGCTCGGCGGCCATGGCGACACCATGGTGCCGCTCATCCGTTATTCGGCTGTCGCCGGCATTCCAGTTCCCGATCTGGTCAAGATGGGCTGGACCACGCAGGCGCGCGTCGACGAGATCGTCAAGCGCACCGCCAATGGCGGCGCCGAGATCGTCAACCTGCTGAAAACCGGTTCGGCCTTCTACGCGCCGGCGGCCTCGGCGACCGCGATGGCGGAAAGCTACCTGCGCGACAAGAAGCGTGTGCTGCCCTGCGCCGCCTGGCTCAATGGAGAATACGGCGTCAAGGATATCTATGTCGGCGTGCCGGTCGTGATCGGCGCCAAGGGTGTCGAGCGGATCGTCGAGATTGAACTGAACGGCGGCGAACGCGGCATGTTCGAAAAATCGGTCGCCTCGGTGCAAAGTTTGGTCGAAGCCTGCAAAAAGATCGCGCCCAATCTCGCCTGATTGGCGTTGCTACGGGTGCGCAACGCGCCGGTATCTAGTAGTCTCAGGGAAATCCGATGAATATTCACGAATACCAAGCCAAAACGGTGCTGCGTGAATTCGGCGTGCCGGTGCCGCGCGGCGTACCCGCCTTCAGCGTCGATGAAGCGCTCAAGGGCGCCGACGAGCTCGGCGGTCCGGTCTGGGTGGTGAAGGCGCAGATCCACGCCGGCGGCCGGGGCAAGGCGGGCGGCGTCAAGGTGGTTAAAACCATCGACGATGTGAAGAAAGAGTCGACCCGCATCCTTGGCTCGACTCTGGTCACGCATCAGACCGGACCGCACGGTAAGAAGGTCAACCGGCTCTATATCGAAGAAGGCTCAGCCATTGACCGTGAGTTCTATCTGTCGGCGCTGATCGATCGCGAAACCTCGCGCGTCGCCTTCGTTGTCTCGACCGAAGGCGGCATGGACATCGAAGAAGTCGCGCACAAGACACCCGATAAAATCCTCACGTTTTCGGTCGATCCGGCGACCGGAATCATGCCGCATCACGGCCGCCGCGTGGCGCAGGCGCTCAAGCTGTCCGGAGACCTCGCCAAACAGGTCGAAGTCATCCTGCCCAAGCTCTATGCCGCCTTTATCGACAAGGACATGAGCCTGTTGGAGATCAATCCGCTGGTCGTCACCAAAGACAACAAGCTGATCTGCCTCGACGCCAAAGTCGGCTTCGATGATAACGCGCTCTATCGCCACCCCGACATTGTCGCGCTCCGCGATCTCACGGAAGAAGACGAGAAGGAAACCGAAGCGTCGAAATATGACCTCAACTATATCGCGCTCGATGGCTCGATCGGCTGCATGGTCAACGGTGCCGGCCTCGCGATGGCGACCATGGACATCATCAGGCTCTATGGCATGGCGCCGGCCAATTTCCTTGACGTCGGCGGCAGCGCCACCAAGGAGAAGGTCACGGCAGCGTTCAAGATCATCACCTCTGATCCCAATGTGAAGGGCATTCTGGTCAACATCTTCGGCGGCATCATGAAATGCGACGTGATTGCCGAAGGCGTCGTGGCCGCGGTGAAGGAAATCGGCCTGAAGGTGCCGCTGGTCGTGCGCCTCGAAGGCACCAATGTCGATCTCGGCAAGAAAATCATCGCCGAGTCCAAGCTTAACGTGACGTCTGGCGACGATCTCGACGACGCGGCGCAGAAGATCGTGAAAGCTGTGAAGGGGGCCCAGTAATGTCGGTCCTCATCGATAAAAATACCAAAGTCATCTGCCAAGGCTTCACCGGCAAGAACGGCACCTTCCATTCGCAGGCGGCGCTCGACTACGGCACCAAGATGGTCGGCGGCACGTCCCCGGGTAAAGGCGGCGCAACTCACCTCAACTTACCGGTGTTCGACACCGTGGCCGAAGCCAAGGATAAGACCGGCTGCGATGCCAGTGTCATCTACGTGCCGCCGCCGGGAGCGGCGGATGCCATCTGCGAGGCGATCCAGGCGGAGATTCCGCTGATCGTCTGCATCACCGAAGGCATTCCGGTGATGGACATGGTCAAGGTTAAGCGCGCGCTCGCGGGTTCCAAGTCGCGGCTGATTGGGCCGAACTGCCCGGGCGTGATGACCGCCGGCGAATGCAAGATCGGCATCATGCCCGGCAACATCTTCAAGCCGGGCAAAGTCGGCATCGTGTCGCGCTCCGGGACGCTGACTTACGAGGCCGTGTTCCAGACTACGCGCGAGAACCTCGGACAGACCACCGCGGTCGGCATCGGTGGCGACCCGGTCAAGGGCACTGAGTTCATCGCGGTGCTGGAAATGTTTCTCGGCGACCCGAAGACGGAGTCGATCGTCATGATCGGCGAGATAGGCGGCTCGGCCGAAGAAGACGCTGCGCAGTTCCTCAAGGACGAGGCCAAGCGCGGCCGCAAGAAGCCGATGGTCGGCTTTATCGCCGGGCGCACCGCGCCTCCGGGCCGTCGCATGGGTCATGCCGGGGCCATCATTTCCGGCGGCAAGGGCGATGCCGAGTCCAAGATCGCCGCCATGGAATCGGCGGGTATCAAGGTATCGCCGTCGCCCGCCCGAATCGGCAAAACCCTGGTAGAAGTGCTGAAATCCTGATTCAGTACTTAGGTCTTTTGTAGACGTACAGGCGTCATAAATAGAGTTAAAACAGCAGTCCGCCGTCGGATGCCGGTCCCACGGGCCGTCGCCATTCGCGACGTACCGCTTGAAGCTTTGGATCAGCCAAGGATCGATCATGTCCCGCCAGGACGCCAATGCAGTCTTCGCCCGAACTTCGTTTCTCTACGGCGGCAACGCTGCCTATATCGAAGACCTCTATGCCCAATACGAGAACGATCCGGCTTCCGTCGATGTCGAATGGCGCGAGTTCTTCACCGGCCTGAAGGATTCAGCCTCCGACGTCGAAAAAAGCGCGCGCGGCGCCTCCTGGAAAAACCCGAATTGGCCGCTGCGCCCAAACGGCGATCTGGTGGCGGCGCTTGATGGCCAATGGGCGGAGACCGAAAAGCGGCTCGGCGACAAAATCTCCGCGAAGGCCCAGGCCAAAGGCGTCGAAATATCCTCCACCGACGTGCAGCAGGCGACGCGCGATTCGATCCACGCGTTGATGCTGATCCGCGCCTATCGCATGCGCGGCCACTTCCACGCCAAGCTCGATCCGCTCGGCATCCAGGCCGAGCCGAACGAAGAGGAACTCGATCCACGCTCCTACGGCTTTCAAGAGGCCGACCTCGACCGCAAGATTTTCCTCGACAAGGTGCTGGGCATCGAATTTGCGTCGATGCGCGAGATCGTCGCCATCCTGCGCCGCACGTATTGCCAGACGCTCGGCATCGAGTTCATGCACATCTCCAACGCCGCGCAGAAGGCCTGGATCCAGGAACGCATCGAAGGCCGCGACAAGGAGATCCAATTCACCCGCGAGGGTAAGCGTGCAATCCTCAACAAGCTGGTCGAAGCCGAAGGCTTCGAGAAATTTCTTGATGTCAAATATACCGGGACCAAGCGCTTCGGCCTCGACGGCGCCGAGGCGCTGATCCCGGCGCTCGAGCAGATCATCAAGCGCGGCGGCAATCTCGGCGTGAAGGAAATCGTGGTCGGCATGCCGCACCGCGGCCGCCTCAATGTGCTCACCCAGGTGATGGGCAAGCCGCACCGCGTGCTGTTTCATGAATTCAAGGGCGGCTCGGCGATGCCCGACGACGTCGAAGGCTCGGGCGATGTGAAGTACCATCTCGGCGCCTCATCGGACCGCGAGTTCGACGGCAACAAGGTGCATCTGTCATTGACGCCGAACCCGTCGCATCTTGAAATCGTCGATCCGGTGACGCTCGGCAAGGTACGCGCCAAGCAGGATCAACACGGCGCGACGCCGAACGAACGTACCATGGTGCTGCCGCTGCTGATGCATGGCGACGCCGCCTTCGCCGGGCAGGGCGTCGTGGCGGAATGCTTCGGCCTGTCGGACTTGAAGGGCTATCGCACTGGCGGCTCGATCCATTTCATCGTCAACAATCAGATCGGCTTCACGACCTATCCGCGCTATTCGCGCTCGTCGCCCTATCCGTCCGACGTCGCCAAGATGATCGAGGCGCTCATTTTTCACGTCAATGGCGACGACCCGGAAGCCGTCACCTTCGCGGCCAAGGTCGCGACCGAGTATCGGCAGAAATTCCAGCGGCCGGTGGTCATCGACATGTGGTGCTACCGGCGTTTCGGCCATAACGAAGGCGACGAGCCCTCGTTCACCCAGCCGCTGATGTATCAGAATATCCGCTCGCACCCGACCACGCTCGAAATCTACAGCAAGAAGCTGGTCGGCGAGGGTGTGATCACCGCCGGCGAAGCCGACAAGATGAAAGCAGATTGGCGCGCCAAGCTCGACAGCGAGTTCGAAACGGCGAGCGGTTACAAACCGAACAAGGCGGATTGGCTCGACGGCCGCTGGTCGGGGCTCAAGGCCGCCCACGGCATCGAAGATCCGCGCCGCGGCAACACGGGCGTCGACGTCGCCACGCTGCGCGAAATCGGCAAGAGGATCACAACGGTCCCGCAGGGTTTCCAGGTCCACAAGACGATCCAGCGCTTCCTTGATCACCGTGCCAAGGCGATCGATACCGGCGAGGGTATCGACTGGGCGACCGCCGAGGCGCTTGCCTTCTGCGCGCTCTTGAAAGAAGGCAATCCAGTCCGACTGTCCGGCCAGGATTCGGAGCGTGGCACCTTTTCGCAGCGTCATTCGGTGCTGTTCGATCAGCAGACCGAGGAACGCCATACGCCGTTCAATCATTTGGGCGAAGGTCAAGCGCGCTTCGAGGTGCTCAACTCGAGCCTGTCGGAAGAGGCCGTGCTCGGTTTCGAATACGGCTATTCGACCGCCGAGCCAACCACGCTGACGCTATGGGAGGCGCAGTTCGGCGATTTCGCCAACGGCGCCCAGGTCGTGTTCGACCAGTTCATTTCCTCTGGCGAGCGCAAATGGCTGCGCATGTCCGGCTTGGTCTGCCTGCTGCCGCACGGCTACGAGGGGCAGGGGCCGGAACATTCTTCCGCCCGGCTCGAACGTTTCCTGCAATTGTGCGCAGAAGACAATATGCAAGTGGCGAACTGCACGACGCCGGCGAATTATTTCCACATCCTTCGCCGTCAGTTGAGGCGGGAGATCCGTAAGCCGTTGATCCTGATGACGCCAAAAAGCCTGCTGCGCCACAAGCGCGCGGTGTCGAAGCTCGACGAGTTGGGCAACGGAACCTCGTTCCATCGCCTGCTGTGGGATGATGCGCAATTGCTGCGGGGCGAGAAGATCAAGCTTCAGCCCGACGACAAAATCCGCCGCGTCGTCATGTGCTCGGGTAAGGTCTATTACGATCTCTACGAGGAGCGGGAAAAACGTGGCATCGACGACATCTACATCCTGCGTCTCGAACAGCTTTATCCGTTTCCGACCAAGGCGTTGATTGCTGAACTGTCACGCTTCAAGCAGGCCGAGATGGTGTGGTGCCAGGAAGAGCCGCGCAACATGGGCGCCTGGTTCTTCGTCGACGTCTTCCTGCAATGGATCCTCAACCAGGTCGGCGCCAAGCATCGGACCATGCGTTACGCCGGGCGGCCGGCCTCGGCCTCGACCGCGGTCGGGCAGATGTCGAAGCATCTGGCTCAGCTCAGGCAGTTTCTGGAAGAGGCGCTGGGGTAAACGCGATTTTCATCCGCGCGATTTGAGAAGGTTTAGTCATGGCTGATATCCGCGTCCCCACCCTCGGCGAATCGGTCACCGAAGCAACCGTCGGCAAATGGTTCAAGCAGCCGGGCGATGCGGTGGCGGTCGATGAGCCGCTGGTCGAGCTCGAAACGGACAAGGTCACGCTGGAAGTGCCGGCGCCCGCGGCAGGCGTCCTGTCCGACGTCGCGGTGAAAGCAGGCGACACGGTCGCGGTCGGTGCCTTGCTCGGCCAGATCACCGGCGGCGCCGGCGCGGCCGGCGCCAAATCGTCGACGGCGACCAAGCCGGCTGCAAGCAGCACCGGCGCGCCGGACGAGAAGACCGCGAAGACCAAGCCCATCGGTGCTGGTCCGGAAAATCCGCAGCCGCGCGAAATGCCGCCGGCCGCAAAGCCGAGCGAAATGCCCATAGCCGCGGGCTCGCCCGCGCCGTCCTCAATGCCCGTGCCGCCCTCGGTGCGCAAGATGGCGGCGGAAAGCGGCGTCGACCCGGGTAAAGTCGAAGGCTCCGGCGTGCGGGGTCAAGTCACCAAAGGCGACATGATGGCGGCCATCGAA
>DASUGZ010000159.1:0-31430 GCA_036273755.1 Pseudolabrys sp.
ACGCCGCAATAGCGGCTGCTGCCGTTATCCCAGCAGCCGGTGTGGCGGCAATAATTGAATCGCGCGCGGCAGGCGTCGGTGCAGTCCTTCGCCACCGCGGGCGGAAATTTCGAGCAGGGCGCGAGGCAGGCCTTCTGTTCGGTGCTGCAGGTCATCGGCGCCGCGTGCGCAGGCGACGTGCAGAGCAACGCGAGAGCGGCAAGAGCGAAGACGATTCGGCTCATGCCGCTTGGTTAGCACGTTCGGCGGACCGTCTCCACGCCGGTGCGCCCAAGGCGGCGAAGTAACCGAGTGCGCTCAACGCGGCGATGCAGAAGCTCACCGGCCAGTCGGTGTAGTAAGCGGCGGCGATGCCGAGCCAGGCTTCGCCGAGCGCCAGCGTCGCGGCGAGTGCCAGCCCGTTCCATAAGCCGGACGTCAGGCGCTGGGCCGCGGCGGGCGGACCGACCATCAGCGTAAACACCAGCAGCACGCCGACGATCTGCGCGCATTCGGAAACGGCAAGCGCGACGACGGCAAGGAACGCCGTCGACACCAGGCGCAGCGGCACGCCTTTGGCTTCGGCCAGCTCCGGCTGCAACGAGGCGAAGATCAATGGCCGCATGATAGCGGCGAGTGCGACAAGCGTAATGACACCGAGCACGGCGAGCGTTGCGATGGTCGCGCGGTCGACCGCCAGCACATTGCCGAACAGCAGCGCGGTCGCCTGCGTCGCGAACGACGTGTAGTAGTGCAGGAACAAGAGGCCGAAGCCGAGCGCCAGCGACAACACGACGCCGATGGCGATGTCGCGGTTGCTGATGCGTTCGCTCAACACGCCCATGGCGATGCCGGCGGCGAGCGTGAAGCCGATGAGGCCCCACAGCGGCGCAAGCCCGATCAGCCCGGCGCCGGTCGCGCCGGCGAAGCCGATGTGCGAGAGCGCGTGGCCGGCGAAGGTCTGCCCGCGCATGACCAGAAAATAACCGACAATACCCGACACCACCGCGACGATGCCGGCGGCGGCGAAGGCGTTCTGGATGAAGTCGTACTGAAACATGTCAGTGATGGTGATATTCGTGGCCGTGGTCGCCGTGGTGATGATCGTGCTGATGCGCCGATGTCTCGACGTCGCGGCCGCGCGACATCACGAAGATGTGGCCGGCGGCGCGCACCACCTCGATCTCCGTGCCGTAGAGCCGGGACAGCACCGGCGCGGCGATCACCTCGTCGACGGTGCCGAGCACCGCCCGACCATTGCCGAGATAAAGGACGCGGTCGAGCGTGCCGAGCAGCTGGTTGAGCTCGTGCGCGCTGAACAGGACCGTAATGCCGCGCTCGCGGCAGGTCTTGCGCACCACGTCGATCGCCACTTCCTGATGGCGCGCGTCGAGGCTGATGAGCGGCTCGTCGAGCAGCAGAAGCTTCGGCTGCCCGATCAGCGCCTGCGCCAGCAGCAAACGCTGCCGCTCGCCACCCGACATGTCCGCCAGCTGACGCCGGGCCAGGTCGCGCGCGCCAACCGCATCAAGCGTTTCCTCGATCATGCCGCGGTCGCGAGGCGTGAGCGAGGGCAGGCCCCAACGCTGGCCGTTGAGCGAAGCGCCGATGAAATCGAGGCCGCGCACGCGCAAATCCGGCAGCACGGTGCGCACCTGCGGCAGATAGCCGATGGCCGGGTCGCCGCGTTGCGGCGCGCGGCCGAAGACGCGGATCGCGCCCGCGCTGGGCGGCAGCAGGCCAAGGATGGCGCGCATCAGCGTCGTTTTGCCGGCGCCGTTCGGGCCGAGCACGCCGATGAATTCGCCGGCGCGGATGTCGAGACTGGCGTCGGCCAGCACGGTGCGCCAGCCGAGCGTCAGCGTTGCGTGGTCGAGTTCGACGACGGTCACGATGGCGGCCCCGCCAGCGCTTTTTCGGTGGCGTTCAGCTCATCCAGCATCCAGTCCTGATAGCTCATGCCGGGCGGCAGGGTTTCGGTGATGCCGACCACCGGAATGTTGGCGGCGCGCGCCAACTCGACCAAGTGCTGCACGATCTTGCCGGCGGCCTGCTTGTTGTAAAACATGACGCGAACCTTGTGCTCCTTGAGGTCCTGCTCAAAGGCGGCGACGTCGCGTGCGCTCGGCTCGGTGTCGTTCATGATGGCCAGTTGGAAGCGCTCGTTACGCATCGTCAGGCCGAGCGCTTGGGCCATGTAGCCGAACACCGGTTCGCTGGCCGTAACCGGCGCGCCGGCGTATTTGGCGCGGATCGCGGCGATCTTCCGGTCGATCGCATCGAGAGAGGCTTCGAAGGCGGCGAGCCGCGCGCGGTAGTCCTGGAAGTGCGCATTGTCGATCTTGGAGAAAGCGGCATCGAAGCCACGCGCCACCCTGCGCATGATCGTCGGGTCGTACCACAGGTGCGGATTGTCGCCAGGTTTGTGCGCCGTGACCGCGGCGACGCTGCTTGTCAGCCGTCCCGCCCGGGGCGCCGCCTGCAGCAACTTCTCCATCCAGGGATCGTAGTCGGCGCCGTTGTACATGACGACCTGCGCCGCGGCGATCTTGCGCACGATGCCGGGCGTGGTTTCGAACAGATGCGGGTCCTGGTCGGGACTGCTGATGATGCTGACGACGTCGACGCGGTCTCCGCCGATCTGACGCGCGATGTCACCATAGAAATTCTCCGCCGCCACCACGGCGATCTTGCCCTGTTCTTTGCCGTCGGCGGCCCGGGCAGGGGCGATGACCAGAACGGGGAGGAGGGCGATAAACGCAAGTTGGACGCAGGGTTTCATGGAAGCAATATGTAACATTATAACATATCGTCCGGCAAGGGCTCCATTGCCGCTGAGGGACCCAGTGCTCGGTGAATTTCGCGCAATCGACAAGGCCGGTATTAACGAACCGCAAGCGATAGTCTGGCAAAAGTGGACCGAAAGCGGAAATCGGCATGTCGCTCCTGCCAACAAGACGTCCGGCAAAACAGACCTACGAGCGCGGCGTGCTCGCGTGCGTCAAATGCGCGGCGCCGATCTACGTCCACAAGCTCAAGAGACTGCCCGACGAATTCTCGGTGCGCTGCCCGCGCTGCGGCGACCGCGGACTGTACGCCAAGCGCGCGCTGACAATCGAAAGTCTGCGCGAGCGGCGGAGGAAGCCGCGTGATTGACGCGCGCGGGAACTTCGCAACACATCTTTCACGGTGATCGCGCTTTCGTCTTGACGCGCGCAAGTCGGAGGCGTTGGATAGACGCGTGAGACACGGAGGTTTGCATGGTACCACCGGGTCAGAGTGCCGCGACGATTGCCGTCGCAAACGTTCGGGCGACGGCATAGCGGCAATGAGCGGACGGCACGCCGGGAGCGGCCCCGCGGGTCGCATCAGTCAGGCAAGACCCCACTTTGGCCGCTCCCGACGCGCGCCCTTTTTGCGAAATCAAAAATCCGAATCGAAAGTCTGATTCGGCAACGTTGCGCTCTCGCGCGCGATCAGCCCGCCTTGCGTTGCGCGATGTGCCGTTCGACGCCCTGCCGGCCGGCGTCGGTTTCCGCCTGCCAGACGTTCTGATGCGCCTTGTGCTTGTCGGCGTCCCATTCATGCGCGATGCCGTCGCCCATGAAGACCACGAACACCTCGCAGCCGTCGGGGTATTCGTACGGCCCGTGCAATTCATCCCAGCCGAACACGTAGTCGCCGGGACGCAAGTCCTTGCCGGCGACGCACATGCGGCCTTTGAGCACGACAATCGAGTGCCAGCTCTTGTGCGAATGCGCGGGCTCGACATAGCCAGGCGGGAATTTCACCTTCATGTCGATGCGGCCCATCGCCTTGTCGTGGGCGAAGATCTTGACCTCCACGCCGTGCGGTAGCGTGAGCACCGTCTTCGCTCCCTCCTGCCAGGGAATGTCCTTGTCGTAGATGGCGCGGAACGTGTGGTCGTAGGCCGGCTGCGGTTGCATGGTCACATCTCACCCTGTTTAAGCGCGAACGATATCAGAGAGCGAGGGCGGCGCGGAAGCTAGCCGAGCACGTAGACCAAAAGCACGACGAAGCCGCCGACCGCCAGCGTGGCGTGGGCGCCGATCAAAGTTCCCGGCAGGCGCCGGCCGCGCAGACGCAGGATTAACTGAGCAAGGCCGGCGAGCGCCGCCAGCGTGAGCAAAGCGGCGGCAACGATGCCGAAGGAACCGCTGCCTTGCGCGACGCCGCGCGGCGGGCCGGCGAGCGTCAGCGTCAGCAGTGCCAGCCCGCCGAGCGCGATCAGCCCGTGCAGCGCGCCGAATGGCCAGGGCGGCGGCGCGATGCTCTCGCGTAGGAAGGCAACCGCCAGCAGCGATCCGAACAGCACGGCGATGGCGAGCAGGGCGAAAGCGGCGTTGAGCATGGCGTGCGTACCATAGCGCCCATGCGCCGGCCGCCGTCAACGTGCTGTTGCATGGCGGAACGATGATCCGCTATATGCCTGGCGAACAACAGAGCCCCCCGCCCATGTCCTCAACTTTGTCCCGCCGCGCACTCATTGCCGGCCTGCCGCTTTTTCTGGCTGGCTGCGTCACCGCCGACTACGGCCCGGTCAGTGACGGCGGCTTTGTCACGCCGGCGGTCGACACGACCGCCATCAATTCCAGCATGCTGCGCACCGAGGTCGATTGGCACGGCAAGGAAAAGCCGGGCAGCATCGTGGTCAAAGTTCCGGAACGCCACCTCTATCTGGTCGAGGCCGGCGGCAAGGCGATCCGCTACGGCATCGGCGTCGGCCGCAGCGAGGGCACCAACTTCCATGGCAGCGCCGTCATCGGCCGCAAGGAGAAGTGGCCGCATTGGACGCCGACCGCCAACATGATGGCGGCGATCCCGATGTACCGGCACTACGCCGGCGGCATGAACGGCGGACCGGACAATCCCCTGGGGCCGCGCGCGCTCTATCTGTATCGCGACGGGCACGACACCTTCTTCCGGCTGCACGGCACAACCGAGCCGGAATCGATCGGCCAGGCGGTGTCGTCCGGCTGCATCCGCCTGTTCAACCAGGACATCATCGATCTCTACAACCGCGTGCCGGTCGGCACCCACGTGACGGTCGTGCAGGGCTGAAACGCCGCCGTCCCGCGTCGCCCGCCGGGACACGGCATTTTTCGCATGATCGAAAGTCCCGGTTGTAGCGCCGCGCGAGCAAGGAACTCGCGGTGGTAATACAATCTCAACACAATCCGCGTTCACTTGCAGGTGAGGGGGGATTGGTGATGACAGCGCCGGTGTCACGTTCGGTCGTCGAGGCTTTTTACCGCGCCTACGAGTCGCGCGATCCTCAACGCATCGCTGTGTTTCTCGATGACGATGTCGAGTGGCTGGTCGCCGGCCCCGCCGAGGTCATGCAGGTCTGCGGCCAGTGGCGCGGCAAGGCGGCCGTGGTCGATCGCTTCGCGCGGGTCGTGCCGCAGGTCATCGACTTCAAAAGCCTGCACATCGAGCACCTGCTGGTGGACGGCGACCAAAGCGCCATGTTCGGCCGGGTCACCTCGCTGCACCGGCGAAGCGGCCGCGTGATTTCGCACCGCGTCGCGCATGTCGCGCGTTACTACGACGGCAAAATCGTCTATTTCCGCGTTGTCAACGACAGCCTGGACGCCGCCGAACAGTTTATCGGCCACCCGATCGATTTGGCGACGCCGGGCAATCCTGCTGGCGACGCTTTAGCGACTGTTTGAGCCGGCCTTTCTGGCTAGTGGGCCGGCGGGATGCCGGCGTCTTTGATGACCTTGGCCCATTGCGGCCGTTCCGCCGCCATGGCGGCGGCGAATTCCTTGGGCGAACTGCCGATCACCTCCATGCCGATGGTGCCGAGCTTCTGCTTCACGTCGGGCATGGCCAGCACCTTGACGCAGTCCTGGTGGATCTTCTCGACGATCGCGGCCGGCGTGCCGGCCGGCGCCACCAGGCCCATTGAGAGCACCGAGACGAATCCGGGATAACCGGCTTCGAGCATGGTCGGCAGTTCCGGCGTCGCGGGAAAGCGCTTCTCCGAGGTGACGGCGAGCGCGCGCAGCTTGCCCTGCCGCACCAGCGGAATGAGCGGCGAGATGGCGCCGAAGAACATGGTGATGCGTCCGGCCAAAAGGTCGGGGATGATCGGGCCGGCGCCGCGGTATGGGACGTGCTGGATGTCGACTTTCGCCATCGTCTTGAACAATTCGCCGGCGAGGTGCTGCGTGGTGCCGACGCCGGCCGAGGCAAAGGTCTTGCCCGGGTGGGCGCGCAGATAGTCGACCAGTTCCTTCACGGTCTTGACCGGCACGTCGTTGGGCACCACCAGGATGTTGGGCGAGTACACCGCAAGCGAGATCGGCATCAGGTCCTTGGCCGGATCGAAGGTCATCTTGTACAGGCTGGGATTGACCACGAGCTGCGCGTTGGTCGACATCAGCAGCGTGTAGCCGTCGGCCGCGGAATGCACGGCGCGATCGGCCGCGATATTGCCGCCGGCGCCGGTGATGTTTTCGATCACCGCCGGCTGCCCCCACAGCGCGGCCAGTTTGTCGCTCATGATGCGCGCGATGATGTCGACCGGGCCGCCCGGCGGATAGCCGACCAGGACGTGCACCGGATGATCCGGGTATTTGTTTTGCGCAAGCGCGCCCGGCGCCGCCGCCAGGATGGCCAGCAGCGCGGCAGTCACTCGTGTTATGACTGGCATCGTTTCCTCCCCCGTTTTCTTGCTTAACGCCCAGTAGACGCCAAGGGCAGCCGCAAAGACAACCCGAAATCGACGCAGCGGGGCTCGTGCGTTGCCGCCCGGACTCTGCTATAGGCTGCCGCCGTCAGGATGCGGGACAAACAACAGGGCCGACATGTCGAAGCAGGCGATGCGCGAGGAAACCGAACGCCTCATCAAGGAGGCGCTGGAGCGGAAATCGGTCACCGTGACGCAGGGCGACACGCGGATCGAGACCAAGTGCGGCAAATGCGGCGCGCCCAACCGCGTCAAGGCCAAGAGAGGCGAGACCCGCGTCGAGTTCACCTGCAAGGAATGCGGCGCGAAGCAGAAGACGCTGTGATCCGTCATCCTGAGGTGCCGTCGAAGACGCGCCTCGAAGGATGAACGGCCAAGTTCTTCAAGATTTTGGCCGTCGCCCTTCGAGGGCTTCGCTGCGCGAAGCCGCAGGGTAACGGGGATAGTTACTTCTGGTCGCCGTAGCGCTCCTTCACCGCCGCCGCGACGAAGGCCTTGCGGCCCTTGCGGTCCGGCGCGATGCCATGGGCCGAACACCAGATCGGAAACGTCTTCGGGTCGATGCGCACGCGCATCACCGGATGGCCGTAGGCCTTGAGACCCTTCTCCATTTCCTCGGCCATCTTGCGCCACTGTGCATAGGCCGGCGGGAACGTCTCCGGATCGTCGAAGACGTTGAGCACGGCGTCGTAGTCCAGTTCGTCGATCCAGAACACGCCGACGGCCGGCAGTGGTGTGTCGGGGGTGGGTGGCATGGCCGCGATCCTAGCACGCCGCGCGCCCAGGCCGTCTTCCGCAAAACGCCGCAGCGGACTACCATGCTGAGGCGGCACAGTTTGCGGAGGTGGCACCGATGGCGAACCTTGGACCGAGCCTGGTGGAGATCGATCAGCGCCTCGCGGTGATCCGCGAAAATCTCCGCGAACTGGTCGAGCAGGCGGCGGCCTTTTCCGGCGCCGGCGACGAGGAGCGGATATCGCAGCGCATCGCCGACCAGCAGGCCCAGCTCGACCGCGTGACCAAGGAACGCGAAGAGATCGTCAAGCAGCAGAAGAAGAAGTGAGCGCAAAACCTAGCCGCTCACGAGCCGGCCCAGCCATGTCAGCACCGGGAACGGCGTGAAGGCCTGGAGCAGTACCAGGACGAGCACAATGACGCCGACATTGATCAGGATGCCGATCGCCAGCCGCTGCAGCAGCGGCCGGTCCGGCGGCAGATTGTTGGCCGGCCAAGCATAGCGCTCTTCCCATTCCGGCTGCGCGATATTTTGCGGCCTGATTTTTTCCAGCGGGACCCAGGCGCGGTAGGCGGCGATGCCGCGCTCGCGCGCGATGGCGTTGCGCAGCCAGAACACGTTGTGCCGCCCGGCGAGATCGGCCAGCGCGACGAAGGCGAGACGCACCAGCGCGAAGATCAGCAACAAGCCGAGATAGACGTAGGCGATCATGAATCCGGACACCAGCCACGCCTGGGTAAAGGATTTGACGGTCATGAGGGAGGCGACCAGCGCGACGCTTGTCCCGACCAGCCGGTCCAGCCCGCTGAAAAGCTCGCCGGGCAGCGAAGCGGCGTCGGCGGCCTGCAGCCATAAGATGACGAGGACCACGATCGCCAGCTGAAACAGCGGGAATCGCACAATGCTCCGCACCGGAGCGGTAAGCAGCCTGGTGGTGCCCATCGAATGCTCCCAGAAGCGATTAAGTTAGGCAACGCGGCTGGAGCCCGCGTGTTCGTTTGAAACGAAATCTACTTTCCGGCGCTCGGCTGGCGACGAGCGCCTTTGTTGGCGTTGGATTGTTCAATGCCCCACGCTCGGCAGAAAATAAAACATGATGGCGATCATCGTGTACACGATGATGAGTTGAATGCCCTTGTACCAATTGGATTGGCCATCGCCGGCCACCATCGCGCCAATCAGAACACCCAGAAATAGCGTGCCGATTTCCGCGCGGCTGAACGAAAGCATCAGCGGTTGGGGCGCGATGAAGAAGCTTGCCAGCACCAGCGCCGGCGCAACGAACAATGCCATCTGGATACTGGAGCCCACTGCGATGCCAACGGTAAGATCCAGCTTGTTTTTCATCGCCACGACGGCCGCCGGCCCGAAGCCGCCGGCGGCGCCGCCGACAACCGCGAGAAATACAACGCCGATGAATACGTCCGACATTCCCAGCGCCTTGCCGGTGTCTCCCGCCGCGCCGACAAGAAGTTCGCTCATCCACGCCACGAGCACCGAGGCTATCACCAGGCTGCCGGCGGCCCGCGAGACGCTCCACAGCGGTCCGTCTTGTCCATGGCCTGTTTGGACCCCGCCGCCCACGCTTTTGAAATAATCCGGGTGCGTCTTGAGCAGGAAGACCAGATACAAGACATATGTGGCCAGAAGCACAATCGCCGTGGCGAGATTCAGGGATTGCTCGTGGGGTATGACGCCCCCGGAAGAGAAAAACCGGCTGAAGGCGCTTGGCACGGCCAGGCTGATCGCCGCAATCAGCATCATCGAACTGTAAAGCCGCATCGGCGCGGCATTGTAATCCTGTGTGTGATGCCGGATGCCGCCGAGAAAAAAAGCGATACCCATGGCGAGCAGAAGATTGGCAAGAACCGCGCCGATAATCGATCCACGCACCATGTCGTAATATCCGGCCTTCAACGCCACCAGCGCGATGATCAACTCAGGCGCGTTGCCGAACGTTGCGTTGAGCAATCCGCCGATGGCGTCCCCGGTACGCGCCGCCAGTTGCTCCGTCGACAATATGATGATCCGCGCCACCGGCACGATCGCGATCGCCGCCGAAAAAAACAGGTACGGCGCGGATACGTGAACGTATTCCAGCGCAAGGCTGATCGGGATGAACACGAACAGCCAGTTGACCGACGGTTTGAGAGAAAATTTCATGGCGTTACGGCGGCTCATGGCTCGTTTCCTCCGCAATGCAGCACCGTACTATCAGGTCACATCTATTGTTGACCCGCAATAGATTGACTCCCACTATGTTCGTGGTTGCAGTGTGAAGCGCGGCAATATGAGTTCTTTACCGTGTCCGACCAAGGGCGGCTATCCGTTCATCCTGCGCGCGTATTTGCAGCGTTTCTGTACCTTTCGTTTCCATGTATGGCCGCGGCCGATGAAGCGGGCGTGAGTTTCTGGCTTCCCGGCCAATACGGCAGCTATGCGGCGGCGCCCGGAAAGCCGGGGCTGTCATTCGAAGCCGCGTTTTATCATGCAACGGCGTCGGCGAATGCGAGCGCGACCTTCGCGCGCGGCGGCGGCATCGAGGTTGGCATCAAGTCGCCGTCGGATTTTCTCATGTTGACGCCGACTTATTCTTTCGACAGCAAGTTGTTCGGCGCGCAGCCGGCTCTGGGCATAACCGCGCTGGTCGGGCGAAATATGACGTCCGCATCCGCAACCTTGACCGGACTGGGCGGAGGCATGCTGTCGGGATCGCAATCCGATCAGGTCTTTGGTCTCGGCGATCTTTCTCCGACCGCGTCGCTGAAATGGAATCGCGACGTGCACAATTTTATGGTCTACACGACGGCCGGCATACCGGTCGGCGCCTATGATCCGACTCGGCTCGCAGCGCTCGGACTGGGTCACTGGGCCGTGGATGGAGGCGCCGGCTATACGTATCTGAACGAGAAAGCCGGGATTGAATTTTCAGCGGTCGTCGGTCTGACCTACAATTTCGTCAATCCCTACACCCAATACCGCAGCGGCAACGACGCGCACGTGGATTGGGCGTTCTCGCCCTATGTGTCCGAGAAGATGCATTTCGGCGCGGTCGGCTATTTCTACAATCAACTGAGCGGCGACAGCGGCGCCGGTGCTGCGCTTGGCGAATTCAAATCGCGCGTGGCCGCCATCGGCCCGCAGATCGGGTTTTTCCTTCCGCTCGGAGACCGCGAAGGGTACCTGAATCTTCGCGCCTACTACGAATTCGCCGCGCAGAACCGGCCCGAGGGCTGGAACGCCTACCTCGCGTTTTCCGTCGAGTCGCCCGAACAGAAGAGCCCGATCCGGGCGCAGAAGCGATAGCCGCGCACGGGTGGTGTGTCCTTATCCGCCGAGCGCAATCGCGACGCCGACCAGCACGGCGCCGACTGCGATCATGGCGAGTCCGGTGAGCCATGGCCGCAGCCCGGTACAGCGCGCGAAGGCATAACCGCAGCAGAACAGCATGACGATGGCGACGGCGTTGGAAACCCGCAGCGCCGTGTAGGCATTGCCGACGAACATGAAGGGAATGACGACCGGTAACGTGGAAACGAAAACCAGCAGGCAAACGCCGAGCGCGCCGAGCCAGTCGCTCTTTTCGAAACTGGGCCGCCTGGGCGGCTCCGGCAGCCGAAGCAGTTTCTGTCTCGCCGATTCCAGATCGTCTTGTGACAACGCGGTTGCGAGCGATTCCGGCAGGGCATCCGCGATCGTGCGTTTCGCCATGTTGGGGTCGGTTGACTGTCTCACCGCCCGCAGCATCAGCAGGTTGCGCGCGCGGTCGTCGAGGTTGCCCATCAGATACATCCCGGCGTCGATGATTCCCCATGCCAGATTGCAGCCGAGTGCGCCCAGCACCATCGTTTTGACTTCGGCGCGGCCGGCGCTGAGCACGCTGAGCGTGCCCGTGCTGGTGAGCACCATGATCAGTCCGAAAAATACCTCGGAGATCCTGTCGATCGGATCGAGAAAGCGATTGGAAGGTTTTCCTGGCTCGTCCGCCATGGCCTTGCACCGCCCCGATATTTGCTTCCCGCTCGCATCATATTCGTCCAGTTGCCTGCTAAAACCAAGCTCCTATCCGCCTTCCATGCTTGATCTCATTTGAGGGTGGTGGCGTAGGGCGTAGCTTGTAGGGTGGGTAGAAAATGGCGGATTACGCCGCGCCAACCCGCCCTACGGGCCTGCCAACGTCGCGCGCGACATCGAGGCGCCGCCTATGTGGCCGGCTTGAACTCATTGGGATCGGCCCAGTAGGTTTTCGACTTGTCGTTGGCGGGCGAGATCTGAATCAGGTCTGATTTCTGATCGGTCGAGATCACGATGTAGGTCTTGCTGCGCGGGCCGCAAACATTGCGGGTCTCGAGATCCTTCACGGCACTGCAGCCGCCGCCGAGGGCGCATTGCATGCCCGCTGATTTGTAATTCTTGAGGTCTCCCTGCGTGGTACAAGCGAACGCGCGATCGCCATCAGAGATCATGATCTTCTGGCCCGGCCGAAATGCCGTTTGGGCAACGGCCGGCAGCGCTCCGGCCAAGATCGCCGCCACTGTCAATGCGAGATATTTCGTCATGAGTCCCCCCTTGCTGACGCACCCTGTATTATCACAGGTGCTTCCGTTGGCGGAAACGTATCTGCATGGAAGCTCCCTTGGAATGTTCAGATTGCGTGCAGTGTTGTGATGTCCGCTATTGGCCCATAGCGGACCTCAACTAAGTTCGGAAATAGGGCTGCAAAAAGGGGCGAACCTGACCTGCAAATGTCGATAAATTGCACAGGGACTCGTTTGGCTCAGGTCGCGAGCCTTTTGCGCCGCCGCCCGTGACCCCCTATATCTCTCCCGTCACGGAGCCCCCTTTTCATGACCGACGCGTCCCAAACCCCCGCCAAAATCCCCGTCACCGTGCTCACCGGCTATCTCGGCGCCGGCAAGACCACGCTGCTCAACCGCATCCTGTCCGAGCCGCACGGCAAGAAATTTGCCGTCATCGTCAACGAATTCGGCGAGATCGGCATCGACAACGATCTGATCATCGGCGCGGACGAGGAAGTGTTCGAGATGAACAACGGCTGCATCTGCTGCACCGTGCGCGGCGATCTGGTGCGCATCATCGACGGGCTGATGCGGCGCAAGGGCAAGTTCGACGCCATCATCGTCGAGACCACGGGCCTCGCCGACCCCGCGCCGGTGGCGCAGACCTTTTTCATGGACGAGCAGGTCGGGGCCAAGACCAAACTGGATGCGGTCGTCACCGTCGCCGACGCCAAGTGGCTGAGCGAACGGCTCAAGGACGCGCCCGAGGCCAAGAACCAGATCGCATTTGCCGACGTCATCCTGATCAACAAGACCGATCTCGTGGGCAAAGACGAGCTCGATGAGGTCGAAGCGCGGATTCGCGCCATCAACCCCTATGCCAAACTGCATCGCACCCAGCGTTCGCAGATTGCGATCGACCAGGTGCTCGGCCGCAATGCCTTCGACCTCGACCGCATTCTCGAGATCGAGCCGGCGTTTCTTGAGGCGGAAGAAAAGCACGATCACGAGCATGACCACGGCCACGACCATCATCACGATCATGATCATGGACATGACCACCACCATCATGGCGGGTTGAAACACTATCATGATGAGGACATGCAGTCGGTCGCGCTCAAGACCGACAAGCCGCTCAACCCGGACAAGTTCTTTCCGTGGATTCAGGATCTCGTCGCCAAGGACGGACCGAACATCCTGCGCTGCAAGGGCATCCTGTCGTTCAAGGACGATCCCGAACGCTTCGTGTTCCAGGGCGTGCACATGATTCTGGACGGCGATCACCAGCGCGCCTGGAAAGAGGGCGAGCCGCGCGACAGCCGCGCCGTCTTCATCGGGCGAGATCTGCCGGAAGAAAAAATCCGCGCCGGCTTTGAAGCCTGTATCGCCTGATCGCGATGAAAATCGCTCTGGTCATAGCGTTGATGCTGACCGGCACCGCGAGCGCATTGGCGAACGAAGCCAATGAGAGACTGGTTGCCATGTCTGAAGCCGACCGGCATGGCGCGCTCGCCGATACCGCCCGCAAAGCCGGAAGCTGCGATGACGTCGTTCGCTCGATGCTGCTCGGGGAGGACGCCGAGCGCGCGCTCTGGACGGTCGCCTGCCGGGATGGCAACGAGTACGCCATCAACGTGTACGCCGATCCGAAGCTGAAGCCTTTCGCCATGGCCTGCGAGGACCTGAAGGATTTCGCCAAATTGCTCGGCATCATGGAGCGCCGCACCGGTCAGACGCAGCACGCCGAACCCGTCCTGTGCTGGAAGAAGCTCTGAACGGATGAAGTCCGAAACAGGCAACATCGTATCCCTCGCCGATCGCGTACGCCCGATCGACGCCGGCGCGACAATTGTCGGCGTGCATTTTTTAGGCAACACCCCGGTCTTCGTGCTCGGCGAGGAAGCCTTGCTGTTCGCGCCCGAACAAGATGAAAAGCGGGTGCGGGTCCACGGCGGCGCCATCCTGTCAAGCGTCAGCGACGGCGAACGCATCGTCACCGGCGGCGACGACGGCAAGGTGATGGTCACGACGGCGGGTGGCGCCGTGTCCGAATATGCTTCCGACACCAACAAGCGCTGGGTCGACCAGCTCGCGCTCGGCCCGGACGGCGCCGTCGCCTGGTCGGCTGGCAAGACCGCCCACGTCATCACCGGAAAAGGCGAGGCACGCCATCTCGACCTGGCCTCGACGGTCGCCGGGCTGGCTTTCGCGCCCAAGGGTTTCCGTCTCGCGCTCGCGCATTACAACGGCGTCACGCTCTGGTTTGCCAATGCCGGCGGCGCCAAGCCGGAATCCCTCGAGTGGAAGGGCTCGCATCTCGGCGTCGCCTTCAGCCCGGACGGCAAATTCCTCATCACCACCATGCAGGAGCCGATGCTGCACGGCTGGCGGCTCGCCGACGCCAAGCACATGCGCATGTCCGGCTATTCGGCACGCGTGCGCTCGCTGGGCTGGACCGCCGACGGCGACTTCCTCGCCACCTCGGGCTCCGAGCAACTCATCCTGTGGCCGTTCGACGGCAAGGACGGGCCGATGGGGCGTCAGCCCAAATTGCAGGCGCCGTCGCAGGCGCGCGTCGCGGTCGTCGCCTGCCATCCGCGCCAGCCGGTGGTGGCGGTGGGCTACGCCGACGGTGCGGTGACGCTGGTGCGCATCGACGACGGCGCGCTCATTGAAGTGAGGGCCAAAGGCAACGGGCCGGTAACCGCGCTCGGCTGGGACGCCAATGGCCAGACGCTCGCTTTCGGCACCGAGGCGGGGGAAGCCGGCGCTTTGTCGTTTTAATTGCGGCGGCATTTCGCCCAAACAATTCGGCTGCCGTTCAGATAACCTGTTCCAATGTACCGGAACTTTCCGGTCTAACGACCGTTGCCTGCCATCGATTGCCTATGGGGACCGCTCAAATGACCATCCAATCTCTCGTGCGCCGGCTCCTGCTCGGTGCGGCGACCGGCCTTGTCCTTGCCATCTCCGGCGTCTCGCTGCCGATCGTGACCGGCGCGCTGACGCCGGCGATCGCGCAGACCACCGACGACATGAACGCCGCGCTCGACGCCTACGGCCATTGGGTGCGCCTGCCGCGCTACGGCGAGGTCTGGACGCCGGCCGGCGTGCCGCGGGACTGGCGGCCGTACGAATACGGCCACTGGGTCTATACCGACGACTGGGGCTGGTACTGGGTGTCGGACGACGCCGAGGACGACTGGGGCTGGGTAGTCTACCACTACGGCCGCTGGATTCATGACCGAGGGGCATGGTTCTGGATGCCCGGCGACGACTGGGCCCCCGCCTGGGTCAACTGGCGCTATGGCGGCGATGACATCGGTTGGGCGCCGATGCCGCCCGACGATCTGGTCGATGCCTACGATGACGCCGCCGAGTATTGGAGCTTCGTCCCGCTGCGCTACATCGGTGAGCCGGGGCTGCGCCGCTATTATGTGCCGCGCGACCGCCGCACCGTCATCTTGCGCGAGACTCGCATCGTCAACCGACCGGTGCATGTTGAGGGCCGCCGCGTGTGGGTCAATCCGGGTCTGGCGCCCGGCTTCATCACCGGCCGCACGCACGTGGCGCTGCATGCCTATAACGTGCGCCCGCGCGTGTTCGGCGCGACCGTGGGCGTGCAGGGCGCCGTCACCATCCGCCGCGACGAGCTGCACAAGAAAGGCGATATCCGGCGTGTCGCGCCGGTCACCATCCAGCGCACCACAACAGCGATCGTGCCGACGACGAACGCCCAGCCGCCCAAACCGCTCGGCAAGGGCGAGCACGGCCAGCTCGGCAGCCACCCACCGCGCGCCGTGCAAGCTACGCCGCAGCCGCAGGTTCAACCGAAGCCGGATGCGTCCGGCCCGCCGCCGAAAGGACCGGCGACGATTCAACAGCAACAGCATGGGCCTGCGCCCGTGGTGAATCCGAACGCGACGCCGAAGGTGACGACGCCGGAACGGCACGAGGAGCGCCGTGTGGTGACGCCGCCGGGCGCCGGTGCGCCGCCACAGCCGAACGTCGTGCATCCGGCGACGCCGCAGACCCCGCCACCGCACCAGCCGACGCCGCCGCCGGCCGTGCATGCACCACCGCCGCCAGCGGCTCACGCTCCACCGCCGCCGCATGCACCGCCTCCGCCAGCCGCGCACGCCCCGCCGCCGCCACCTCCGCCGAAGGCGCCACCGCCGACGAAGCCACCGGAGAAGAAGCCGGACGCTACCCAGACGCCAAAATAGCGGCGATCGATCGGCACCAAACGAAACGGGCGGCCCTTGCGGCCGCCCGTTGCCTATTCGTCGGTGCCGTTGGCGTCAGCGCACCAGCACGTTCTTGAACTGCCAGGGATCGCGCTTGTCGATCTCGTCCGGGAACAGACTTGGACGGCCGGAGAGTGGCGTCCAGTCGGTATAGGCGCCGATGACTGGCCCGAGATAGGGCGTCTGCACCTCGAGGCAGCGTTTGTAGTCCATCTCGTCGGCCTCGACGATGCCGGCGTTCGGATTTTCCAGCGCCCACACCATGCCGGCGAGCACGGCGGAGGTCACCTGCAGACCGGTGGCGTTCTGATAGGGCGCGACGTCGCGCGTCTCGTCGATTGAGAGTTGCGAGCCGTACCAATAGGCGTTCTTTTTGTGGCCGTAGAGCAGCACGCCGAGTTCGTCGATGCCGTCGGCGATCTCGTGCTCATCGAGGATATGGATGTCGTCTTGCTTCTTACCGGCCTGCCCGAACATTTCGTGCAGCGATAGCACCGCGTCGTTGCAGGGGTGGTAGGCGTAGTGGCAAGTCGGCCGGTAGATGGTTTTGCGGCCTTGGCGCAGTGTGAAGTAGTCGGCGATCGAGATCGACTCGTTATGGGTGACCAGGAAGCCGTATTGCGCCTGCGCCGTCGGCGTCCATGACCGCACCCGCGTGTTGGCGCCGGGTTGCGTCATATAGATCGCCGCCTGGCAGCCGGTCTTGTGCCGGTAGCCATTCTTCGGCATCCACTTTTCGTGCGTGCCCCAACCGAGTTCGGATGGTTGCAAGCCTTCGGAGATGAAGCCTTCGACCGACCAGGTGTTGACGAAGACGTTCTGCGGCTTCGGGCTCTTGGCGCGCTGGGTGTCACGCTCGGCGATATGGATGCCCTTGACGCCGGCCTTCTTGGCGAGGCGGCCCCACTCCTCGCGCGTCTTCGGCTCCTTGAACTTGAGGCCAAGGTCGCCGGCGACATTCAGCAGCGCCTGCTTGACGAACCATGAAACCATGCCGGGATTGGCGCCGCAGCAGGAGACTGCGGTCGGCCCGCCGGGCTTCTTGCGCCGTGCGGCAAGGATGGTCTCGCGCAACGCGTAGTTCGACCGCGCCTCCGGCCCGAGCTTGGAATCGAAGTAGAAGCCGATCCACGGCTCGACCACGGTGTCGATGTAGAGCGCGCCGATGTCGCGGCACAACTCCATGATGTCTAGCGAGGAGGTGTCGACCGACACGTTCACGCAGAAGCCCTGGCCGCCGCCGGCGGTGAGCAGCGGCGTCAGCAGGTGCTTGTAGTTGTCGCGATTGACAGCCTGATGGATGAAACGGATGCCGCGCTCGTCGAGCATCTTGCGGTCTTTGTCTTCCGGATCGATGACGACGAAACGGGACTTGTCATAGCTGAAGTGGCGCTCGATCAGCGGTAGCGTGCCTTTGCCGATGGAGCCGAAGCCGATCATCACGACGGGGCCCGTGATGCGGGCGTGAACAGGCCAATTGGTCATTTCTGAAGTCCTCCAGCCACTTATGCGGTGATATCCGCCGCGGCGCGCGCAGGGAAGGGTGGCGCCGCGATTCCACGCGCGGCGTCCACGAAAATCTGCCGGTTTTGCTAGGCCGCCTTGGCTTGCCGCGCGTGTTCGACGCGGCCGGTGGCGCGCAGTAAGCCGCTCGCGCCGGCGAGCGCGCCGGGGATAAGCTCGAGCGCGAGCAGGCGATGCCGCTCGAATGGCCCCGGCATGGTCAGCGCGGCCGCCGTCTCGGCTGCAAAGCCGAAGCGGCTGTAGTAGGGCGCATCGCCCATCAGGACGACCGCGCCGTGGCCGCGCTTTCGTGCCTCACGCAGCGCACGGCGCACCAAGGCTGCGCCGATGCCGCGCGTGCGGCAGTCGGCGGTGACCGCGACGGGGCCGAGCAGCAAAGCCGGCTGGCCGGTCGCCGTAGCGACGTTCCACAGCCGGGCGGTGCCGATCACGCGTTTGCCGTCGGCGGCGACGAAGCTCAGTCCCTCGGCCGGCAATCGGCCGGCGCGCAGGCGCTGCGAGGCCTTGCGGTTTCGGCTGTCGCCGAAAGCCGCGTCGAGCAATGCCTCGCGCGCTTTGACGTCGCTCGGCCGCTCTTGGCGTAACGTTATCATCTTGCGGTCCTTGTGCCCCGGACGCGGCGCAGCGCGTAGCGGTGCGCCGCAGATCCGGGGCCTAAGCGAAGGGAGGAGTTGCTACGGTCCCGGGTCTGCAGCGCACCACTTTGTGCTGCGCCGCGCCCGGGACACGCCGGGAGGCCGAAGCCTCAGATGTGATAGGTCTTCAGTGGCGAGAAGCCGTTGAAGGCCACCGACGAGTAGGTCGCCGTGTACGCGCCGGTACCCTCGATCAGCACCTTATCGCCGATCTCCAGGCTCACCGGCAGCGGGTACGGCTGCTTCTCGTACAGCACGTCGGCCGAGTCGCAGGTCGGGCCGGCGAGCACGCAGGGCGCCATCGGATCGGCGTCGCGTAGCGTTCGGATCGGGTAACGGATCGACTCGTCCATCGTCTCGGCCAGGCCGCCGAACTTGCCGATGTCGAGGTAAACCCAGCGCACGTCGTCTTCCTCGCTCTTCTTGGAGACGAGGACGACCTCGGCTTCGATCAAGCCAGCATTGCCGACCATGCCGCGGCCCGGCTCGATGATGGTCTCCGGGATGCGGTTGCCGAAGTGCTTGCGCAGCGCCTTGAAGATGGCGTTGCCGTAGGTCTTCACCGTCGGCACGTTCTTCAGGTATTTGGTCGGGAAGCCGCCGCCCAAGTTGACCATCGACAGGTTCATGCCGCGCTCGCCGCATTCCTTGAATACCGCGGCCGCCGAGGCAAGCGCACGGTCCCAGGCGTGCTGGTTGCGCTGCTGGGAACCGACGTGGAACGACACGCCATGCGGTTCCAGGCCCGATTTCAGGGCATGTTCGAGCACGTCCACGGCCATCGCCGGTTCGCAGCCGAACTTGCGCGACAGCGGCCATTCCGCGCCGACGCAGTCGGACAGGATGCGGCAGAACACCCGGGAGGCGGGCGCCGCGCGGGCGACCTTGTCGACCTCGGCCTTGCAGTCGACCGCGTAGAGGCGGACGCCGAGCGCAAAGGCGCGAGCGATGTCGCGCTCCTTCTTGATCGTGTTGCCGTAGCTGATTCGATCGGCCGTGGCGCCTGCGGTGAGCACCATCTCGATCTCAGCGACCGAGGCGGTGTCGAAGCAGGAGCCGAGCTTGGCCAGAAGCGACAGCACTTCCGGTGCCGGGTTGGCCTTCACCGCGTAAAACACCCGGGTATCGGGCAACGCCTTGGCGAAGGCATTGTAGTTGTCCTTGACGACGTCGAGGTCCACGACGAGGCATGGCCCTTCGTCGGTCCGTTTACGTAGAAATTCGCGGATGCGCACGGTCATTGGCGCTATTCCCCACGGCTATCGGGGCGCATAGCCCCGGTTGTCGCGGCTCCTTGCGCTTCGGGCCTGCGCGCGATGGGGACGCGCAGACACTCACGCCGAGAGCCACTGTGCTGCCTTGGATTGGATGGGGAGAGCCCCGTCCGCACGGCCGGCAAGGATGAACAAGCCTCTTCGGTGACCCGAGCCGGCGGTGGAGACCGGCAGAGACCAAGGAAGCCCGATCGTCGTTGCTTTAAGCCGCGTCGCCTGCTGAGAGCAGGCTGTGCTGGTTTCGCCTCCAGCTGCCGGTCAGATTTCTTGGAGAGCTTTGGCTCTTCTCTCCAGGCGGCTGGCGGGCCTCTTGTCCCGCTACCTACCGACCGACACACGGCCACAGGCACGTGCGAAATTGGGCAGCCTTTGAAATAACAAATTTTTCACGCGATGCAAGAGAATTAGTTCTCCGCAGGCAAAAACTTTCTTAACGATTTCCTTCGGCGCCGAGCGCGACGCGGTCAGCCGCGCGCGGTGAACGGCTCGATGCGGTGCGCGTTGCGAATGAATTGCACCATGACGGCGATGCCGCACAGCACGAAAGTCGCGTCGAGGATGCGCTGGCCGACGGTGCCGAGGTCGAACAGCGTGGCGAGCGCCCACGAGCCGGCGAAGGCGGCGCCGAACACCTCGGCGCCGATCAGGATCGCGGCGCTGATGACGGTGACGACGTTGAGCCAGACAATGCGGCGGCCTTGGAGCATGGCAAAACCCCTGATAAGACGGCCGCAATCAAGCCGAATCCGGCCGCTAAATCAAGTCTATAGCGATGCGGCCGTGAGCCTTTTGTCCGCTCGCCAAGCCATCCGTTGGCGACTAGATAGAGCATCATGACCGCTCCGCGCTCGTCCATGACCGCCGCCCGCAACCCTCTGCTTGTCGATTGGACCGGCGCCTTCGGCCTGCCGCCGTTCGCTGCAGCCACGCCGGCCGCCTTCCGCCCGGCCTTCGATGCCGCGATGGCCGAGCACCGCGCCGAGATGGAGGCGCTCGCTGCCAACCCCGCGCCGCCGACCTTCGACAACACCATCGCCGCCCTTGAGCGGAGCGGCCGGGCGCTCGATCGTGTCGCAAATGTGTTCTTCGTCCTGGCCGGGGCCGACACCTCGGACGAGATCGAATCGGTCGAGCGGGAGGTCTCGCCGCTGCTTGCCCGCCATAGCAACGCCCTCTACCTGAACCGGGCGCTCTATGCCCGGGTGGCCGACCTCTGGCGGCGCCGCGGCGCCCTCGGCCTCGCCCCGGAGCAGGACCGGGTGCTGGAGCGCTACCACACCCGCTTCGTGCGGGCCGGCGGCGCGCTCGACAAGCCGGCGCAAGACCGGCTCGCCGCCATCAATGAGAAGCTGGCGAGTCTGGGCACTCAGTTCGGGCAGAACGTGCTGGCGGACGAGAAATCCTATGCGCTGCTGCTGGCGGAGGGCGATCTTGCCGGGCTACCGGATTTCGCCCGCGCGGCGGCGCAGGCCGCCGCCGAGGAGCGCGGCGAGGCGGGCAGGTACGCGATCACGCTGTCACGCTCGTCCTGCGAGAGCTTCCTGCAATTCTCCGCGCGCCGGGACCTGCGCGAGAAGATCTTCAATGCTTGGATCAAACGCGGCGAAAGCGGCGGCGTGACCGACAACCGCGCGCTGATCGCCGAGATGGTGGCCTTGCGCGCCGAGCGCGCCGGGCTGCTCGGCTTTGCGACCTTTGCCGACTATCGTCTCGACGACCAGATGGCCAAGACGCCGGCCGCGGCGCGCAAGCTGCTCGACGAGGTCTGGCGTCGCGCCCGCGTCAAAGCGCAGATCGAGCGCGACGCCTTACAGGAGATGATCGCGCAAGAGGGTGGCAACTTCGCGGTGGCCCCATGGGACTGGCGCTACTACGCCGAAAAACTGCGCAAGGCGAAGTTCGACTTGGACGAAGCCGAGCTCAAGTCTTATCTGCAGCTCGACAAGATGATCGAGGCGGCTTTCGAGACCGCGCGCCGGCTGTTCGGTCTTACTTTCACGCCCGCCGCCGTGCCGCTCTATCACTCAGATGCCCGCGCCTGGGAGGTCAAGGACAAGACCGGCGCTCATGTCGGGCTGTTCATCGGCGACTATTTCGCGCGCGCGTCAAAGCACTCCGGTGCCTGGATGACCTCGTTGCGCGACCAGGAAAAGCTCGTGGATGATGTTCGCCCGATCATCCTCAACGTGTGCAATTTCTCCAAACCCGCGGCGGGCGAGCCGGCGCTGCTGTCCTTCGAGGACGCGCGCACGCTGTTCCACGAATTCGGCCATGCGCTGCACGGCCTTTTGTCCAACGTGACCTATCCGCTGCTTGCCGGCACCGCAGTGCCGAGCGATTTCGTCGAACTGCCGTCGCAGCTCTACGAGCATTGGCTGGAGGTGCCGGAGATCCTGCAAAAATACGCGCTCCATGCGCGCACCGGCGAGCCGATGCCGAAGCCGCTGCTCGACCGTGTCTTGGCGACGCGGACCTTCAACCAGGGCTTTGCCACGGTCGAATACACCGCCTGCGCGTTGGTCGACCTCGACATCCACGCACTGCCGGACAGCGCGAAGCTCGACGTCGGCCAATTCGAACGCGACGATCTGGCGCGTCTCGCCATGCCGGCGGAGATCGTCATGCGGCATCGCCTGCCGCATTTCCAGCATCTGTTCTCCGGCGGCGGCTACGCGGCCGGGTATTACTCCTACCTGTGGTCCGAGGTGCTCGACGCCGACGCCTTCGAGGCCTTCACCGAAACCGGCAATGCCTTCGATCCGGAAATCGCCAGGCGTCTGCGCGAATATGTCTACGGCGCAGGCAATCTGCGCGATCCGGCCGAGGCCTACAAGGCCTTCCGCGGCCGGCTGCCGTCGGTCGATGCGTTGCTGAAAAAGCGCGGACTCGATAGCGTCGCCGCATGACCCTCCACAGCGCCGGACATCGGCGCGGCGTCGTCTGCGCGCCGCACATGAAAACGGTCGAGGACGGCCGCGCGATCCTCGCCGAAGGGGGCAACGCCGTCGAGGCGATGCTGGCGATGGCTGCGAGCATCGCTGCGGTCTATCCGCACATGAATCACATCGGCGGTGACGGCTTCTGGCTGATCCGCGAGCGTTCGGGCCGCGTGCGCGCGCTTATGGGGGCCGGACGCGCCGGCGCCAAGGCGACGCCGCGGCTTTACCGCGATGCCGGCTACGACGATATCCCGGCGCGCGGCCCACTCGCCGCACTCACCGTGCCGGGCGCCGTGGCGGCGTGGAAGCTCGCGCAGGAGGCGGCGAGGGCGTTAGGCGCGCGGCTGCCGCTCGACGTGCTGCTCGCATCCGCGATCAAGCACGCCCGCGAGGGCTACACGGTCACCCGCAGCCAGGCGCGGCTGACGCGCGAAAAGCTGCCGGAAATGGACAGGGCGGCGGGCTTCCGCGCCGCCTTCCTGATCGACGGCAAAGTGCCCGAGGTCGGCGCGCAATTGAAACAGACAGCGCTCGCCGCGACACTCGATCAACTCGCCCATGCCGGCCTCGACGACTTCTACCGCGGCGATGTCGGCCGCGAGATCGCCACCGATCTGGAGCGCATCGGCTCGCCAGTCACGCGCGGCGACCTCGCAAATTTCCACGCCTGGGTCGCCGAGCCGCTGAGCGTCGGAGTTAATGCGGGGACGTTGTACAATGCGCCGCCGCCGACGCAGGGGCTCGCCTCGCTCATGATCCTCGCCCTGTTCGAGCGGTTGCGCGTGACGCAGGCCGAAAGCTTCGAACATATCCACGGCCTGGTTGAGGCGACCAAACGTGCCTTCCGCGTGCGCGACCGCGTTGTCACCGATCCGGACAAGATCGCCGCCGATCTCAGCCAGTTCCTCGCGCCGGGATTCCTCGACGCCGAGGCTGGCAAGATCGACCGCAAGAGAGCCGCCAAGTGGCCCGCCCCCTATGGCGAGGGCGACACCATCTGGATGGGCGCGGCAGACAGCTCTGGTCTCGTCGTCTCCTACATCCAGTCGCTCTATTGGGAGTTCGGCTCCGGTTGCGTGCTGCCGGCAACCGGTATCCTCATGCAGAACCGCGGCGCCAGCTTCTCGCTCGACCCCAGCGCGGTCAACACGCTGGCGCCGGGCCGCCGTCCGTTCCATACCCTCAACCCGGCGCTTGCCGAGCTCAAGGATGGCCGCGTCATGGCCTACGGCACCATGGGCGGCGACGGCCAGCCGCAATCGCAGGCCGCAATTTTCACGCGCCACGTCACTTTCGGTCAGCCGCTCGACAAGGCGCTGGACGCGCCGCGGTGGCTGCTCGGCCGCACTTGGGGCTCGACCGTCACCAACTTGCGCATGGAGTCGCGCTTCGATGAGAAGCTGATCGACCGGCTGATGTCCGCGGGCCACGACATTGAGGTTGTCGCCGATGCTTATTCCGACACCATGGGCCATGCTGGCGCCGTCATGCTGCATCCCGACGGTACGCTGGAGGGTGGCCACGATCCGCGAGCGGACGGGGGCGCGGCTGGCGTATAGGATGCCCGTGAGGGGTTAGTCGAAAATCGTCAGTTGAGAGAAGAGGGGATCATGAAATTCGTCCGCATCGCGCTTGTCGCGACAAGTGTTGCTTTGTCGTCCGTCGTCATGGCCCAGAGCTGGCCGGCACAGCCGATCCGCGCTTACATCCCGTTCGGCGCCGGCAGCGCCACCGACATCATCCCTCGCACCGTCTTCGATGCGATGTCGAAGGAGTTGGGCCAGCAGATCACGGTGGAGAACAAAGGCGGCGCCGGCGGCACCATCGGCATCGGCGAGGTCGTGCGCGCGAAGCCGGACGGCTACACCATCCTCGCCAATTCGTCGGCGCAGACCATCGCACCATGGATCGTGCCCAATTTTCCCTACGACATCGCCAAAGATCTGTCGGGGGTGCTGATGCTTGGCCAGAACGCCAATGTGCTGCTGGTCTCGCCGACGAAAGGCTGGAAAACCGCCAAGGACCTCATCGCCGCGGCAAAGGCAAAGCCTGGCACGATCAACTACGGCTCGGCCGGCGTCGGTACCGCGACCCACATCAGCGCCCTCCGGTTTAGCCTCGCGGCCGGTATCCAGACGACGCACGTGCCTTACAAAGGCGGCGCAGAAGCGCTGACCGACCTGCTCGGCGGCCGTATCGACTTCCTGTTCACACCGATTTCGACCGCCCTGCCGCTGATCCGTGACCACCGCGTCGTGCCGCTGATGGTGTCGACGGCGTCCCGTGCCTCCGATCTCCCGGACGTGCCGGCGCCGGGCGATCTTGGCCTCCCGAATGCTGTGACGGCGGTCTGGTATGCGATCTTCATGCCGTCAAAGACCCCGCGCGCGATTGTGGAAAAATTCCACGACGTCGGCATGAAGGTGCTGGCGACGCCGGAGATGAAGGCGAAGATGAAAAAGCTCGCGGTCGATCCGATGCCGATGACGACCGCCGAAATGGACAAGTTCGTCGCCGGCGATCTTGCCCGCAACGGCCAGCTCATCAAAGCAGCCGGCATCGCGCCGAAATAAATTCGGCATATCGCGACGCTGTTATGCGCCACCTTTATGCCGCACTCCATGATAGGGTGCGGCGCATGACCGCATCGCCCCGCATTCTGCTGCTGGCGCTGGCGAGCCTCGCCTTTGCTGCGCCGGCGCGCGCGCATCCGCATGTCTGGGTGACCATGCAGACCGAACTCGTCTACGCGCCGGACGGTAGCATTACCGGTGTGCGACACCATTGGGCCTTCGACGACATGTTCTCGGCCTTTGCCACGCAAGGGCTGGAGAGCAAGGAAAAGGGCAAGTTCACCCGCGAGGAGCTTAGTCCCCTTGCCAAAGTCAACGTCGAGTCGCTGAAGGAATACAACTATTTCACCTACGCCACCGCCGATGGCAAGAAGGCCGAACTCAAAGAGCCCGCGCCGGACTACTGGCTCGACTTCAGCGATTCTGTCCTCACGCTCAACTTCACCCTGCCGTTCAAGACTCCGCTGAAGGCGAAGGAGCTGACGATCGAGGTCTACGACCCGACCATCTTCGTCGACTTCGAATGGGCCAGGAAGGAGCCAGTGCATCTCGTCGGCGCGCCGAACTGCAAGGCCGACGTGGTGAAGCCGCGCGAGATGACCTTCGCCGAAGGCAAGGCGCTGAGCATGATCCCGGCCGACCAGCAGAACACGACGTTGGCGATTGGCGCGCAGTTCGCGAACAAGATTCTGGTGCATTGTCCGTAAGACCACGCGGGGCGGCGTAAGGGACTACAAGAATGAAACCCGGTCGCCATTTCACGCTCGCACACTGCGCACTCATTGTGCTTGGCATTGTGATCTTGCTTGGTGTCGCAGATGCCGCGCTGGCGCAGCCGTTCGGCATTTCGCGTAGCCCGGCGCCGCCGAGTTTCGGTCCGTTCACCGGCTGGATCCTGGAGAAGCAGGCCGAGTTCTACCGCATGCTGTCGGGCGCGATCCGCGCCGCCAAGGCTGACGGCAGTGCTGCATGGACGTTGATGGGTATTTCGTTTGCCTACGGGGTCTTCCACGCCGCGGGACCCGGCCATGGCAAGGCGGTGATCTCGTCTTATCTCGTCGCCAATGACGAGACCTGGCGGCGCGGTATCGCGCTGTCGTTCGCCTCCGCAATTCTGCAAGCCTTTACCGCCATCGCCATCGTCGGTATTGCCGCGGCGCTGCTCGGCGCCACCGCGCACGTGATGGGCACCGCTGTGCGCATGATCGAAATCGTCAGCTACGCGCTGATCGTGCTGATCGGCTTACGATTATTCTGGGTGAAGGGCCGCGCTTTCTGGCATCTGCTGCGCCCGGATGCGCAGGATTATCATCACGACCATCATCACGGACACGACCATGGTCATAGCCATTCGCATCATCATGGCCACGACCACGATCATGAGGACGAGGCGCATGCCTGGGGCCACGCCCACGCGCCGGAACCGCGCGAGTTGAAAGGCCCGCATTGGTTGCGCCGCGGGTTGTCGGCGATCGTCGCGGTGGGACTGCGGCCGTGCTCGGGTGCCATCATCGTGCTGGTCTTCGCGCTGGCACAAGGCCTGTTCTGGATCGGCGTCGCCTCGACCTTCGTGATGGGACTCGGCACCGCGATCACGGTCGCCATCGTCGCAACTATCGCCGTCGGCGCGCGCGGTTTTGCCGGGCGGCTGGCTAAAGGCAAGCCCGGCAAAGGCATGCTGTTCCTGCGCGGGGTGGAGACCGCGGCGGCGCTGCTGATTGTCCTGTTCGGCGCCGCGCTGCTCACCGGCTATATCGTGAGCGAGCGGATGGTGGGCGTCTAACGCATGATCCCGAAAGTGGGAGCCGGTTTTCGGACAAGATCATGCGCAAGAAATTATTTAAAGTCGTCCGGCCGCAACTCGATCGGCTGGCCGTGCGGGGTGCGGTCGCAGGCGTGGTCCCAGGCGTCGCGATAGCGGTGCAAAGTATCCGAAGTTGCCACGCCCTTTTCCGCCACCAGTTTTTCCAGCGCGGCGAGCCAGTGCGAGTAATAAGTCTCGCCGGTGTCGGGATCGCCCGCGCCTTGCGCGCGCTTGATCTCGGCCGCGAGTGCCGCCGCCCATTCGCTCCAGGTGAACAGACCGCGCCCATGCAACGCCAGGGTCATGGCGAAGGCTTGCGCCTCCCACGGCTCGCGGAACACCGGCCCGTCGGCATCTCGCGGAATGCTCGGCACTTCCTGCGCGGCGCGCCGTGCGGCGGCTTGGTCGATCATGGCCGTTCCAGGTAAGGCTCCCAAGCCTCGATGCAGACGCGTACGGTCGGATCGCTGTCGGCGCCCCACAAATCGCGGCCGTCGAAACGCACCGTGTAGAGCCAGTGCGGATCCTCGCCGCGATTGCTGGCGTTGCTGTCGGGGAAGACGTGGCAGCCGACAATGCGCACCACCTCGCCCACGTGACCGCGCGCGTAGCGCGGCAGCCGCGTGTGGTGCTGCGGATGCATATTCCTGGCACGCACTTTGTCGCCGGCCTTGAACTTGGCGGGTTCGGCGGTGCCCCGGCTGAACGGCCGGGCGCAACGCACCATGTTGTCGCACTCGGCAGCGGTGACCGCGTGCGCCGCCTTTTTGATTGGCGCGATGGCATGGCCGGCTTTCAACTCTTCCGGTGTCGCTACGCCGTATTCCAGCATCATGAGTTCGAGCGTACGCGTCCACAGCCCATAATAGCTGAGATTGAGATATTCCGGCGGCGGCAGGCTTTCGCGCTTGAAGCGGAACGCGTCGATGTTCCACAGATTGGCGACGCCGGTCACCATGTTGAGCGCGAACGAATGGCCTTCCCAGTCGGCGTGGAAGACCGGCTCATCTTTTTCCGGCACCACGGCGCCGAACCCGTGCATACCGCCCATGTCCGCCGCGCCGTTCATGTCAGATCCTTTGGCGATTTCGGAAAACCGGTGCCGACCATGCTGTCGCGCGTGACCAGTTCGGCGAGCTTGTCCTCGCTCCAACCTTCGGTGCCTGCGGGCCGCATCGGCACCACCATATAGCGCAGCTCTGCGGTCGAATCCCAAACGCGGATTTCGGTGTCTTTCGGCAGGCTCACGCCGAAATCGGCCAGCACGCCGCGCGGATCGGCGACGGTGCGCGAGCGATAGGGCGCCGATTTGTACCAGAGCGGCGGCAGGCCGAGCACCGCCCACGGGTAGCAGGAGCACAGCGTGCAGACGATCATGTTGTGCACCGTCGGCGTGTTCTCCAGCGCGACGAGGTGATTGCCCGAGCGCCCGCCGAAGCCGAGCGAGCCGATGGCTGCGGTGCCGTCCTCGAACAGCCATTTTCGGAAATTCGGATCGGACCAGGCTTTCGCCACCACCTGCGCGCCGTTGCGCGGGCCGATCTTCTTCTCGTAGGTCTCGATCAGGTCGTCGATGGCCGCCTGCTCGATGTAGCCTTTTTCCAGGAGGATGGTTTCGATGGCGCGCGTGCGTAACTGCATATCGGAGAGTTCCGACCCGTGCTCGTGGTGGTGATGGTCGTGTTCCATTCTGACCTCAGACCGGCTCAAGATACGGCTCGAACGCCTCGATCGACACCTTCAGCGTCGGGTCGGAATCCGCGCCCCACAGTTCGCGTCCATCGAAAACGATGGTGTAGAGCCACTGTGGATTGTCGCCGAGATTGGAAGCGACCGAATCCGGATACATGTGGCAGCCTTGGTTCGCCTCGACGATGCCGACTCTGTCGCGCGCGTAGCGCGGCAGCCGCGTATGCGTTTCCGGGTGCATATTCCTGGTGCGCACGCGGTCACCGATCTTGAAGCGCGCCGGCGCCGGCTGCTGGCGATGGAACGAGCCGCGCGTGAGCTTCGCCGCCAGATCGGGCGTGAATTTGCGCGGCAGCGCCTTGCCTGGCCGCAGCGCATGCCCGGCTTTCAGTTCGTCGGCGCCAGCAAGGCCGCGCTCGACGATGTTGGTCTCCATAGCCAGCGCCCATTTCTGGTAATAGGACGCCTTGAGATAGATGTGCGGCGGGATGCGCTCCTGCGCATAGCGCGCGTGGTCGATGTGCCAGGCGCCGGCATAACCCATGGCGCGCTGCATCGCCATCACGCGGCCTTCCCACTTTTCGTGGAACGGCGGCTCGTTCTGTTCGGCCTCGACTTTGCCGAAGCCGTCCATGCCGCCCATGTCGTGAATGCCGTCCATTATTTCACCCCCGGCTGCTTCGGCAGGCCGGTGCCGATCATCGAATCTCGCGTGACCAGATCGGCAAGCTTCTCCTCGCTCCAGCCCGCGGTGCCGGCAGGGCGCATCGGCAACACGATGAAGCGCGTCTCGGCGGTCGAATCCCAGATGCGGATGTCGGTACCCTGCGGCAGCGTGACGCCGAAGTCGGCGAGCACGCCGCGGGGGTCCTTCACCGCGCGCGAGCGATAGGGCGCCGACTTGTACCAAATCGGCGGCAGGCCGAGCACTTCCCACGGATAGCAGGAGCACAGGGTGCAGACGATCATGTTGTGTGTTTTCGGAGTGTTTTCGACGGCGATGAGATGATCGCCGACGCGGCTGATATGGCCAAGCGTCGCCACCGCCTTGGAGGCGTCTGCGAGCAGCGCGGTCTTGAAGGCCGGATCGCTCCACGCCCTGGCGACGACGGCCGCGCCGTTGCGCGGGCCGATGCGCGTCTCGTAGGCTTCGACGATGGCGTCGAGTGCCGCCGGATCGACATAGCCTTTCTCGGTGAGGATGGTTTCCAGCGCACGCACGCGCAACTGGGTCTCGGAAAGCTCGGAATGATCGTGGTCGTGGTCATGTTCGGACATGGCGGGAGTATAACCAAAAGACCCCGCATTGTGCCATCATCGGCGCCATGACTTTTGCCCTTGCGCTTGCCGACCGCATCGACCGCCTGAATACGGCCATTGGCCGCGCCGTGGCGTGGCTGGCGCTGGCCGTCGTGCTGTTGGAATTCGCGCTGGTGGTGGCGCGCTATCTGTTCGCGCTGGGCTCGATTTGGGCGACCGAAACAGTGATCTATGCGCATGCCACGCTGTTCATGCTGGCGGCTGCCTGGACGCTGAAGGCCGGGGGCCATGTGCGGGTCGACATATTCTATGCCGAGGCCTCGCCGCGCACCAAGGCGATCGTCGATCTCATCGGCTCGTTGCTGTTGCTGCTGCCGTTCGCCGCCGTGCTGATCGGACTGAGCGTGCCCTATGCCGCGCGCTCTTGGGCGATTCTCGAGCGTTCGCAAGAATCGAGTGGCCTGCCGCTGGTGTTTTTGCTCAAGACGCTGATCCCGCTGTTCGCCGTGCTGATGGCGTTGCAGGGCATCGCGCAAGTAATCAGGGCGCTGGGCGCGCTGTCGAGGCCGCGTTAATGCCGCTCGCCGAACTCCTTGCCGTTCTGATGGTCGTCGCAGTGATCGCCGCGCTGATGATCGGCTATCCAGTGGCAATGACGCTTGCCGGCATATCGCTCGCCTTCGCCGTTTTCGGTCACGCCCTCGGCGCGATGGATTTTGGCATCCTCGGCGCGCTGCCGCAGCGCATCTTCGGCGTCATGACCAACGAGACACTGCTGGCGATCCCGATGTTCATCTTCATGGGCGTCATGCTGGAGCGCTCGCGCGTCGCCGAGGAACTGCTCGAGACCATGGGGCGGCTGTTCGGCACGCTGCGTGGCGGGCTCGGCATTTCCGTGATTGTGGTCGGCACGCTGCTCGCCGCGGCGAAGGGCGTCGTCGGCGCCACCACCGTGACCATGGGTTTGATCGCGCTGCCGGCAATGTTGCGCTTCGGCTACGACCCGCGCCTTGCCGCCGGCACTGTCGCCGCCACCGCGACGCTGGCGCAGATCTTTCCGCCGGCGACCGTGCTGGTGCTGCTCGGCGACCAGCTCGGCAACTCGTACCAGGCGGCGCAGCTTGCGAAAGGAGTCTTTGCGCCGCGCTCGGTCACCGTCAGCGATCTGTTTGCCGGCGCGCTGCTGCCCGGCTTCGCGCTGGTCGCGCTCTATCTCGTCTACGTGATCGCGGTGGCGCTGCTGCGCCCGCAGGCCGCGCCGGCGCTCCCGCCCGATCCGAATGCGCCGCGCGGCTTTGCCCTGGCGCGGCGGCTCGCCGCCGTGCTGGTTGCGCCGCTTTTGCTGATCGCGGCGGTGCTCGGCTCGATTCTCGGCGGCGTGGCGACGCCGACCGAAGCGGCCTCGATCGGCGCCGTTGGCGCCATCCTGCTCGCGATGCGCAAGGCGGGCTTGCGTGGGCTGATGATGCCGGTGGTCGAGAAGACCACGCAGATCACGGCCATGATCTTCCTCATTCTGATCGGCGCCACGA
>DASUGZ010000160.1:0-11051 GCA_036273755.1 Pseudolabrys sp.
CGAGGTTCTTTCGAGCACCAGAACTTGGTGGGATGACTTATTCGTTAGCCATGATTGGTGAGTTGACTCGACGGTACCACGTCGCTGGGCGCCCTTCGTGAAACGCTGGGCGAACAAGCTGCTTTCCGTGAACTAAGAAACGGATTAGCGATTCAAAAATTTGGTACCAAGCTTCTCTGAATCACCTAGTTTGCGTCAACTTCGCACGGACTTACTCGCGTGACCCCGGAGCAGCTCATATCCGAGTGACAGGCATCGACGCTCAAAGAGCGGCGCAACTCTAATCGATTGACCGCATGGAACGTGCGGTGAACAAAGTCCACGGGTTTTCCACGAGTCGAAGTGCCGTCTTCGCGTTTCGTTCTGTTCCGAGTTGCCGAATGAAATCGCGCCACGCTCCAAAAAAATCACTGGAAACAGGGGATTCAATGGTGGGCGCTGTAGGGATTGAACCTACGACCTCTCCCGTGTGAAGGGAACGCTCTCCCGCTGAGCTAAGCGCCCGGTCGCAACGGCCGCGATATAAAGAGCGGCTCTAAGACGTGTCAAGCGCAGGCGCATGATCCCGAAAAGTGGGTGCCGGTTTTCGGATATGATCACGCGCGATCGAATAAGTCCTTAATTGCGGGTGGTGGGCTTGTCGCTCCGTGCCACGCGCGATGCGTGGCCTTGCAGCGCGCGGATGCGATCGGCGAGATCGCCCGATGCCGCCTCTAGCTCTGCGCCGGCCGCTGCCCCGGATTGGTCGCGCGCGGTCTCGGCCGCGAGAATCGCGTCGATCGGCGAATTCGGCCCTTCCAGCTTCGAGGCCATGCGCGCGACTTCGGCGGCGACGTCATTGATGCGCTCACGCAACAGCGCGTTCTCAACCCGCTCCGCCGCCCAATTCTCCTCGGCCTCGCGTTTCATGCCGCCGAGGTCGCGCGCCAGGCGGTCGCGCTCGTCGGCAGTGCGGCTGAGATCGGATTGCAGCTGAGCGCGTTCCGCCTTGAGCGTCTCGAACGCGGCAGTGGTACGCTCGTGCAGGGCGGCGATGGCGGTGCGCAGGTCGTTTTCGCCTTTGCGCGCGGCGAGCAATTCGACGTTGACCTGGTTGAGCTCGAATTCCGCTTGATTGGACAGCCGCACTTGCTCGCCGAGACGGCCTTCGAGATCCTGCACGCGCTGGCCTAGCAATTCGGCTTCGCGAGTCTGCGCCGCCAGTTGCTGCTCGAGCTCGCCGACGCGGCGACTGAGATTTTCAGCTCGCCCGCGCTCTTCAGTCAAATCCTGGGTGGCGGCCATGAGCTCAACCCGCTCGGCGTCACGGCGGCTTTCCACCGCCTTGAGCGAGATGTTGGCCTCGGCGAGGCGCTCTTTGAGCGAGCCGACTTCATTGCTGAGGGTGTCGACCTCGATCTTGCGCGAGTCCGCCAGCGTCGCGCTCTCGTCGAGCGCGCCGGTAAGCTTGGCAAGCTCGGCTTCCTTGTCGGCGAGCGAACGTTCGGCCTCGTGCATGATGCCGGTCTTGGCCGTGACTTCCTCTTCGGTCGCGCGCAGTTGATCGCGCAGCGCCTTGTCGCGCGCCTCCAGCGCGAAGATCGCGGCGGTTTTTTCGCCGAGCTCCATCTTGAGCCGGTTGATCGAGTCGCCCTTCTTGCCGATTTCGGCGAATTGGCTGGTGGTCCGCGCCTTGAGTTGCTCGACGCTCATTTCCAGACGCCGTGTCGACATGGCGAATTCGGCGCGCAACTGGTCCTTGTCGGCCTGGATTTCCGCCATCGACAGCGGCGTCGCCGCTTCGAGCCGGCGCACGGTCAGGCGGACCGCACGATTGTGGACAAGGGGAACGATGACCAGCCCGATGAGGGCGGCGACCAGGAATCCGATTCCGAAATACATGATCGGTTCGATCATGAACGACGTCTCCAACTCACGCCCGGCTCAGCCTCTAGACCGCACATTAACCCGAACCCGGGGCCGGCGTCCCGGTGCTCGACAATAATAATGAAAGGTGACGATGATATTGAGACGTTACGCCCGTCAGAACGGGTTCCATGTCGCCCGCGGCGTAAATTTGAGATAGCCGATGTTGGCGCCGAGCCTTAAGCCGACGCCGGAGCGGATCGGAACCACAATGACGCCGCCGTTGGCGAGCGCGGTCATGCCGAAGCCGCCGATAAAATAGGCGGAGCCGTCAATGCCGGCGAAGCGCTGGTAGATCGCATCGGTGGCCGGCAGATTGTAAATCAGCATCATGGTGCGGGCGCCTTCGCCGCCGTAGTCGAAGCCGACCGAAGGGCCTTCCCAGAACACGCGGCGGTCGCCGGCGTTCTTGGTGTAGAGCTTGCCGTCGCCGTAGCGCAGTCCGACCACGATGGCGCCCGAGCCTTCCTGGCCGAGCACGTAACCGTTCGGCTCGCCCCAGCGGCTGACCGCCTCCTGCACGACCTGCGCGAGGCCGCGCGAGACGGTGCCGAAGAACTTGTGCCCCTGACGGATGATCTCGTCGGGGCCGAACGTGTCTTTGCTGTGGTGCGCAGGAGGCGGCGGGGCCGGCTGTTGGGCGGTGGCCGTCCCGGCGCCAAAACCGACGAGACACAGCGTGAGGGCCGCAAGGCGCAAGGTGGCGCGCATCGGATGCTCCATTGCCATTGAATTAACTGGTCCGCTTAACCCGTCGCTTACGCGGGTGACCTTAATATGGCGGAGAAGCGCCTCCCGGGCGCACACCCCGAATCGCTCAAACGTCGCCGAGGACTATGACTGCAGCACGGCAACAACGGAAGTCGCCGCTCGCGGTCGGCCTGGCGCTGGGGTTGGCGGTTTTCGGGCCGATTTTTGTCGGTTCGGCGATTTCTGCTCCGAACGATCCGGTCGTCGTCAATGCCTCGACCGGGCTGGCGATCAGCGGCTTCGACCCGGTCGCCTATTTCGTCGACGGCAAGCCCAAGATCGGCCGCGCCAATTTCGAGCTGCGTCTCGACGGTGTGGTCTGGCGTTTCATCAACAAGGGCAACCGGGCCGCCTTTGCCGAAAATCCGGAGGTCTATCGGCCGCGTTTCGGCGGCTACGATCCGGTGGCGATCGCCCGCGGCAATTCGGTGCCGGGCCATCCGCTGTTTTGGGCGGTCGACCGACAGCGGCTCTATCTGTTCTACAGCGCTGAGGCACGTGCGACATTCTTGGCCGAACCGGCCGCCGTCATCGAGCGCGCGACGCGCAAGTGGCCCGCGGTGCTGCAGACCATCGCGCCCTGAGCGGCGCGACCTCAGCGATTTTTCGCGCGCGCTGCCGGATCGCCCCAGGCGAGGAATCCGGGCACCAGAAAGTTTTCATCGCGGCGGCCGAAGCGAAGTGGCTTGCCGTCCGGCGCCGTCACCGTTCCGCCGGCCGCGGTCGCGATCGCGCAGCCTGCCGCAATGTCCCACTCATGCGTTGGCGACAGCCGCGGGTAGACGTCGGCGTCGCCTTGCGCGAGGTAGCAGAACTTCACCGCCGAGCCGCACATGAAGCGCCGCGCCACCGGCAGCCGCGCGATGAAACCTTCCGTCGCTTTGTCGAGATGGCTGCGCGAGGCCGCCACAACGACCTGTTCCGGCGCCGCGCGCGTGCGGATGGCGCTCCGGTCATCCGCATTTGCGAGACCCGCCCCAAAGCGCAGGCGCAGCCGTTCGGCCTTGCCGCCGACGACTCCACGCCACAGCAGGCCCTGCGCCGGCGCGGCAATGATGCCGGCGACGGGAACGCCCTGCGTGACGATGGCGAGGTTGACGGTGAATTCGTCGCGGCCGGCGAGAAACTCCTTGGTGCCGTCGAGCGGGTCGACGACGACGAAGCTCGGCGCAAGGCTGGCCCCGGCAGTGCCGGCGACGCTTTCCTCGGCGATCACGGTGACGCCCGGCAGCAGCCGCGAAACGCCCTCGACAATGACCGCTTCGGAGGCCACGTCGGCGGCGGTGACCGGCGAGAGATCATTCTTGATGTGCCGTTCGACTGACGAAGAAGGCGTGGCGAGCGTCGCCGCCGCCGCGCGCGAGACGATCTCGGTCAGCGGCTCGAGGAGCTCTTCGGCTTCACATTGGCCGATGGCGGCGGTCACGGTGTGCAAGGTTCCTCGTGTAGGGTCTTTGGCCGGTCCTTGGCGGTTGCGGCGGTGCGGTGTATCACGCCCGCCAGCCGGCGCGTCCAGCGATTCGGCGGCTTTTTGGCACCCTGCACGCCCCGCGGAGACCCGTCCATGTCCGGAACGCCCATCGAAGCGCTCGATCTTGCGGCCCTGCTGTGCTCGCGCGTCTGCCATGACCTGATCAGCCCGGTCGGAGCCATCGTCAACGGGCTGGAAGTGCTGGCCGAGGAGAAGGACGAAGAGACCAAGACTTTCGCCCTCGACCTGATCAAGCGCAGCGCCGGCACCGCCTCGGCCAAGCTGCAGTTCTGCCGCATCGCCTTTGGCGCGGCCGGCTCGGCCGGGGCCCAGATCGACCTTGGCGACGCCGAGACCATCAGCCGGGGCTTTTTCGAAGACGACAAGACCAAGATGGCCTGGAACCTGCCGCGGGCCTTGTTGGCCAAGAACCGGGTCAAGCTGCTGCTCAATTTGCTGCTGATTGCCGGGCAAACCATCCCGCGCGGCGGCCAGCTTACGGTGGACCCGATCGGGGCAGGCGATGCCATGGGCTTCAAGGTCAGTGCCGCCGGCACCAATGCCAAGGTTCCGCCGGCGGTGGCCGCGCTGCTGGCGGGCGAGACCGGCGATGCGCCGCTCGACGCCCACCGCATCCAGCCCTTCTACGCCAACCTTTTGGCGCAGGCGGCCGGCGTCAAAGTCGCGATGGCCATGGAAGGTGACGCAGTCGCCGTGAGCGCGCAGTGACGCGATGCCATCGTGGTTAACGAACGGTTAAACCGCCGCGCTCGAGCGGGTTACCGCAACTAAAATTAAACGCTTCAACGACACACTGGCCGAGCTCCCTGACCGAGAGCGGACTCCGGCCGGCGCGCGTCGACGAAGGCGTTTTTCATGGACGACCTGCTGCGGGAATTTGTCACCGAGACGAACGAGAGTCTCGACGTCGTCGACGTCGAACTCGTGCGTTTCGAGCAGGATCCCAACAACGCCAAGATTCTCGGCAACGTTTTCCGCCTGGTGCACACCATCAAGGGCACCTGCGGCTTCCTCGGCCTACCGCGGCTGGAAGCCTTGGCGCACGCCGCCGAAACGTTGATGGGCAAGTTCCGCGACGGCCATCGCGCCACCAGCGAAGCCGTCACGCTCATTCTGACCACCATCGACCGCATCAAGCAGATTCTGGAATCGCTCGAGCGCGAGCAGCGCGAGCCCGATGGCAGCGACCAGGATCTGATCACCGATCTCGAGCGCATGGTCGACGGCCTTGCGCCGGCGACCCCGCGCCAGGAGCCGCAATACGCGGTCGGCACGCTCGCGCCGCAAGTGCTGGAACGGCCGTTGCGGCCCGGCGAGGATTCGCTTGACGATCTCGAGCGCGCCTTCCGCGAAACGCCGGTCGATCCGCCCGCGCCGAAGCCCGCCAAACCCGCGCCAGGCGAAGCGCCCAAGGAAGACGACGTCGCCAAGGCGGCCAACCAGTCGATCCGCGTCACCGTCGACACCCTCGAACAGCTGATGACGATGGTCTCCGAGCTGGTGCTGACGCGCAACCAACTCCTGGAGATCGTGCGCCGGCACGAAGATTCGGAATTCAAGGTGCCGCTGCAGCGTCTCTCGAGCGTCACCGCCGAGCTGCAGGAAGGCGTCATGAAGACGCGCATGCAGCCGATTGGCAACGCCTGGCAGAAGCTGCCGCGCATCGTGCGCGACTTGTCCAACGAACTCGGTAAGCAGATCGATCTGGAGATGCAAGGTGCCGAGACCGAGCTCGATCGCCAGGTGCTCGACCTGATCAAGGATCCGCTCACCCATATGGTGCGCAATTCGGCCGACCATGGTCTGGAGACGCCCGCGCAGCGGCGCGCTGCCGGCAAGCCGGAACACGGCCGCATCCGCCTGTCCGCCTATCACGAAGGCGGTCACATCATCATTCAGGTCGCCGACGACGGCCGCGGGCTCGACACCGCGCGGATCAAGGCCAAGGCGATCGCGCAAGGACTGGTGTCGGAGACCGATGCCGACAAGCTGAGCGAGGCGCAGATTCACAAATTTATCTTCGCGCCCGGCATGTCGACCGCGGCGAAGATCACCAGCGTGTCCGGCCGCGGCGTCGGCATGGACGTGGTGCGCAACAATATTGACCAGATCGGCGGCACCATCGACGTCAAATCGGTCGTGGGCGTGGGCTTGAGCTTCACCATCAAGATTCCGCTGACCCTGGCGATTGTCGCCGCGCTGATCGTCGAATCGGGCGGCGACCGCTTCGCCATCCCGCAGATCGCCGTGATCGAGCTGGTGCGGGCCCGCGCCGGCGGCGATCACCGCGTCGAGCGCATCAAGGACACCGCCGTCTTGCGGCTGCGCGACAAGCTTCTACCTTTGGCGCGGCTAGGCCAATTGCTCGGTATTGACGACAAGCCCGGCGACGTCGAGACCGGCTTCATCGTGGTGACGCAGGTTGGCAGCCAGAGCTTCGGCATCGTCGTCGACGGCGTCTTCCACACCGAAGAAATCGTGGTCAAGCCATTGTCGAGCAAGCTGCGCCACATCGGCATGTTCTCCGGCAATACCATTCTTGGCGACGGCTCGGTGATCATGATCGTCGATCCGAACGGTGTCGCCCAGTCGCTCGGCACTGTCGCCTCCTCGCAGGCCGAAGCCGAAGAGAGCCGCCACATTGCTGCCGACGAGAGTGCGACGTCGCTTCTGGTGTTCCGCGCCGGCTCGCCGCACCCCAAAGCGGTGCCGCTGTCACTGGTGACCCGGCTCGAGGAAATCGACGCCCGCAAAATCGAACTGTCGAACGGCCGGCATATGGTGCAGTACCGCGGCCAGCTGATGCCGTTGGTCAGCATGAACGACAAGGTGCAGGTCAAGAGCGAAGGTGCGCAGCCGCTGCTGGTGTTCTCCGACGGCGCCCGCTCGATGGCGCTCGTGGTCGACGAGATCGTCGACATCGTCGAGGACCGCCTCGACATCCAGGTCGGCGGCGGCGATTCCGGCGTGCTCGGTTCGGCCATCATCAAGGGGCAGGCGACCGAGATTATCGACGTTGGCCACTTCCTGCCGCTCGCCTTCGAGGACTGGTTCCGCAACAAGGATCGGCCGAAGCGCGCGGCGCGCCGGTCGCTGCTGCTGGTCGACGACAGCCCGTTCTTCCGCAATATGCTCGCGCCGGTGCTGCAAGTGGCCGGCTACGAGGTGATCGCGGCCTCTTCCGCGTCCGAGGCGCTCGCCATGTTCAAGGCCGGGCGCGAATTCGACGTGGTGGTCACGGATATCGAGATGCCCGAGATGAACGGCTTCGAATTCGCCGAACGCCTGCGCGCCGATCCGGCGACCGCGGAGGTGCCGGTGATCGCGCTGTCTTCGATGGTGTCGCTCGAGGCGGTCGAACGCGGCCGCCAAGTGGGCTTCCATGACTATGTCGCCAAGTTCGATCGCCAGGGGCTGATCGCCGCGCTCAAGGAACAGACCGACGTCGGCCGTGCGGCCTGACGGGCACAACCATGACAGACACCGCCCAGCAAAACCTCAAGGAATATGTGACCGCCATCATCGGCGGCCAACTGTTCGGGCTGCCGATCGTACGCGTGCAGGATGTTTTCATCACCGAGCGCCTGACGCGGGTGCCGCTGGCGCCGCCGGAAATCGCCGGCCTGCTCAATCTGCGCGGCCGCATCGTCACGCTGATCGACTTGCGGCGTCGTTTCGGGCTCGGCGAACGCGAGCCGGGCCAGACGGTCATGGCGATCGGCGTCGAATCGCGCGGCGAATCCTACGGCCTGCTGATCGACAGCGTGGGCGAGGTGCTCAAGCTCGACGAAAGCATGCGCGAACCCAATCCGATCAATCTCGATGCGCGGCTGGCGCGGGTGTCGGCCGGGATCTACCGCTTGGACGGACAACTGCTCATCGTCGCCGATGTCGACCGCGTTCTCGACATCATACCGAACGCGATGGCGGCGTGAAAATCGATTCAGGAACGTTTGTTAGAACCGGTGGCCGGGAACAGTGAGGGTAAAATGAAGACGTGTTTGGTGGTCGACGACTCGAGCGTCATCCGCAAGGTGGCGCGGCGGATCCTTGAAGGGCTCGAATTCGACATCGTGGAAGCCGAAGACGGCGAGCAGGCACTCGACGCCTGCCGGCGCAGCCTGCCCGATGCGATCCTGCTCGACTGGAACATGCCGAAGATGGACGGCTATGAATTCCTGCGCATGTTGCGCCGGCTGCCGGGCGGCGACTCGCCGAAAGTGGTGTTCTGCACCACCGAAAACGACGTCGCTCATATCGCGCGCGCGCTGCATGCCGGCGCCAACGAATACATCATGAAGCCGTTCGACAAGGAGATCGTGGAAGCCAAATTCCAGGAAGTCGGACTGATCTGAACGCCGCCATCACGGTGGTAACAGGATAGTAAGGCTTCCAGTCCGATGAATGTAATCGTGGCGCCCACATCGTCCAACAACCTCGCCGAGCGACGCACGCGCGTCATGATCGTGGACGACGCCGTCGTCGTACGCGGCCTGTTCGCGCGTTGGGTGGAGGCTGAGCCCGACCTTGAAGTGGTTGCCTCGCTTCGCACCGGGCGCGACGCCGTCAATCAAGTCGAGCGCGTCGAGCCTGACGTGGTCGTGCTCGATGTCGACATGCCGGAGCTCGACGGCATCGCCGCTCTGCCGCTTTTGCTGGAGAAGCGCCGGGATCTGGTCGTGATCATGGCCTCGACGCTGACCCGGCGTAACGCCGAGATCAGCTTGCGCGCGCTCTCGCTCGGCGCCGCCGACTATATTCCGAAGCCGGCCAGCAATCGCGAAGTCACCGGTTCACCTGAGTTCCGCCGCGAACTGATCGAGAAGATCCGGCATCTCGGCGTGCGCGGCCGCCGCCTGCGCCAAGGTGCACAGCAGCGCGCCCGTGGCGCCGACGTCGTCGTGCCGTTGCAGTTCAAGCCGCGCCCCGGTCAGCCGCCGCAGCCGATTTCTTTGCGCGCAATGCCGGTAACGCCGCCGCGCGTGTTGGTCATCGGCTCCTCGACAGGCGGCCCGCAAGCGCTGAACGCCATCGTGGCCCAGATCGGCGGCGTGCTCGACCGCGCGCCGGTGCTGATCACGCAGCATATGCCGCCGACCTTCACGACCATCATGGCCGAGCATCTCGCCCGTATCGCCAACCGGCCGGTGCGCGAAGGCCAGGACGGCGAAGAGGTCAACGCCGGCACGATCTATCTTGCGCCCGGCGGCCGGCACATGTCGGTCAAGCGCCGTGACGGCGCCGCCGTCATCGCGCTCGACGACGGTCCGCTGGTGAACTTCTGCAGGCCCGCGGTCGATCCGCTGTTCGCCTCCGCCGCCGAGGTTTGGCACAACTGGGTGCTCGGTCTGGTGCTCACCGGCATGGGCTCGGATGGCTTGCGCGGCTCGCAGGCGATTGTCGCCGCCGGTGGTCACATCGTGGCGCAAGACGAAGCGAGCAGCGTGGTGTGGGGCATGCCCGGCCAGGTCGCGCATGCCGGCGTCTGTTCGGCGGTCCTGCCGCTCAACGAGATCGCCCAGCGCCTGACGCGGATGTTCGCGGGGGAGCGCGCGTGACCCCTCAGGATTTCGACTATCTGCGTCAGCTTTTGCGCCAGCGTTCCGGTTTGGTGCTGTCGGCGGAAAAGCAATACCTCGCCGAGAGCCGGCTGTTGCCGGTCGCGCGAAAGCACGGCCTCGCCAGTCTCGCCGAATTGGTCGAGCGGCTCAAAGCCGCGGCCTTCGGCGCTCCGATCGGTGTCGAGGTGGTCGAGGCCATGACCACCAATGAATCCTTCTTCTTCCGCGACAAGATTCCCTTCGACCATTTCCGCGACACCATCATTCCGTCGCTGATGGCGGCGCGGGCGCGGGAAAAGCGCATCCGCATCTGGTGCGCCGCTTGCGCAACGGGGCAGGAGCCTTATTCGCTGGCGATGACGCTAAAGACTATTGGGCCGTCGCTCGCCGGCTGGAAAGTGGAGATCGTCGCCACCGACATTTCGCACGAGGTCTTGGCCAAGGCCCAGGCCGGCATCTACAACCAGTTCGAAGTGCAGCGCGGCCTGCCGATCCAAAACCTGGTGAAATTCTTCGTTCAGGTTGGTGAAGCATGGCAGATCGCACCCGAGATGCGCGGCATGGTGCAGTTCCGCCAGCTCAATCTGCTCAATGATTTCTCCGGCCTCGGGACGTTCGATCTGGTATTTTGCCGCAACGTGCTGATCTACTTCGACCAGAACATCAAAGTCGACGTGCTCAACCGGCTGGCGCGGCAGATGCCGCCGGACGGCTTCCTGGTCCTCGGCGCCGCCGAGACCGTGGTCGGCCTGACCGAAGCCTTCAAGCCGATGCCCGAGCGCCGCGGGCTTTACGTGCCGAACACGCGCTCGACGAAGCCCGTGCCGCCGAGCAACGTGCTCAAGTTCGCGATGAAGGCTTGAGGCGGGCAATCAAGGCCCGAGACGCTGCGCCACTCCGGTGACCGACGGAAATTCGTGGACCGGATTTATCTCCAGGGACATGCGGTATACGTTCAAGCCGCAAGGATTGTTGGCGCCCGCCGTGCCCTCATTGTGGACCCAGAAGTCGTGCTGGTCACCGTAGTTCACGTACCCGCCACCCGTCGCCATAGACGCTAGCGATGTTTCGCCGCCGCCGGACCCCGCGGGAAGGGGATGGCCGTCGAATCTGATCTCGCCATAGTTATCGACGCTCCATTGACCGGTGATCCGCACCCAAACTTTGGTGAAGTCCAATTCGAGCGCGAATCTCATCCGAGGGAACGAACGGCTGCTTGCCTTCGGTGCGTTCTCTATTTGCCGGCCGGGATCAGCAGCGGCGACAAATTCATCTGCGGCTTCATTTGCGGGCTGGCGCCGTCGTTACGCAGCGGCGGATAAACGCGATAAAGGTCGGCGGGG
>DASUGZ010000161.1:0-5772 GCA_036273755.1 Pseudolabrys sp.
GGGGGCCAGCGTCTCAGCGGCAAGTGTCATTTGGTTTCACTGATTGCCGTGAACTGGTGGAGCTTTCTAGCGAAATTCGGACCTTCAACGAGCAGCTGGAAGACAAAGGCGATCTAAGTGCGATTCGAGAGCAGGTAGGAAGTGCTCGTAGAATTGTGTTTCTAGGATTCCATTTTCACACTCAGAATATGGAGTTGCTGAAGGCCTCGGGGCCGGGACGCGGCGGGATTGTCGATGCATACGCAACTGCTTTGGATCGATCTCTGGCGGACAAAATCCTGCTTGATACGCAAATTCGACATATGCTTTCTGATCGCGGCGGGAGCTGGAACGTATTCGTCGAACGCGACCGTGACTGCAAGGGTTTGTTCAAAGACTATAGCGCCACTTGGTTGCGGTAGCGGCGCGCGGCGTTTGACAGACGCATGCGCGCCTCGAATGCACCAAATGGTTCTGGCAGAAATAGTCCTGACCAAAGCGGTCGCGAAGACGATCAGAGCTTGGTCGCCGCGCGCGACAGAAGCTTCCAGTCCGCACCCCGTTTTTGCCAGTTCATCAGGATGTGCAGATTGGTCGAGCCCTTCTTGCCGTCGGCCGCCTCGGTTTCGCTCACCCACTTGAAGCGCACGATCGCCGCGTCGCCGACCACGCGAATCTTGGTATCCTGATAGGCCAGCGACAGCGTTTTCGAACTCCGATGCGCGGTGGCGTTGGCGATGAAGGTCGCCTTGTCCTCGATCCTGGCGTCGGAGTGGCTGTAGCTCAGCTCAGCCGCACAGAGCGCGTCCAGGGTTTTGGCGTCGAGCGCGAATTGCGCCGCGCGGAAGGCCTCGACGTTCTTGGCCACGGCCTCTTCATCCGCCGAGGCCGCGAGAGCCGGCGCGAGCCCCAAAAGTCCAATGGCAAGAACCGGCAAAGCCAACCGGTGACGATCGATCTTCATCGCTCCCTCCGTTTTTCTGGCGCGGGAGCATTTTTGCAATCGCGCCGTTTGTTGTCGAGTACCCGTTGAGCTCGCCGCCGCCACGCAATCGATGAGGATGTTCTCGGGCCGGCGCGCGGGCTCCATTTTCACCTGCACAATCGGATGTTATCGTCGACTCGGGGGCGAGGGGTCGACCTGCCGAGGTCGGCCATTGTGGGGAGGATCACCATGACGCTGAAGGCGCGCCTCGTGGCGCGGGTCGCGGGCACGCCGCTTGCTGCCGCTGTGCTTGGCCTGGCGCTTTTCACAATTGTCCCGGGCAGGGCCGCCGAGCCCGCGGAGCGTTACTACCGGGACAACCTCACTGTCGTCACCGCCCCGCCCGACAAATACGTGATCGAAGTGCCCCAGGCCGCCGCCATGCACGGCGGCTATTTCAAAGTCACGACTGACGACGGCGGACGGATCATCCGGATAATATTTCTGGTCGACGGCAAAGTCGCGAGCGACACGGCTTACACCTACGCCGGCGGCGCCAAGCTACCGTCGGAGTCGCAGTCGTACAAACAAGGCACGCCGACCGGCACCGCCAAGTTCACGCGCGACGCCTCGGGGCGCACCATCCGCATCGACTATCTCACCGCGCAGGGATCGCCGACCGGCTATACCGAAACCAAATACGTCGCCGGCCATGCGGAATCGACGAACTACACGCCGGACGGCCACCGCCGATGGCACCGCGAACGATACTTCAATGCCGACGGCGTCATGATCAAACAGGCGACGCAGAGCGAAGGCAGCACCGCCCGCAGGGAGACGACCTACGATCCGCAGCGCGGCCTGGAGAAATCGTCGGCGCAGTTCCGCGACGATCAGCTGCAGGTCTCGATCGTCAGCGCGTACAATGACGACGACGACCTCGTTCGCCAGGATCTCTACAACGCCAAAGGCACGTGGTACGGAGCGAAAATCTACGAGCGCAATCTGCTCGTCAAAGAACTCTATAAATTCACCGACGGGGGGACCGCGGAGGTCAGCATAAAATACGACGCCAACCGCTGGATCGAGCGCGCGCGATTCACCCACAATGACAGGCTGATCTGCAATTTCGTCCACGAACACCTGCCGGACGGCACGACCAAGCGCACGATCGCGCTGGGCCCGGACGGCAGCCTGTGGGCGGAATATCCCAATCTCAGCGTGGTCGAAGTCGACCGGAACGGCCATCCACCCAACTCGACAGCCGGCATCATCCACAAGACCGGAAACTGGTGGTAGGCCGCGTCGTCCGCAAATTCACAGCGCCGCGACGCAATCCATCTCGATGTCGAACGGCCCCGGCCAGGAGTCGATGAACATGAAAATGCGCGACGGCGCGTCCTTGGGGAAATAGCGGTCGTAGGCGGCGTTGAACGTCGCGAAGCGCTCCGCGCCAGGCACGCAATAGACGTTGCACTTGATGACGTTCGCCAGCGACGTGCCGGCGGCTTCGAGGCAGGTCTTGAGTTGCGCCAGCACGCGCTCGCATTGCTGCTCGAACGGCGCCGGCGTGATCTCGCCGTTCGAATCGAATGGCGGCAGGCCGGACATAAACACCAGACCGTCGGCGATCGTGACCGGATGCGCCACGCCGCCTTTGCGGTAGCGCTCGAGGTAAGTCGAATACGGCTCGACGCGCATACGCTTGATCATGATGCGTCCCTTTCATCCGGGTTCGTGCCCCATGCCCCATTTTCCGTTCTTTCCCGGTTGAGGGACTATAGCGCTCGATCTGGAGATGACGGTTCGGCCGCGGCCGAACCATCGCTGCGGCCTGCGCGAGACGTTCGGAATCGAAACCGCTTAGTTCGCCACGCGCACGAACTTGCCGGGGCCGACGACGCGCAGACGCGCGACGATCTGACCCTGCTCGTCCTCGAGGTGTGCGGTTCGCGGCCGCTTCTCGGGCGGGCTGTTCGGCGCTTCGGAATAGGCGAGCAGCAAGGCGCCGGCCTGCTCGACAATGTCCTCGACATACCCGTCTTCGACGAAGGCCGGCACATCGAGACACCCGGCGTCGCCGGGCGTCGTCCGGTAGCACCGGACCAGCATTTTGTGCACGGCCATCAACGTTGCATCGCTCCAATTGTTCGCCTCTTAGTCTGCGGCGCCGGGCGCGGGTTCATTGCAAAGTCGCGATTGAGCGCCGGCAATGCAGGCATCCGCTAACCGCATGCCAGCCGCCGCGCCCGAGAAGTCGATGGAATGCAAGCGTTTCCGGCCCGTCCGGAACTTCACGCCCAACAAAGTTCTGAAAAAATCCGATCAATTTTACCGAGCCGACTTAAGCCCCTTGTGAGTCTCTTGGGCGTAGCACTCGTCGTCATGACCTTGTTGTTGACCGCGCCATCGGTGGTGTCGTCCCGGCCACGACCTTTGCCGCGCGGCCGCTGGCTGAGCTGGACCATCGTCTTTGCGCTGTTCCTGTCGGCGGCGCTGGTCGGCATCGAGACCTGGCAGATGTGGCACGTGCGCGACGCCAGCCTGCGCAGCGCCGCGATCGTCAGCGCCAGCCTTGCCGAGTCGCTGTCGCAGCAGATCGAGACCACGTTCAAGACCGCCGATACCGTCGTCGGCAGCCTGGTGCAGCGGGTCGAGACCGACGGCGTCAATCCCGACAGCATGCAACGTCTCTATGGCACGATGACGTCGCTCGCCGCGGCCTTGCCGGCGATCCACGAGATGGGCCTCATCGACAAAGACGGTAACGCCCTGGTCAAATCGCTGGTGCCGCATCCAGCCGGGATGAACTACAGCGAGCGCGACTATTTCCGCCATTTCAAGAGCCGCAACGCGGGCGAGGTCTTCGTCGGCCGGCCGGTGCGCAGCAAGGTCGACGGCACGCTCAACATCACGGTGTCGCGCGGCGTCAATGACCGCAACGGCGGTTTCAATGGCGTCGTCGTCACCAGCGTGTCGATGGACTTTTTCCGCAAACTGTTCCAGTCGGTGCGCGACCACTCCGGCCGCTCCATCGCCATGCTGTCGGACGACGGCGTGCTGCTCGCGGCAAGCCCGTCGCTGTTCGGCGACGGCGAGCTCGCGGCGCTCAACGCATCGCGCGACATCGAATATCGCTCGCCGGTCGACGGTCTCGACCGCGTCGGCTCCGCCAAACGCCTGGCGCATTATCCGATGACCGTGCTGGTCAGCGAGGACAGTTCGGCGATCCTGCACGACTGGTACAATCAGCTGCGCGTGCATGGCGCGATCGTGCTGTGCATCCTGGCGGTGATCGGCGTGCTCGGCTATCGCGTCGATCAGGCCAACCGGGCGGCGCGCCTGCAGGCGCTGCGCGACGGGTTAACCGGCCTCGCCAACCGCCGCTGCTTCGACCACACCATCGACAGGGAACTCCGCCGCGCCGCCCGCAGCGGCAAGTCGCTGGCGTTGATCATGATGGATATCGACCGCTTCAAGGAATTCAACGACCGCTACGGCCATCCGGCCGGCGACGCCTGCCTGTGCGCGGTGAGCGACGCGGTGCAGGACACCTTGCGCCGGCCCGCCGACATGGCGGCGCGCTACGGCGGCGAGGAGATCGCCGTGCTGCTGCCGGAAACGGACAGCGCCGGCGCCGTGCACATCGTCGAGGAGATGCGCGCCGCGGTGCAGGCGCTCGCCATCCGCCATGAGGCAAGCCCGCAGGGGGTGGTCACGCTGTCCGCCGGCGTCGCCTGCTGGCGCCCCGGTCAACCGTCGACCGCGGCTTGGCTGGTCGAAATGTCCGATACCGCGCTCTACGCGGCCAAGGCGAACGGCCGCAACAATTTCATCGTGCACCCGAGCGCCGCGGCGCCCGGGCCGGTCGCGCGCGACCGCGCCGCCTGATCAGTCAAGATGCTCGATCAATCAAGATTCATGCCGCGCGTGTAGCGGTCGAGTACGATACGGCCGGCCGCCAGGCCGACGAGCGCGATGCCGACAACCGACACCAAGACGTCCATCCACCAGGCCCACATCGGATTCTCCTTGTGTAATTGGCTCCGCCACGCGGCGGACAACGCACAAGATGCAGCGTGCCCAACGCCTCGAATGGCCATTTCCGGCCTCGCAAGCGGGCACAAACGCAGGTCGAATCACGTGTTGATGCCTCAGCATAAAATCGTATCGCCATCCCTGCAAGCGCCACGGCGGCGCGCCAGGACGCCTGCTCGACCGAGCGGCAATTCCACAGATATGAGTTGATCAACCCCCCGCCGCGTGCGCGAAGCATAGCGATTCTCCGCCGCGCCGCCCGTAGAGACAAAATTTCTCATGTGTTCAATTCGCTTAACTGCGGCGCGCAATTCGCGCTAGGTTGTGGCCATGTCGTCGTCCAATCCCGTGCAGGAAAACCGGCTCGCCGCCGCCACCTCGCCCTATCTGCTCCAGCACAAGAACAATCCGGTCGACTGGTGGACCTGGGGGCCCGACGCTTTAGCCGAGGCGCAGCGCAGCAACCGGCCGATTTTATTGTCGGTCGGCTATGCCGCCTGCCATTGGTGCCATGTGATGGCGCATGAATCGTTTGAGGACGAACAAACCGCCAAGGTGATGAACGAGCTGTTCGTCAACATCAAAGTCGACCGCGAGGAGCGGCCCGACATCGACCATATCTACATGAATGCGCTGCATCTGCTCGGCGAGCAGGGCGGCTGGCCGCTGACGATGTTTCTCACGCCCAAAGCCGAACCGGTGTGGGGCGGCACTTACTTTCCGAAAGACTCGCGCTTCGGCCGCCCCGCCTTCGTCGACGTCTTGCGTGAAGTGTCGCGGCTGTTCCGCGAGGAGCCCGACAAGATCGAGCAGAACCGCGCCGCGCTGCT
>DASUGZ010000162.1:0-6303 GCA_036273755.1 Pseudolabrys sp.
GCTCGAAGACCTTCATCACCAACGGCCAGCACGCCAACCTGATCGTCGTCGTCGCCAAGACCGATCCCAAAGCCGGCGCCAAGGGCACCTCTCTTTTGGTGGTCGAGACCGACGACGCGCCCGGCTTCCGCCGCGGCCGCAAATTGAAAAAGCTCGGCATGGATTCCGCCGACACCTCGGAGTTGTTTTTCGAAGACGTCAAGCTGCCGGCCGGGGCGTTGCTCGGCACCGAGGAAGGGCAGGGCTTCTACCAGCTCATGAAGGAACTGCCGCAGGAGCGCCTGATCGTCGCTGTGCACGCGGTCGCCATGATGGAGCGGGCGCTCGCGCTCACCGTCGACTACGTCAAGCAGCGCAAGGCCTTCGGCAAGACGATTGTCGAGTTCCAGAACACCCAGTTCGAGCTTGCCGCCTGCAAGACCGACGCCACGATCGCCAAGGTCTTCCTCGACCACTGCATCGGCCTTCACGTCGAAGGCAAGCTCGACACCGTGACCGCGTCGATGGCCAAATATCGCCTCACCGACACGCTCGGCGAAGTGATCGACCGCTGCCTTCAATTGTTCGGCGGCTATGGCTATATGGACGAATACCCGATCTCGCGCCTCTATCGCGATGCGCGGGTGCTCAGGATCTATGCCGGCACCAATGAGATCATGAAGCTGCTGATCGCGCGCAGTCTCTAACTGCGCAGGGAGAATGTCATGGCCGACGCTTTTATTTTCGACCACGTGCGCACGCCGCGCGGCCGCGGCAAAGCCGACGGCGCCTTGCACGAGGTGACCGCGCTCAATCTCGCCGCGCAGGCGCTCGCCGAGGTGAAGAAGCGCAACGAACTCGATCCGAAGCTGATCGACGACGTCGTGCTTGGCTGCGTCGATCCGGTCGGCGAGGCCGGCGGCGACATTGCCCGCGCCGCGGCATTGGTCGCCGGCCTCGGCGACGACGTACCCGGGGTCCAGATCAACCGCTTCTGCGCCTCCGGCCTCGATGCCGTGAATTTCGCCGCCATGGAGGTGATGTCCGGCCAGCACGCGATGACCATCGGCGGCGGCGTCGAATCGATGAGCCGCGTCGGCATCGGCGCCTCTGGCGGCGCCTGGCCGGTCGATCCTTCGATCGCGGTCGAAACCTATTTCATGCCGCAGGGCATTTCCGCCGATCTGATCGCCACCAAATACGGCTTCTCGCGCGATGACGTCGACGCCTACGCGGTCGAGAGTCAAAAGCGCGCGGCGCAATCCTGGGGCGAGGGCCGTTTCAAGAAGTCGGTGATGACGGTGCGCGATCCCAACGGTCTGCCGATCCTGGCGAAGGACGAGCACATGCGGCCGACCACGACGATGCAGACGCTCGCCTCGCTGCAGCCCTCCTTCGTGCAGATGGGCGAGATGGGCGGCTTCGATGCCGTCGCCATTCAGAAGCATCCGGAAGTCGAGACCATCAATCACGTGCACACGCCGGGCAATTCCTCCGGCATCGTCGACGGCGCAGCCGCCGTGCTGATCGGCAGCAAGGAGGCGGGCAAGGCGGCGGGCCTCAAGCCGCGCGCGCGCATCAAGGGCTTCGCCAATATCGGCTCGGAGCCGGCGATCATGCTAACCGGGCCGATCCCGGTGACCGAGAAGGCGCTCAAGAAAGCCGGCATGAAGAAGAAGGACATCGACCTGTGGGAGCTCAACGAGGCTTTCGCTTCGGTGGTGCTGCGCTACATGCAGACGCTCGACATCTCTCACGACAAGATCAACGTCAACGGCGGCGCCATCGCCATGGGCCATCCGCTCGGCGCCACGGGCGCCATGATCCTCGGCACCGTGCTCGACGAACTGGAGCGGCGCGATCTCGAGACCGCGCTGGTCACGCTCTGCATCGGCATGGGCATGGGTACCGCGACGATCATCGAGCGCGTCTGACAGTCATGCCCAAGGTCGACATCGCCAAGGTGCCGGAAAAAAGCGGCACGTTCTATCCGGCCGAATTCCAGGCGGAGTGCAAAGGTCGCCACAAGAAGGCGTTGGGCGACGTCGTCGGCCTGACCCAATTCGGCGTCAACATTACGCGCATCGAGGCGGGGCAGGCCTCCGCGCTGCGCCACTGGCACGAGCAGGAAGACGAATTCATTTACGTGCTGGAAGGCGAACTGGTGCTGGCGGAGAACGACGGCGAGGTCGTGCTCAAGGCGGGCGACGCCGCCGGGTTCAAGGCCGGTAGCGGCATCGCGCATCGCCTGATCAACCGCTCGAACCGCGACGCCGTCTATTTCGAGGTCGGCACCCGCGCGCAAAGCGAGCGCGTGCATTATCCCGACGTCGATCTGGTGATGGAGCGCAATCCAAAAAGCCGCCGCTACCTGCATCGCAATGGCGAGCCGTACCCATAGGAGCCCGAGGGCAATGGCCAATTTCAATCTCGACGTCGACGCCGACGGCATCGCGCTGATCGTCTGGGACATGCCCGGCCGCTCGATGAACGTCATCGACGCCTCCGTTACGACGGAATTGTCTCAGCTCGTCGACAAGGTCGCCAATGACGCCGCGATCAAGGGCGCGGTCATCGCCTCCGGTAAGGACACCTTCTGCGGCGGCGCCGATTTGACGGTGCTCGAGAAAATGGCCGGCACCTACGCCGCTTTGCTCAAGACGAAGGGCGAGGAAGCTGCCAATCAGATGGTCTTCGACGAGAGCCGCAAGCTGTCGCAGCTCTATCGTCGCATCGAGACCTGCGGCAAACCATGGGTCTGTGCGCTCGGCGGCACCGCGATGGGCGGCGGCTTCGAGTTGGCGCTCGCCTGCCATCACCGCGTCGCTTCCGACAATCCGAGGACACGGCTCGGCCTGCCCGAAGTGAAGGTCGGCCTGTTCCCCGGCGCCGGCGGCACGCAACGTGTCGCGCGCATGCTGCAGCCGGCCGACGCGCTGCAATTTCTGCTCAAGGGCGATCAACTGACAACCGATCGCGCCCGCGCGATGAAGCTGATCGACAACGTGGTGCCGCAGGCCGACCTCGTCAAAGCCGCCAAGGACTGGATCAAGGCCGGCGGCAAGGCGGTGAAGCCGTGGGATGAGAAGGGTTTCAAGCTGCCCGGCGGACCGGTCTATTCCAGGGCCGGCATGATGGTGTTCCCGCCGGCCAACGCCATCTACCGGCGCGAGACCTACGACAATTATCCGGCGGCGCGCGCCATCCTGCAGGTGGTCTACGAAGGCCTGCAACTCGACATGGACACCGCGCTGCGCGTCGAGTCGCGCTGGTTCGCCAAGATTCTGCGCTCGCCGGAAGCGGCCAACATGATCCGCTCACTGTTCGTCTCGATGCAGGAGCTCAACAAGGGCGCGCGCCGCCCGGCCGGCGTGCCGCCGTCATCGCTGAAGAAAGTCGGCGTCGTCGGCGCCGGCTTCATGGGCGCCGGCATCGCGCAGGTCAGCGCGGCCGCGGGACTGCAGGTGGTGCTGATTGACCGCGATCAGGAAACCGCTGACAAGGGCAAGGCCGGCGTGCACAAGGCGCTCACCGACCGCGTCAACAAAGGCCGCATGAAATCCGCCGAACGCGACGGGCTGCTGTCGCTGATCACGCCGACGCCGGACTACGGCGCGTTGAAGGATTGCGACCTGGTCATCGAAGCCGTGTTCGAGGACCGCAAGGTCAAACTCGACGTCATGGCGAAAATCCAGGCCGCGATCGGCGATAACACGATTGTGGCCTCCAATACCTCCACGCTGCCGATCACCTCGCTTGCCGCCGAATTCAAGGATCCGCCGCGGTTCATCGGTATCCATTTCTTCTCGCCGGTCGACCGCATGATGCTGGTCGAGATTATCCTCGGCAAGAAGACCGGCGACAGGGCGCTCGCCGTCGCGCTCGACTACGTGCGCGCAGTGCGCAAGACGCCCATCGTCGTGAACGACAGCCGCGGCTTCTACGCCAACCGCTGCGTGCTCAATTACATCCAGGAAGCCTACCTGATGCTGATCGAGGGCGTGCCCGCGGCGCTGATCGAGAACGCCGCGCGCATGGCCGGCATGCCGGTCGGGCCGCTCGCGCTCAATGACGAAACCGGCGTCGACCTCGGCCTGAAAATCCTGCGCGCGGCGGAGGCCGACCTCGGCCCGAAAGCGGTCAATCCGGCGCAGAAGAAGCTGATGGAGGCTTTGGTCGAGAAGAGCGGACGCTTCGGCCGCAAGAACGGCAAGGGTTTCTACGACTACACGCCGGGCCAGCCGAAGCGGCTGTGGCCGGGGCTTGCCGATCTGTTGCCGAAGAAGCTGACGCGCGAACAGGTCGAGGCGCTCGACGTCGAGGAGCTGAAGCAGCGCATCCTGATGACGCAGGCGGTCGAGGCCGCGCGCACCTTCGAAGAGAAAGTGGTCACCGACGTGCGCGAGGCCGATGTCGGCTCGATTCTCGGCTGGGGCTTTGCGCCTTATAGCGGCGGCACGCTGTCCTACATCGACATGATGGGAACGAAGGCGTTCGTCGCGCTGGCGAAAAAATTCGAGAAGAAATACGGCCCGCGCTTCAAGCCGCCAAAGCTCTTGGTCGAGATGGCCGACAACAACGAAACCTTCTACGGCCGCTTCGCGCCGAAGGCGGCAGCGTAGGCCTCTGGGGCCGGGCGGAAACCAATTCCGTTCGTCCCCGCGGAAGCGGGGACCCAGGCTTTGCTACAAAGTCAGACTCTCGCCAAGATCGCGCCGCTTCGGATTGCGGGTCTCAATTAGCTTTAACTTCCAAGCGCGATTCCATTTCTTCATTTGCCATTCACGCAAAAGCGCGGATTCGCGAGAGTCATGTGTCTCGTACCAAACGAGATGTTTCACGCCATAGTCGCGCGTAAAGCCAGGCAGGATGCCTTTGCGGTGCATCCACACGCGTTTCAACAAATCATCGCTCATGCCGATGTACAGCGTTCCGTTCCGCTTGCTCGCAAGCATGTACACATAGAACGCCATCGTTTGTGGCCCCTGGGTCCCCGCTTTCGCGGGGACGAACGGAGAATGATGCGCCGCTCAATTCAACGACCCAAGTACAGCTCACACCACCACTGTCAGTCTCTTCGCCGCCCTTGTGACGCCGGTATAGAGCCAGCGCTCGCGCGAGTCGGGAAAGGCGAAGCTCTCATCGAACAAAACGACGTCGTCCCACTGCGAGCCCTGCGCCTTGTGCACGGTGAGCACGTAGCCGTAGTCGAACTCGTCGTAGGGTTTGCGTCGCGCCCAATCGATTTTCTCGATGCCGCCGGCGAAGCACTCCGGCCGCACCGAGACCTTGACGCCGCGCGTCGCCGTCTCGTCGTCGGGCAGCAGCCGCATGGTCATGATGCCGGTGCGCCGCGCGCCGCGCTCCTTCACCGACCACAGCGAGCCGTTGAACAGGCCCTTCTTGCGGTTGTTGCGCAGGCAGACGAGTTTGTCGCCGGCGTCCGGCAATTCGCCGGCGAAGCCGCGCCGCTCGCGCATCCTGTTGTTGTAGGCGCGCCGTGTCGCGTTGCGCCCGACCAGCACCTGGTCGGCCTCGAGCACGCGCTCTGGATCGAGACGGCCCTTGGCGACCACTTCGGTTTCGCCGTAGCGGCCCGGCTCGAGATACTCGCCGGCGCGGATGTCCATCGACAGCCGCACGATCGGATCGTCGATCGCCTGGCGGTGCACTTCGGTGAGCATGACGTCGGGCTCGGCCTCGGTGAAAAAGCCGCCGCCCTGGATCGGCGGCAATTGCGCCGGATCGCCCAGCACCAGCACCGGCACGCCGAAGGAGAGCAGATCGCGTCCGAGCTCGGCGTCGACCATCGAGCACTCGTCGATGACGATCAGCTCGGCCTTGGAGGCGGGCGCGTCGTCCCACAGGTCGAAGGACGGGATTTCCTCGCCGCTTTCGCGCGCGCGGTAGATGAGCGAATGAATGGTGGAAGCGCCCTTGCAGCCTTTGCCGCGCATCACCGAGGCGGCCTTGCCGGTGAAGGCGGCAAACTTCACCTCGCCGTCGGCATGCTCGGCGAGATGGCGGGCGAGGGTCGTTTTGCCGGTGCCGGCATAGCCGAACAGGCGAAACACCTGCGGCGTGCCGTTATGACCGGGCTTGGCCTTGAGCCAGCCGGCTACGGCTTTCAGTGCGTCGTCCTGGTGGGGAGAGAACTGCGACATGCGAAAACCAATAGACCATGCAGACCAAAGGCAAAAGAACAAAATATGAACCCTTGACTTGGGATTCTTCCTAGATTATATTCCTATCGCTCGAAGGCCGGGAACGGACGCTGTCATGGCGCGTGCGCACCGGTTAGCGAGCGCGGCGCGCCGACAATGC
>DASUGZ010000163.1:0-6077 GCA_036273755.1 Pseudolabrys sp.
ACGCCGCCCGCGCGCTGACGCATTACACCTCGACGCAGGAAGACGCTTGGCTGGTGCTCGCTGCCCGCGCATTGGTCAAGCAGGTCAACGCCATCTCGCTGTCGGTCAATGGCGACGCGCGGCAGGGGGCGTTCTACCGCAGCCTGCGCGCCGACGACTTTGGGCAGCCGCTCGCGGTGAGCAATCGCGGCGCCGGCGCGGTTCAGGCGGTGGTGTCGGTATCAGGCTCGCCGACGACGCCGGAACCGGCGGCCGAGCGGGGCTTCAAGATTGAGCGGAGCTATTTCACGCTCGACGGCGAACCCGCTGACATTGGTAAGGTAAGGCAGAACCAGCGCTTCGCCGTGGTGCTGAAGATGACCGAGCCCAACCCGCAATTTGGCCGCGTCATCGTCGCCGACTATCTGCCGGCCGGCTTCGAGATCGACAATCCGCGGCTGGTGTCGTCAGGTGATACAGGCACACTGTCGTGGATCAGTGACGCGGTCGAACCGGTGAACAGCGAATTCCGCGACGACCGCTTCACCGCCGCGTTCGATCGCAGCGAAAGTTCGCCAGCGGTGTTCACGGTCGCCTACGTGGTGCGGGCTGTCTCGCCCGGCCACTACGTGCTGCCACAGGCGGTGGTCGAAGACATGTACCGGCCCGACCGTTTCGGCCGAACCGGCACCGGAACAATCGACATCACGGCGGGCAAATGAGGCGCTGGCATTTCGTTCTCGGCAGCCTGGCGAGCGCGGCCTTCTTGGTTGCGCTCGCGGCCGGCGCTTGGGTCTATTCGCTCGGCCGCTGTCCGCTCGGCCAAGATCTTGAGATGTCGCACGTCGTCCTTGATCGCGAGGGCACGCTGCTGCGCGCTTACGCCACGGTCGAAGGCCGATGGCGGCTGCCGGCGACGCCACAGGACGTCGATCCGCGTTTCCTCAAGCTGTTATTTGCGTACGAGGACAAACGCTTCTACCAGCACGACGGTGTCGACGTATTGGCGCTCGGCCGCGCCGCGCTCCAGCTCGTCACGCAGGGGCGCATCGTCTCGGGCGGCTCGACGCTGACCATGCAGGTGGCGCGGCTCTTGGAGCCGCGCGAGCATCGCAGCCTCGACGCCAAGCTGCGGCAGATGACGCGCGCGCTGGAGCTTGAGCACGCCCTGAGCAAACAGCAGATTCTCGCGCTCTATCTGACGCTCGCGCCTTACGGCGGCAACCTCGAAGGTATTCGTGCCGCGTCGCTCAGCTATTTCGGCAAGGAGCCAAAGAAGCTGACGCTGGCCGAAGCCGCGCTTCTGGTTGCGCTGCCGCAGTCGCCGGAGTTTCGCCGGCCGGATCGCTTCCCGGAGGCGGCACGCGCAGCGCGCGATCGTGTTCTCGATCGCGCGCTCGCCGCCGGTGCCGTGCCGCGCGACGAGGCGGCGCGCGCCAAGCAAGCGGGCGTTCCGCACGAACGCAAGCCACTTCCGGTGCTCGCGCCCCACGCCGCCGACCAAGTGGTTAGCGCCGAGCCGGACAGAGGTATTCACCGTCTTACGATTGACGCGTCGCTGCAAAGGACGCTGCAGGATCTCGCCCGCGAGCGCGCACGCGCGCTCGGACCTCAAATGTCTGTCGCCATCGTGGCGATCGACAACGAGACCGGCGAGGTACGCGCCCGCGTCGGCTCCGCCGACTATTTCGACGAACGCCGCGCCGGCCAGGTCGACATGACCCAGGCGCTGCGCTCGCCCGGCTCAACCCTCAAGCCGTTCATCTACGGGCTCGCCTTCGAGGACGGCCTGTTGCATCCGGAGACCTTGATCGACGACAAGCCGCTGCGCTTCGGCAACTACGCGCCGGAGAATTTCGATCTCACCTTCCAGGGTACCGTCACCGTGCGCCGCGCATTGCAGATGTCGCTCAACGTTCCGGCGATCGCCGTGCTCAACAAAGTCGGCGTCAGCCGCCTGAGCGCGCGGCTCACGCAAGCCGGCGCGGCGCTGGTGTTGCCCAAAGGCGAGGCGCCTGGCCTCGCCATGGGCCTTGGCGGTGTTGGCATCAAGCTGACCGATCTGGCGATGCTCTACGCTGGCCTCGCGCGGCAGGGCGTGGCGCTGCCGCTGCGCGAGCGCAGCAGCGCGATCGAACCATCGCCACGACGTTTGCTCGACCCCGTCGCCGCCTGGTATGTCGGCAATATCCTGGTCGGCGCGCCGCCGCCGGATAACGCTATCGGCGGCCGCATCGCGTTCAAGACTGGCACCTCGTACGGCTATCGCGATGCGTGGGCCGTTGGCTATGACGGCCGCATAACCGTCGGCGTCTGGGTGGGGCGGCCGGATGGCGCGCCGGTGCCTGGGCTTTATGGCCGCGGCGCGGCGGCGCCGATCCTGTTCGACGCGTTTTCCCGCAGTGGCAGCCCGCCGGTGCCCCTGGCGCACGCGCCCAGGGGCGTGGTGTTTGCCACCACCAATAAATTGCCGCCGCCGCTGCAACGTTTCGTCCCCGAAGGCGCCGCCGGCGCCGCCGCCGAGCCGCCGCGCATCATGTTTCCGCCCGACGGTGCCCGCATCGAGCTTGCCAAGGGCGTAGCGCCCGATCCTGTGGCGTTGAAGATTTCCGGCGGCGCCGGGCCGCTCACCGTTATGGTCAACGGCGTGCCGCTGCCGCAGCAGGGAAGCCGGCGCACACTGTTTTTTGCGCCGGATGGCCCCGGTTTCGTCCGGCTCACGGTCATGGATGCCCGGGGCGCCAGCGATAGCGTCAGCGTCCGTCTGCAGTAATAAGGGTCGCATGACAGAGGGGAGGCCAGGGCTTATGGTCCCGGCCAGCGACGCGGCAACACGACAGAGGCAATGAGCACGGCTACCGAACAGGCGCGGCAGACTCTGCAGCCACGGCGGGGTCTATCCGCGGTGCTGGACTACGCGAGCGCCTCGCACCGCCGCGCGGCCGCGTTGCTGGTGGCCTTTTGCCTGATCGCGTTTCTCCCTGGGTTTTTTCAGATTCCGCCGGTCGATCGCGACGAGGCGCGCTTTGCCCAGGCCACCAAGCAGATGCTGGAGACCAGCCAATACGTCGACATACGGTTCCAGGACGAGGTCCGCTACAAGAAGCCGGTCGGCATCTATTGGCTGCAGGCCGTGGCGGTGAAAGCGGGGGAAGCGGTTGGCATTCCGCACGCGCGCACCACCATCTGGCTCTACCGACTGCCGTCGCTGTTCGCGGCGATCAGCGCCGTGCTGCTTACTTATTGGACCGGACTTGCCTTCGTGTCGCGGCGCACGTCGGTTCTTGCGGCGCTGATGATGGCCAGTTGCGTGCTGCTCGGCGTCGAAGCGCGGCTCGCCAAGACCGACGCGACGCTGCTGTTCACCTGCGTCGCGGCGATGGGAGCCATGGCGCGCATCTATCTGAGACAACGGCGCACGCCGGAGCGCGAAGTCGGCTGGATGCTGCCTGCGATCCTATGGACGGCAATGGCGGCCGGCGTTTTGATCAAGGGGCCGCTGGTTCTGATGTTCGTCGGGCTCACCGCGTTGACGCTGTCGATCGCCGATCGCTCGGCGCGATGGCTATGGTCGCTGCGTCCACTTGCCGGCTTCGCCTGGTTGATCCTTTTGGTATTGCCTTGGTTTGCCGCCATCATGGTCAAGTCGGGTGGCAGCTTCATTACCCAGTCGGTCGGCGAGGATATGCTGGCCAAGGTGGTCGGCGGCCAGGAATCGCATGGCGCGCCGCCAGGTTTTTACTTCCTGCTGTTCTGGGTGACGTTCTGGCCCGGTTCGATCCTCGCCGGCGTCGCCGCGCCGCGCATCTGGCAGGCACGCCGCGAGCCGGGTGCGCGCTTCTTATTGGCCTGGCTGCTGCCGTCCTGGGCGGTATTCGAGATCGTGATGACCAAGCTGCCGCACTACGTGCTGCCGCTATATCCGGCGATTGCCATCTTGATCGCCGGCATTCTCGAGGGCGGGGGTCTCTACAACAAGCGCTGGCTGGTGCGCGGCACCGCGGGCTGGTTTGCATTTCCCGCCGTCGTCGCCATCGGCGTCGTCGTGGTGTTCGTCATTGTCGGACGCGGACTCGGCCTGATCGCCTGGCCGTTCGCGGCGGCTGCGGCGATTTTCGGCCTGTTCGCCTGGTGGCTCTATGAGGTGGACGGGCCCGAACGGGCGCTGTTGCGCGGCATCGTGGCATCGCTGTTCGTCGCCGTCGCCGTCTATGCCGTGACATTTCCCTCGCTTCCGGCCTTGTTTCCGAGCGCACTGATCGCCGACGAACTGCGCGACAGCGGTTGCGCGGAACCGCGCGTTGCTTCGACCGGCTATTACGAAGAGCCGAGCCTGGTGTTCCTGCTCGGCACCGCTACGCGCTTCACCGACGGCATGGGCGCTGCCGAATTCCTTCATGCGGGACCGTGCCGTTTCGCGCTGGTCGATGCGCGCAGCGAGCGCAGCTTCGTGCAACGCGCGGACGCGATTGGCTTGCGTTACGCCGTGAGCCAGCGGGTCGACGGCTTCAACATAAGCATCGGGCGGCCGGTGACGCTCACCGTGTTCCGCTCGACGGAGAAGCCATGACTGCGGCCAACGGCATCGGTCATGATATGAATGCGACACAAACGGCGCTGCGTCGTTGTGCGGCGAATGTCATGGCGGCGGTCAAGATCCTGGTTCGCCCCGCGCGACGCACGCAAAATGCGTGGCCGTTGACCGGCCGGCAGCTAGCGATCGGTGCAGGCGCGGCGCTGGCGGTGCTTGTCGTGGCGATGGTTCTGTTCGACGCTGCGATCATTCGTGCGGTTGGCCACTTGCCAGCCTGGATTGTCTCGTTCTTCGATCAGATCACCGACTTCGGCAAGTCGGGTTGGTTTCTCTGGCCGCTGGGAATTTTATTTCTGATTCTGGCCGCGCTGCCGAGCCTGCCGCGCATGCCCCAACTCGTGCTCGACGCCATCATGGTGCGCGTCGGCTTTCTGTTTGTCGCCATCGCCGCACCCAGTCTGTTCGACACCATCATCAAGCGTATGATCGGTCGCGCGCGGCCTCTGGTCGGCGGCAGCCTCGATCCGTATCTGTTCAGTCCGTTCAAATGGACCTCGGAGTATGCCGGGTTTCCCTCAGGCCACGCCACCACGGCCTTTGCGGCCGCGGTCGCCTTCGGAACACTATGGCCGCGTGCGCGCACGGCATTATGGGTTTACGCCTTCTTGATTGCGGTCAGCCGCGTGGTGCTGACCGCGCATTATCCAAGCGACGTGCTGGCCGCAGCGGCTGTCGGCGTCGGCGGTGCCCTTTTTGTGCGCCGTTGGTTTGCGTTACGCGGCCTGGGTTTCTCGGTCACCGGCTACGGCGCCATCCATCACTTCGCCGGCCCGTCGGCGAAGCGGATCAAAGCTGTTGCCCGCGCCACGCTGGCTGAATAAGAAGCTGCCAATGGCCGGGCCGGCCGACGGGACCTCGATCATGAATGCCAGCGATCCAGCAGTTTCCGTCATCGTGCCGGTGCGCAATGAAGCCGGCAATATCGGGCCTTTAGTCAAGGAAATCGCGCAGGCGCTCGACGGCCAATGGCCGTTCGAGGTCGTCTACGTCAACGACGGCTCAAGCGATAGCACCGAAGCCGAGCTCAAGCGGTTGATGACGCAATATTCTTGGCTGCGCCGCCTGCGGCACAAACAGTCCTGCGGTCAATCGGCGGCGATATGCTCAGGCGTGAATGCGGCGCGGGCGCCGCTGATCGCGACGCTTGATGGCGACGGCCAGAACGAACCCGCATTCCTTCCGGCGATGCTGCGCGCGCTCGAGGCCGGCGCGCCGCGCGTCGGCTTGATCGCCGGCCAGCGCGTCAAACGCAAATCAGGCGCCTTCAAGATGCTGCAATCGCGCATCGCCAATGCTGTGCGCGGCGCGGTGCTGCGCGACGGCACCCGCGATACCGGCTGTGGGCTCAAGGCGTTTCGTCGCGACGTATTCTTGCGACTGCCGTATTTCGACGGCTTGCATCGCTTTCTCCCCGCTCTGGTCAAGCGCGAGGGCTATGATATCGGTTATGTCGATGTGGTGGACCGCCCGCGCGGCGCCGGCGTGTCGAATTACGGCATGTGGG
>DASUGZ010000164.1:0-42441 GCA_036273755.1 Pseudolabrys sp.
GCCGGCCTCGATCGCCTTGGTCATGCCGCCGAGACCCTCGACCTCCTCGATATGCCCCCAAGCCTTCTTGGCGAGCTCATAGGTGAGCCGCTCGACATAATAAGAGCCGCCCCAGGGGTCGATGATGCGGGTGGCGCTGGCTTCCTGCTGCAAAACAATTTGCGTGTTGCGCGCGATGCGGGCGGAAAAATCGGTGGGCAGCGCGAGCGCTTCATCGAGCGCATTGGTGTGCAGCGACTGGGTCTGGCCCTGCGTCGCCGCCATCGCCTCGATCATGGTGCGCGATACATTGTTGAACACGTCCTGCGCCGCCAATGACCAGCCCGAGGTCTGGCAATGCGTGCGCAACGACAGCGAGCGCGCATCCTCCGGCTTGAACGGCTTCATTAGCTTGGCCCAGATCATGCGCGCGGCGCGCAGCTTGGCGATCTCCATGAAATAATTCATGCCGATCGCCCAGAAGAAAGAGACCCTTGGAGCAAATTGATCGACGGTCAGGCCCGCTTTGATGCCGGCGCGGACATATTCGACGCCGTCGGCGAGCGTGTAGGCGAGCTCCAGATCCTGCGTCGCGCCGGCCTCCTGCATGTGATAGCCGGACACGGAAATCGAATTGAACTTCGGCATTTCCGCCGAGGTATAGGCGAAAATGTCGGAGATGATGCGTAAGGATGGCGCTGGCGGATAGATATAGGTGTTGCGCACCATGAATTCTTTGAGGATGTCGTTCTGGATCGTTCCCGACAATTTGTCGTGCGGTACGCCTTGCTCTTCCGCGGCGACGATATAGAGCGCCAGCACCGGCAGCACCGCGCCGTTCATGGTCATCGACACGCTCATCTGGTCGAGCGGGATACCGGAGAACAGCGTGCGCATGTCGTAGATCGAGTCGATGGCAACGCCCGCCATGCCGACGTCGCCGGCGACGCGCGGATGATCCGAGTCGTAGCCGCGATGCGTGGCAAGGTCGAAGGCGATGGAGAGGCCCTTCTGCCCGGCGGCGAGGTTGCGCCGGTAGAAGGCGTTGGAGTCTTCCGCCGTGGAGAAGCCGGCATACTGGCGGATGGTCCAGGGCTGCGCCGCATACATCGCCGGGTAAGGGCCGCGCAGGAACGGCGCCTTGCCGGCATAAGTGTCGAGGAAGTCGAGCTCTGCGACATCGGCCTCGCCGTAGACCGGCTTCACCGCGATGCCTTCCGGCGTCTGCCAAGCCTTTGCCGCGCCGTTGCCGCCGGCAACCGGCGCATCGGCGAACGCGACCTTGGCGAACTCAGGGATCTGACTCATTTGACGGCCAGAATATCATGCGCCGCCTGTAAGGTCGAAACCGCGTCGCAGCCCATGAATATGAAGGCTTTAACACCAGCCTGCTGCAAGGCGGCCTCCAACTCGCCGGGCCTGCCGGCGACCTGCACGACGGCGCCGGCTTGGGTCAGCGCCTTGGCGGCGTCAGCCGCTTGCGCCTCATAGACTTTGTCCGACGAGCACAGGCAGGCGAGCTTGGTGCCCGAGGACTTGAAGGCCGCGATCATCGCAGCCTGGTCCTTGAAGCCGTCGTTGGTCACCGCCTCGATGCCGCCGGCCTCGTAAAAATTCTTGGCGAACATCGCGCGCGCGGTGAAGTCCGACACCGTGCCGAGAGTGGCCAAAAACACCTTCGGCCGCGCGCCGGTCTTCTTCAGGATCGCGTCGGATTTATCGCGTAGCGCTTCGAACGGTTCGGCAAGGCGGCTGCTCGGCAACGGCTCGATGCTCGGCTTCGCGCCGGTCTCCTTGGGCGGCGGTACGCGTGGCACGTCAAGCACCGCGGCCGGCGTTTCGCCGAGGTTCGGATAATCGCTGGTGCCGGTCATCGCATCTATGCGCCGCGCCGCTGCCTTTTGCCGCTCGGCGCGCACCGCGGCGACATTCTTCTGCACCAGTCCGGCTTCGAGCGCGGCCCAGACGCCGCCAGCGTTCTCGATCTGCTGGAATTGCGCCCAGGCGGCGGCGCAAAACTTGGCTGTCAAATCCTCGATGGCGCCGGAGCCGGCAGCCGGATCGGCGACCTTCGCCAGGTTCGACTCTTCCAGCAGAATGAGCTGCGTGTTGCGCGCAACGCGGCGCGCGAAGGCGTCGGGCAGCCCGAGCGAGGCCGTATGCGGCAGGACCGCGATATTGTCGGCGCCGCCGAGTCCGGCCGCTGTCACAGCCACGGTTGCGCGCAACATGTTCACATAAGGGTCGCGTTTGGTGAGCATCCGCCACGCCGTTTCTGCTGCGACGTAAGCCGGCTTCGGCGTCAGGCCGCACGCCTCCTCGACACGCGCCCACAGTTTGCGGATGGCGCGGAATTTGGCGATGGTGAGGAATTCGTCGGCGTCGGCGGCCATCAGCAAAGTGAGACGCCGCCGCGCTTCATCGAGCGCAAATCCGGCGGCTTCGAGCAGGCGCAAATAGACGACGCCCGTCGCCACGACGAAAGCAAGCTCCTGTGCCTCGGAACCGCCGGCCTCGTGCACCGGGCGGCCGTCGGCACGAAGGAAGCGCGCCTTGGTAAAGCCTTTGGCGGCGAGGTCCTTGGCGGTGCCGCCGGCGCGCGCGGACAATTCCGGCCACGGCAGCAACGCGCTGCCGGTGCGCGCCATGTCGCCGACCGGATCGAGCCCGAAGTCGATGGCGAGCAACGAAGCATCGAGCTTACGCGTGGCAACGAGATCAATTACTTGCATTGCCACCGGGCGGCCCGCGAAGGGCGCGGTCTCGATGCGCAGCGAGATCAGATCGAGCATCACGCCACCCAGCGCGCGCTCGAAATCCGCGGCGGTCTTGACCACGGTGCCGTAGCCCCGTGCCGCCGGCGCTCCGGCCATCACCAGCGTCAGCCCGGTGGCGCCGTTTTCCAGATCGTCGAGCGCTTGCTTGTTAGCGGCCGCCGGATCGGGGTGGTCGATCCGCTGCGTCAGGGTCCATGCCTGGCCTGGCGCGCGTCCGGCGACCGGCTTTGCACTTGCCGCGCGCGGATAAAGCGGCTCGATGCGCAAGCCGTCATAGGTTTGGCTGGTGAGCTTGTCGAAGGAGGCGCCTTTCAGCGCCGCCTCGACCAGCTTGCGCCATTGCGCCTCGTCGGTCGGCGGAAATTCGGCGGCGAGGGGAAGGTCGTCACTCATCGGCGCAAGGTGCCATAGTTAGTGCCGGCTCGCTATTGCGCTAGAGCAAATCGCATGGCCGCCGCTACCCGGGCGGCAGCCGCTCGATGCCGGCGGTATCGACGGCGGCCGCTGCCTCGCGCACGCTGCGCCCGCCGATCATGAGGTCGGGCGCGATCTCGGCGAGCGGCAGCAGCACGAAGGCGCGCTCGAACAGCCGCGGATGCGGCAGCGTGAGGCCCAACTCGTCCATCGTGAGGTCGTCATAGGCGACAATGTCGATATCGGCGGTGCGCGGGCCCCAGCGTTTCTCATGCGCACGGTCACGGCCGAGCGTCAGTTCGACCTGCTGCGCATGCGCCAGCAGGTCGCGCGGCCCGAGCGTGGTCTCGACCGCGATGCAGAGGTTGATGAAAGGCGGTTGATATTTGAAGCCCCACGGCGGTGTGCGGTAGTCGGAGGAGCGCGCGGTCAGCTTGACGGCGGCGCCGTCGCACAGAAGCTTCACGGCGCGGTGGAGAATGGAGCGGCTATCGCCGACATTGCCGCCGAGCGCCAGCCAGGCCGAAGTCATGGCTTGGCAGGACCCCGCGTCCGCTCGATCGTGACGCCGACGTCGCTGAAGGTCGCGGCGATCGGAGCGTGCGGCTTGTGGATGGTCACCGTGATCTTGCGCACCCGCGGGAAGGCGGCGAGCACGGCGTCGGCGACGCGGCCGGCGGCGGCCTCGATCAGTTTGTATTTCTGCGCGGTAAAGGCTGTGCGCGCGCAGTCGACGACCTTGTCATAGGAGACGGTGTCGACCACTTTGTCCGAGCGCGCGGCGTCGGCGAGGTCGATATCGAGGCCGATGTCGATGGTGAAAGTCTGCCCGACCTTGCCCTCGTAAGGCATGATGCCGTGATAGGCGTGCAGCGCCAGCCCGGTGATGAAGATGCGGTCGCTCATCGTGCACCCTCAATCGCCGCCGCGACGCGCAGCGCCTGGACCGTTTCGGCCACGTCATGCGTGCGCACGATCGCCGCGCCGTTCTCCGCCGCGATGAGATGGCTGGCGATCGAGCCGCCGAGTCGCTGGTCGGGTTCCGACGGCGTCACCGAATTGATGAAGCGCTTGCGCGATGCGCCGACGAGCAGCGGCAGGCCGAAGCGCTTGAATTCGGCCAACCGGGCGATGCAGGCGAGACTCTGCTCCGGGGTCTTGCCGAAGCCGATGCCGGGATCGAGCACGATGCAGTCGCGGGCGATGCCGGCGCGCTCGGCCTGCTCCAGCGATCGCGCAAAAAACGCCGCGACGTCGGCGATGATGTCGATGGCCGGGTCGGCCGCCTCTCGGTTATGCATGATAACGACGGGCATGTCGTATTCGGACACGACCTCGGCCATCGCCGGGTCGCGCTGCAGGCCCCAGACGTCGTTGACCATGGCGGCGCCCTGGTCGAGCGCCCAGGTTGCGACCGTGGCCTTCATGGTGTCGATCGACACCGGAGTCTTCAGCTTGACCACCGTGGGCAGCACGGGCGCAAGCCGCGCCAGTTCATCCTCGGGGGTCACGGGCTGCATTCCGCCATAAGGCCGCGTCGATTCCGCGCCGATGTCGATGATGTCGGCGCCCGCGGCGATCATGCCCTTGGCCTGTTCGAGGGCCCGCGCCGGCTCGACAAAGCGGCCGCCATCGGAAAACGAGTCCGGAGTGACGTTCAGCACGCCCATGACTAGGGGCCGGCGCTCGGCCAGCAAACCGGCGAGCCAGGAGGGAGGCGTGTCGGCGATCGTTGCGCCGGCGGTACGGGGGTCGCGCTGCGGTCCCATGGCCTGAGGCTTGGCGCGGCAGGCGAGGGGCTGTCAAGCATTGAGCCGGCACCCTCCGAGGCTCGCTTCGCTCGCACCTCAGGTAACGTCGAATTATTTATACGTAATCTTGAGCTGCAGCTTCTTGGCGTCCTCGATCCAATGCTCCACCACCTTGGCGGAGGGCAGGAACGCGACCAGTTTGCGCCTGCGGTTGGCCTCTGCCATCGCTTTGGCGAGGTTTTCCGGATTGCGGTATTTGAGGTCGCGCACGGTATCGACGCCGGCGGCCTGCAACAGCCCGGCATATTCCTTGCGGATACCCTTGACCCGCATGCGGTCGGCCATGTTGGCCCAGCAGAGCAGCTGCTTTTCATCGAGCCCCGTCTTGAGCGCCAGCCGCTTGCGGCCGCGCGGCGTGCGCGCCTCCTCGAGCAGGCGCGCGGTCGACCGGATTCCCGCCGTTTTGAGCGCCGCGGCGGCTTCGCCGTCGATCCCGTCGATGTCCGTGATCGGATAATTCATCCCGGGAGCCCCTGCCTACTGTCCTTCGTCTTCTTCATCGTGCTCAAAGTTCAAACAAATTGTCCGAGGCCCGGGATCGCGCCGACAATCTCACCGACCGCGTCTTCGCCGGCTTTTTCGCGGGCATAGGCAATGACTTCCTTGGTGACGCCTTGCACCTGACCCATGCTCAGGCCGGCCGCCATCATCTTGGTGCCGGCGCCCATCAAGCCGCCCATGGCGAACATGCCGCCGCCCGCGTCGCCCTGCTGGGCCTCGAGCAGCGCCCGTCCGCCGGGAAGTTTGTCGATAAGCGCCTGAACCTTGTCGGGCGGTCCCTCCTTGACCAGGAAGTCAAGGATGATGCCGACGGCTTTTTGCGCGGCCTCCCGATCGACGCCGACATTGGCGACGAGACGCCCGATCAATTCGTCCATATTCCCCCTCAGCCTTCCCGCACTGGCGGCGAGTTGTCGCCATATTGAACATCATTGGTAGAGGTGACAAGCATGTTGCTGTGTCATGCCCGCGCTGCGAGCGATGTGCTCACACCTGCTGGTGCGTCCGAGTCAAGTAAAATGTGACCGCAAGTTGTCGCGCAAAGATTTTATCTGCGACTGTCGCATCTCTGCCACGCCGTGCACGGTCAATCGAAAATCCATCTCGCAATACTCTCCGTGGTATCCGGAGAGCGCACCGTGGTTATATTTGGCGGACGCGCACAGTGCGCCTTGCGGCTATGCTTTCAAAAATCTGAAGGGGAAACGGCAAAACCTTGCCGAATGAAGCAAAGTTCGCGGCTTCGTCTTGCAAATCGTCGCAAACTTCGCGCATTTGCACTTGTATGACAAAGCAAGCGGCGCTTTTCAGTCCGGTAGGGCGTTGCTAGTTTGTCTTTCAATTGACGGGAGCCGAACATGAGCACACTCGACGCGGTCTTGGCCCGCATCGATCAGGACATCGACCAGAGCGTCGAGCGTTTGTTTGCACTCTTGCGGATCGCTTCCGTGTCCACCGATCCCGCTTACGCGGAACAATGCCGCGCCGCCGCCGAACACGTCGCCGCCGACCTGCGCAGCATCGGATTTAGCGCCGATGTGCGTCCGACCGAGGGCCATCCGGTGGTGGTTGGCAAGACCAACGGCGTTTCCGGCCCGCGCGTCCTGTTTTACGGTCACTACGACGTCCAGCCGGTCGATCCCTTGAACCTTTGGCAGACCCCGCCGTTCGAGCCGCGCATCGAGACGCTGCCTGATGGCCGCAAGATCATCGTTGCGCGTGGCGCCTGCGACGACAAAGGCCAGGCCATGACCTTCATCGAGGCCTGCCGCGCCTTCAAGGCGGTCACTGGCAAGCTGCCGCTGCCCATTACCACCATGATCGAAGGCGAGGAGGAATGCGGCTCCAGGAACCTGTTCAAATTCGTCCGCGACAACGCCCAAGAGTTCAAGCTGGACCTGGCGCTGGTCTGCGATACGGCGATGTGGGACGCCCAGACGCCGGCGGTGACGACGTCGCTGCGCGGGCTGGTCTATGAGGACGTCAAGATCACCTGTGCCGATCGCGATCTGCACTCCGGCGTATTCGGCGGGGCGGCGCAAAACCCGATCCGGCTGCTCGCCAAGATCCTCGGCGCCATGTGGGACGACAACGGCCGCGTCACCATCCCCGGCTTCTATGACGGGGTGAAGGACCTGCCGGCCGACATCAAGGCCGATCTCGCCGGATTGAAACTGACGCCGGAGAAGTTCCTCGGCCCCATTGGTCTGAAGCAACCGGCCGGCGAAAAAGGCTTTCTGCTGATCGAACAGATCACCACCCGGCCGACCGCGGAGATCAACGGCATCATTGGCGGTTACACCGGCGAGGGCGCCAAGACCGTCATCCCGGGTCAGGCCAACGCGAAGGTCTCGTTCCGCCTGGTCGGCCAGCAGGACCCCGAGAAAATCCGCGACAATTTCCGCAGCTTCGTCAAGGCGCGGCTTCCGGCCGACTGCCAGGTCGAATTCGGCAATTTCGGGCTGGCGCCGCCGCTGCAGCTCTCATTCGACAATCCGGCGCTCAACAAGGCGCGCACCGTGCTGGCCGAGGAGTGGGGTCACAAGGCGGTCACCGTCGGCGCCGGCGGTTCGATCCCGATCGTCGCGGATTTCAAGAGCGTGCTCGGGATGGATTCGTTGCTGGTCGGCTTCGCGCTCGACGACGACCGTGTGCATTCGCCGAACGAGAAGTTCGACCTGAAATGCTTCCACAAGGGCATCCGCTCCTGGGCGCGGATATTGGCGGCACTTTCGGACGCATAAAAGCGTGGCTCCTCCGCTTCTTCAACTTCGAGATGTCGCGCTCACCTTCGGCGGCACGCCGCTGCTCACCGGCGCGGAGCTCTCGGTGTCGACGGGCGAGCGCGTATCGCTGGTTGGCCGCAACGGTTCCGGCAAGTCGACACTGTTGAAGATCGCCGCGGGTCTCGTCGAGCCCGACCGCGGCAGTGTGTTCGTGCAACCCGGCGCGGTGGTGCGCTATCTGCCGCAGGAGCCGGATTTTTCCGGCTATGCTACCGCCTTGGCCTATGCCGAGGCGGGATTGCGGCCGACCGACGGCAGCCATGCTGCGCGCTTCATGCTCGAACAACTTGGTTTGACCGGCGCCGAAGACCCGGCGCATCTTTCCGGCGGCGAAGCGCGCCGCGCCTCGCTTGCACGCGTCTTGGCGCCGTCGCCCGATATCCTGCTGCTCGACGAGCCGACCAATCACCTCGATCTGACCACCATCGAATGGCTGGAGCGCGAGCTCGACGGCCGGCGCACGGCGCTGGTCATCATCAGCCACGACCGGCGTTTCCTGTCGACGCTGTCGCGCTCGACGGTCTGGCTCGACCGCGGCGCCACGCGCCGCATCGAGCGCGGTTTCGCCCATTTTGAGGAATGGCGCGACATGTTGTTCGCCGAAGAAGAGCGCGAGCAGCACAAGCTCGACCGCAAGATCGCCGCCGAGGAACATTGGATGCGTTACGGTGTCACCGGCCGGCGCAAGCGCAACATGCGCCGCGTGGGGGCGTTGCAAGCGCTGCGCGAAGCGCGCCGCACGCACCGCGCCGCCGCCGGCAACGCCGCCATCACCGTGGGCGCCGCGGCGCCATCCGGCGCGCTGGTGATCGAGGCCAAGGGCGTCGCCAAGAGCTATGGCGGGCGCGCCATCGTCGACGATTTCTCCATCCGCATCCAGCGCGGTGACCGTATCGGCATTGTCGGTCCGAACGGCAGCGGCAAGACGACGCTGATCGGCCTCCTGACCGGTGCGCTCGCGCCCGACGGCGGCACGGTGCGGCTCGGCACCAATCTCGCGATCGCCGCGCTCGACCAGCACCGCGATCGTCTCGACTCCGACGTCACGGTCGCCGATGCGCTGACTGGCGGCCACGGCGAAACGGTGATGGTCAACGGCACGCCAAAACACGTCGTCGGCTACATGCGCGACTTTTTGTTTTCCGCCGAGCAGGCACGCACGCCGCTCGGCAAATTGTCCGGCGGCGAGCGTGGCCGCCTGATGCTGGCCCAGGCGCTGGCCAAGCCGTCGAACCTGTTGGTGCTCGACGAGCCGACCAACGATCTCGACATGGAAACGCTGGATGTGCTCGAGGACATGCTGGGCGACTATGCCGGCACGGTGCTGCTCATCAGCCACGACCGCGATTTCCTCGACCGGCTGGTGAGCGGCGTGGTCGCGCCGGAGGGCGGCGGCAGGTGGACCGAATATGCCGGCGGCTACTCCGATATGCTGGCGCAGCGCGGCACGGACCTGACCCGTGAGCGGCGTCAGCCGGAACCGCCGAAGCCGGCGAAGGAGGCAGCGCCGGCCGCCGCGCCCGCGGCCAAGCGACGCATGACGTTCAAAGACAAGCACGCCCTGGAAACGCTGCCCAAGACCATCGCCGCGTGGCAGGCCGAGGCCAGTCGCCTGCAGCAAAAGCTGGCCGATCCACAATTCTACGGCCGCGACCGCGCCGGGTTCGAAAGCGTCACCGCGGCGCTCGGCGATCTGCAGCGGAAGATCGCTGCCGCGGAAGAGCAATGGCTGGAGCTGGAAATCCAGCGCGAGGAATTCGCCGGCGGTTAGCTCACGCCTCGAACAATTCGTCGACCGTGAAGGCGCGCGGGATCAGCTTCTGCCGCACGCTGTAGTCGATGATGATTTCGAGCGAACGCCGGTTGGCCTCAATGCCAAAGCGCCATGGATCGAGCAGCCCACCCGGCGGCGGCGCAGCGGCATCGCGGCTTTCCTGCAGCGCGCGGAAAATCTCTTTCACCGCGTCCGGCCGCTCTTTGGCGATCGACGTGCGCACCACCATCATGTGGTTGATCGGCACGCCGCCATGGGTCTCGGCCCATTTTCGTGCGACCACTTCGGCGTCGGGAATGAGAGGCTTGAGGCGCGGGTCGGGCAGAGTATCGCCGACGATCGCCGCATCGAGCTCGCCGTCGAGCAGCATCTGCGCCGGCGTCTTGCCCGCCGGCGCCCGGGTGACGAAATCGGGGTCCCTGTATTCGGCAAGATGCGGGTCCTCGAAGCTGACCCAGCGGATCGCCATCGGATCGACGCCGTAGTCGTCGGCGAGGAAGCCGCGCACCCAGGCGCTGGTCGTCACCGTATAGGCGCGCACGCCGACGCGCTTGCCGGCAAGGTCGCGGGCTTGCAGCGGCCCGCGCTCGGGATTGAAGGCGATGGTGTGGTGCTGGCCGCGGCCGAGCACCGTCGCCGGGATCAGCACATAGGGTTTGCCGTAGGTTTTGGCTTGCAGGAACGTGACGATGGCCAATTCCGCGACGTCGAACTTGGCCTCACGCACCAGCGCCTTAAACGCCGTATTGGGCACCTTCACGTCGGCGAAGTCGAACTCGACCAGATCGGATTTGACTGCGCCGCTCTTGAGCGCCTGGGCGTTCGGATAATTGCCGAGCAAAGTGGACAGCTTGAGCTTGGTCATTGTCGGTCCTTTAGTCCTTGAGCGCCGGGTAGAGCGCCTGCGCGGTCTTGGCGAAAATCCAATCGCGGTCGGCCTGCGGCAGCGAGGCCAGCGACTCGCGCGCCGTTTTGAGCAGCGCTGGCAGGGCGCCCTCGCTCGACGGAAAATTCGAGCCCCAAGCGAGCCTTGCGGCGCCGAATTCAGCGGCGAGCTTGGCAAAGAACGTCTCCGGTGTCGCCTTGCCGCGGCGCGCTTCGGCGAAAATGCGCGGCGTCAGCTTGAGATAGACATTGGGCAAACGCGCCAGGGCGAACAGGCTGGACGCGGCCGGATAGGGCGGCCCATCGTCGAGCGCGGGCCGCGCGCAGTGATCGAGCACGATGCGCACCTTGGGAAATCGCTCGGCCATGGCGCGCGCCTGCGGAATCGCCTTGGCCGACATCTGCAGGCAGATCGACAGACCGAGTTCGCCGGCGCAGGTCCAGGCGGGATAGGACTTCGGGTCGTCTAGCCAATTGGCCTGTTCCGACATGGTGCTGCCGAAGGTGAACAGCCGCAGGCCCGTCAGCTTCCTGCCGTGCCAATAGCGCATGCGCTCGACTGCGTCGGCGCCGAGCACGTCGACTGAGAACACGCCAGTGAAGCGCTGCGGGTGCGCCGCGACGGCATCGGCGACATAGGAGTTGTCATGACCGTAGCAAGTCGAGGCCTGCACGATGGCCGCCTTTTGCACGCCGGCTTCGTCCATGGCCGCGATCAGTTTTTCGACCGTCACCGGCCGCGTGCGCGACCAATCCGACTGGTGGCCGCCGAGCGGGGCGAGCGGATAGCGCGCGTCGTCGTCGGCAATGATGTGCGGATGGATGTCGATGACGGTCATCGGGGGCCTTCGCGACGAAGCTCTGCCGATTTTGGCGTCGCCGTCAACCGACCAGGCGGGAGAAGCGCCATGCGCCCGGCGCATTGTCAGCGCCGCCCGACCTCCCTAATCTCCGCGCCGTCGAGCCCCGCGAGGAGTTATGCTGCGGCCCATGTCGATTGTCCGATTTGTCGGGGCCTTTGCGCTCGCCGGCCTGGCCCTTGCGCCGACCGCCATGGCGCCCGCGCGCGCCGGCGACACCGAAGCCTATCCGATGAAGCCGGTGCGCATCATCGTGCCTTACGGCGCCGGTGGCATCGCCGACGTCACCATGCGCATGGTGGCCAAGCAATTGAGCGAGCATTTCGACCAGCAATTCTTCGTCGACAACCGGCCCGGCGCCGGTGGCATTCTGGCGATGAAAGCGGTGCAAGAAGCGCAGCCTGACGGCTACACGCTGTTCATGATCGGCGGCGGCCTCACCATCGCCAAGGCGCTGTTCAAGTCGCTGCCCTACAACATCGAGACCGATTTCACGCCGATTTCGACCACGGCTTCCTACGGCCTCGTCATCGCCACCAAGGCCGGCTCACCGCTCAAGTCGGTGAACGACATCATTGCCGCCGCCAAGGCCAATCCTGGCAAGCTCAACTTCGGCACCATCAATGCCGGCAGCACGCAAAATCTATCGGCCGAATTGTTCCGCATCATGGCCGGCATCAAAGTCACGACAATTCCCTACAAGACCACGCCCGATCTCGCGCTCGCGGTGTTGCGCGGCGATATCGACGTCGCCTTCGACTACTATCCCGGCTTCCAATCCGCCATCGCCGAGGGCCGCATGACGGCGGTCGCCACCACCGGCGCCGAGCGCGCCGCCAATCTGCCGAACGTGCCGACGGTGATCGAGAGCGGTCTGCCGGGCTACGAGGTGACAAGCTGGAACGGCATCGCCGCACCGGCCGGCACGCCGCAGGAGATCGTGCTCGAACTCAATCATGCCGTCGACGACGCGCTGGCCTCGCGCGACGTGCAGAAATACTCCGCCGCTGCCGGCATGGACGCCCGCGGCATGTCGCCGAAGGAGCTGGCCAAGCGCGTCCACGCCGACGTCGTCAAATGGACAAACCTCATCGACCAGGCCGGAATCCAGAAGCACTAGGCCTTACTTGAGGTCACCCGCCACTTTGTCGATCCCGGCCTGCGAGCAGACGTCGTCCTTGCCGGGCGAACCGGAGACGCCGACCGCGCCGATCACCTCGTTGCCGACCTTGATCGGGATACCGCCTGGCAGCGCCAGCACGCGGGTATAGTGCACCGAGCCCGTCGTATCCGGCCGGTCCTTCATGCGCTGGACGAAAGCGGCCGACGGCTGACCGAAGGTGCGCGCAGTAAAGGCTTTGCGCTCGGCGCCCTCGTTGGTGTGCAGTCCGGCGCCGTCGCCGTGCAGCGCGACGAGCACCATGCCGCCGCGATCGACCACCGCCACCGACACCTTGAAACCCATGCTCTGGCATTGCGCGAGCGCGGCATTGGCGATGGTCTGCGCCATGGCGAGCGACACGTTCTTTTCGGTGATGACGCCCTGCGCGCAAACAGGCGACGACAGCGCGGCGGCGACGGCAAAGCCCATAAAACCCTTGGACAGCGGCGACATGGGTAACCTCCCTGAATTCCGTTATGAGACGACACGATCCTGCGCCCAATATACCCCGGGCGGTATTCTTTTATTCGCTCCGGCGCGGCGGTGAGAGCATAGACCCGCCAACGGGCCGAACCTTGACATCGAAATTCGTCCAGCCGACGCTTTGCCGCGAGCGGCTATTGTGCGATGGCGTATTTCGTTCGCTGGCGATAAACACGTGTAGAATTGGCTTGGTACGACCAGATGAGTTCAGCCGAAGTTCTAGTCAAGCAAGCGCTTTCTTTGCACCAGCAAGGAAACCTCGCCGGCGCCGAAACAATCTACAAAAAAGCATTGGGTGTCGATCAAAATGATTTCGACGCCCTGCACATGCTCGGCATCGTCAATGCGCAACGCGGCACATTCGAAGAGGCTGAAAAGTTTTTGCGCAAAGCGATTTCCGTGGACGCGACAGTCGCGCCGTGTCTGCATAATTATGGAACCGTCTTGTGCAGGCTCGGGCGATTCGAGGACGCAATCGAAAGCTATGACAGTGCAATCAAGCTCGCGCCCGGGCACGCGCCCATTTATTCGGATCGCGGCCATGCTCTTTACGAGCTCGAGCGCTATGACGAAGCGCTTGCTTCCTACGACAAGGCCATCGGGTTGATGCCAAACTTCGCCGACGCCTGGTGCGGCCGAGGCAACGTTTTCTACAGCCTAATGCGCGCTGACGAAGGCCTTGCCGCCTACGACCGGGCCCTGGCTTACAGTCCGAATTTAGCGAATGCGTGGCTTGGCCGCGGCAACATCTTCCGTGGCCTTGCGCGGCATGATGATGCACTGGCGGCTTATGACAGGGCGCTGGCCTGCAAGCCCGATCTGGAAAATGCCTGGATTGGCCGCGGCGATACCCTCTACAATCTCAAGCGCTTCGACGAAGCCCTCGGGGCTTACAACAAGATTCTGGCACTCAAGCCGAACTCGGAAACCGCCTGGCTTGGCCGCGGCAATGCGCTGTGCAACCTGAGGAGCTTCGAGGAGGCGCTTGCCGCTTTTGACAAGACGCTCTCGCTCAATCCAGGTTCGGAATATGCGTGGCTCGGCCGTGGCAATACTTTCGCCGACCTCACGCGTTACACCGAAGCGCTCGGCGCTTACGACAAGGCGCTCGCCATCAAGCCGGACCTGGAAAATGCCTGGATCGGACGCGGCAACGTGTTTTTCGCAATGAATCGCGACGACGATGCGCTTGCAAGTTACGAGAAGGCGATCGCGCTGCGGAATGAGAACGCCGAAGCCCTGCTCAACAAATCCCAGGTGAAACTGTCGCTGGGCGAGTTTGACGAAGGCTGGGGGCTGTACGAATGGCGGTGGAAATCCAGATTGTTCACGTCACCGGTTCGCAACTTCTCGCAAGCGAATCTGCTCGAAGCCGGCGATGTCGCCGGCAAGACAGTTCTGGTTCACGCAGAGCAGGGTTTCGGCGATACGATCCAGTTCTATCGATATATTGCAAAACTTAAGGAGCGGGGCTGCGACATCATTTTTGAGGCGCCGCCGCCACTCGTGTCGCTCTTCAAGGCACAACAAGGCAATTTAAAAATCGTCGGCACGGGGGACGCGCTTCCCGCGTTCGACAGTCATTGCCCCCTCATGAGCCTTCCGCATTTCTTCAAAACGAGCCTGGCGACGATCCCTGCCCAGGTTCCGTATCTATTTCCGGCGTCCGACAAAGGTGATGTCTGGCGGAGCAGACTTGGCGCAAGAAGCAAACCCAGAATTGGCCTTGTGTGGTCCGGCAATCCGAAATATGCGACCGACGCCAGAAGAAGCGTGCCGTTGGACTTGCTGCTGTCGTCTCTCGGTTCGAACGCCGACTGGATCTCGCTGCAGAAAGAGGTTCGCGACGAGGACCGCAACCGCTTGGCGCCGAACACGCCGATCGTCGATTTCAGCAAATCGTTGAATGATTTTTCCGATACCGCGGCGTTGATCGCGCAACTCGACCTTGTGATCTCGGTGGATACCGCGGTCGCCCATTTGGCCGGCGCCATGGGCAAACCCGTCTGGATCCTGCTGCCTTTTCACCCCGACTTCCGCTGGCTGCGCGATCGCGAAGACAGCCCGTGGTATCCGACGGCGCGGTTGTTCCGGCAAACGCACGACGGCGATTGGAAAGACGTCGTCGACCGCGTGTTTCAGCATCTCGAGGTCTTCAAGGCCGGGCTCGACTAGTTCTTCAGCCGGTAGCCGGTTTTGAAGATCCAGGAGATGATGGCGAGGCAGATGCCGAGAAAAACCAGCGTCATGACGATGCTGATGCTGGGCGAAACGTCGGCAATCTCGAAGAAACTCCAGCGGAAACCGCTGACCAGATAAACGACCGGATTGAACAGCGCGACCTTCTGCCACAGCGGCGGCAGCACGCTGATCGAATAGAAGGTGCCGCCGAGGAACGTCAGCGGCGTAATGATCAGGAGCGGCACGATCTGCAGCTTCTCGAAACCGTCGGCCCAGATACCGATAATGAAGCCGAGCAGGCTGAAGGTGACGGAGGTGAGCGCCATGAAGGCCATCATCCAGAATGGGTGGGCGATGTGCAGCGGCACGAACAGCACCGAGGTCGCGAGAATAATGACGCCGAGAATGATCGACTTGGTCGCGGCAGCGCCGACAAAGCCCAGGGTGATTTCGAGAAAGGAGATCGGCGCCGACAGCAGTTCGTAGATGGTGCCGATGAATTTCGGGAAATAGATGCCGAACGAGGCGTTCATGACGCTCTGCGTCAGCAGCGTCAACATGATCAGCCCCGGCACAATGAACGAGCCGTAGTTGACGCCCTCGATCTGCGAGATGCGCGAGCCGATCGCCGCGCCGAACACGACGAAATAGAGCGCGGTCGAGATAACGGGGGACACGATGCTTTGCGCCAGCGTGCGGCCGGTCCGCATCATCTCGGTCTTGTAGATCGCGGCGACGGCACGAAGGTTCATGGCGCGCCCTTGGAGTCTATTTTGGGATCGTTGACGAGGCCGACGAAAATCTCTTCGAGCGAGGACTGGTCGGTGCGCAGGTCGCGAATGCGCACGCCGGATTTGCTCAAATCGCCGAGCAGGGTGGCGACGCCGGTGCGTTCGGCACGCGTGTCGTAATCGTAGATGAGTTCGTGGCCGTCGCCGCCGATCGTGAGACTGAAGGCGGCAAGGGCGGCGGGCACGGTGTCGAGCCGATCGGTAACCTGCAAGACCAGACGCTTCTTGCCCATCTTCCGCATGAGCTCGGCCTTCTTCTCGACCAAGACCATCTCGCCTTTGTTGATGACGCCGACTCGGTCGGCCATCAACTCGGCTTCCTCGATGTAGTGCGTGGTGAGAATGATAGTGACGCCGGAGGCGCGCAACGTGCGCACCACGTCCCACATGTCCTTGCGCAGCTCGACGTCGACGCCCGCCGTCGGCTCGTCGAGAAACAGGATCTTCGGCTCATGGCTGAGCGCCTTGGCGATCAGGACGCGCCGCTTCATACCACCGGACAGTTCGACGATCTTGGCGTGGCGCTTGTCCCACAGCGACAGGTCCTTGAGCACCTTTTCGAGATAAGCTGGGTCCTTCGGCTTGTTGAACAGTCCGCGCGACATGGTGACACCCGCCCAGACGGTCTCGAACGGCGCCATCATGATTTCCTGCGGTACCAGGCCGATCTGCGCGCGCGCCGCGCGGTAGTCGCTGATGATGTCGTGGCCGCCGACCGTCACCGTGCCTTCGCTCGGATTGACGATGCCGCAGACGATGCCGATCAGCGTGGTCTTGCCGGCGCCGTTGGGGCCGAGCAGGGCGAAGATCTCGCCGCGCTCGATGTCGAGAGTGATGTCCTTGAGCGCCCGGAAGCCGGTCGCATAGGTTTTCGACAGATTTTGAATGGAAATGATGGGATTCATGAGCGGGCCGTGGCGGGGTCCGGCGGATATAGGGCGCTATGACGCTACGCGCCACCCCGTCATCGGACTTTCACGGTCTTAGGTTGTATAATACTGTTCCGCTACCATCAGGGAGGGCATGCCATGACGCGTCATCGGGGGATTGCATTTGTATTTGCCGGGCTGATCGCCATCGCCGCGGCGCCGGAACAGTCGCTCGCCTGGGGCGTCGACGGGCACAAGATCGTGGCGCTGGTCGCGCAGCAATTTCTCGACCCCGCTGTGAAAAAGAAAGTCGATGCGCTGCTTAAGTCCGACAAGGACAAGCTTACCCCGACAGATATCGCCAATCGCGCCGTTTGGGCCGACAAATATCGTGACAGCGACCGCAATGGCGCGAAGGTCCGCTACAACGCCACGCGGCAATGGCATTTCGTCGATATCGAACTCAATGCGCCCGACTACGACAAGGCCTGCTTCGGTCATCCCGCGCTGCCCGCCGGCACTGTGGCCAGCAAAGGTCCGGCGGCGGATTGCGTCGCCGACAAAATCCTGCAGTTCCAGGCCGAGCTGAAAGATCCAAAGACCTCGAAAGCGGAGCAGTTGCTGGCGTTCAAGTTCCTGCTGCACTTCGTCGGCGATATCCATCAACCGCTGCACGATGCCGACAACAACGACGAAGGCGCCAACAAAGTCTTCGTCATTTTCGGCAAGCACACGGTCGCGGAAAAGCTGCACGCTTACTGGGACGACGTCCTGCCCGAGAGCCTGGGCAAGGATGTCGATCAGGTCGCGGCGATGTTGGCCGACAAGTTCAAGGACAAGAAAACGGCATGGATGACGGGCACGCCGAAGGACTGGGCGAATGAGTCGTTCGCGTTGGCCCGCGACGTCGCCTACAAGGTGCCGTCGAAGACCACGGTCGACAAGGACAAGGTCAAGTGTTTCGTGCTCGACCAGGCCTATGATGACAAATCGCGGCCGGTGGTGTCCGAGCAACTCGCCAAAGGCGGCATGCGGCTCGCCATGATCCTGAACGACGCGCTGAAATAGCTCACGCCGCGGCTTCGAGCGCGGTCAGGTCGGCAAGCACCTGCTTCGGCGGGAAGTCGAGATATTCGTCCGGCATCTTGCTGCGGTTGACCCACAGACCACGGAAGCCGACCGAGACGCCTGCCATGACGTCCCAGCGGTTCGACGAGACGAAAGTGACGTCCGTCGGCTTGCAGTGAAAATGGCCGGTGACCAGCGCGTAGACCTCCGGCCGCGGCTTGAACATCTTCAAGACGTCGACCGACAGCACGGCGTCGAGATCGGCGCCGATGCCGGCGCCGTCCACGGCGCCTTTCAACATGTTGGGCGAGCCGTTGGACAGGACGCCGGTCTTGTGGCCCTTGGCCTTGAGCGCTTTGAGCGCCGCGCGCGCGTCGGGGAAGGCATCGAGCTGAAAATAGGCGTCGAGCAGCCGCGGTTTAAGCGCTTTCGGCACCGAGGGAACGCGCTGCAGCGAATAGTCGAGCGCGCGCTCGGTCAGCGTCCAGAAGTCGGTGTAATGGCCGGCGAGGGTCAACGTCCAGCTGTATTCGAGCTGTTTCGTGCGCCAGATGTCCGACATGCGGTCGGCGTCCGGCCCGGCTTCGGCGCGAAACCGGGCAATCGCCGCGTGCACGTCGAACAGCGTTCCGTAGGCGTCGAAGACGAAAACCGGCATTGATTTCTCCCATACGCAATTGTCATAAGATTTGGGGCGGCGGCTGGCGTAGCATGGCGCGGGGCCACACCGCCACGTTGGGAGACTTCACATGGCCGCGAGCCCGGCGCTGTCCGCGACCTGGACTTTTATCGACGGCGATTGGCACGAGGGCAACGTGCTGATGTGGGGCGCGCGCACCCACGCCATCTGGCTCGGCTCTTCGGTGTTTGACGGCGCCCGCGTCTTCGAAGGCGTCGCCCCCGACCTCGATCTGCACTGCGCCCGCGTCAATGCCTCGGCCAAGACCATGTACCTCAAGCCCACCATGGCGGCCGAAGAGATCGAGGGTCTTGCGCGCGAGGGCATGAAGAAGTTTCCCAAGGACACGGTGCTCTATGTGCGGCCGATGTATTGGGCCGAGCACGCCGGCCCGCAAGCGCTGCCGCCCGACCCCAATTCGACGCGCTTTGCGTTGACGCTCTACGATTCGCCGATGCGCAAGCCGGACGGCTTTTCCGTCACGCTGTCGCCGTTCCGCCGCCCGACCTGGGAAACGGCGCCGGTCGACGCCAAGGCTGGCTGTCTCTATCCCAACAACGCGCGCGCGCTGTTCGAGGCGAAATCGCGCGGCTTTGACAACGCCATCGTCTGCGACGTCGCCGGCAATGTCGCCGAACTCGCCAATTCCAACGTCTTCATGGCCAAGGATGGCGTGGTGTTCACGCCGATCCCGAACGGCACCTTCCTCGCCGGCATCACGCGGATGCGCACCATCGCGCTGCTGCGCGAATCCGGCGTTGCCGTCGTCGAAAAAGTTTTGCGCTATTCCGACTTCGAGGCCGCCGACGAAATCTTCGCTACCGGCAACGCCTCGAAAGTATTGCCGATCACCCGCATCGGCGAGCGCGCGCTGCAGCCCGGCCCGCTGTACCGCAAGGCGCGCGAGCTCTACTGGGCCTACGCGCATTCCGCCGCATGACGTGGGTCCTCGATCGCGTCGGGCGCGGTATCGCCCACTATCTTCAGAAGCCGGCCGCCGGCTACGAACCGTTCACGCCCACCGATCCGGCGGCGTTGCGCGCCTGCATCAAGCCGGGCGATATCCTGTTGATCGAAGGCCGCGACCACATTTCCGGCATCATCAAATACCTGACGCAGTCGACGTGGTCGCACGCTGCGCTCTATGTCGGGCCGATCGCGGGCAGGGCCTCGCCCGAGGGCGAGCCGTGCGATCTTGTGGAATCCAATTTGGACGACGGCATCGCCGCCGCGCCGCTGTCGGCTTACTACCCGTATCACACGCGGATCTGCCGGCCGGTCGGCCTGTCGGACGAGGACCGCAAGGCGGTGTGCGACTACGCGGTCGCGCGCATCGGTCTGCAATACGATCTCAAGAACATTATCGATCTGGCGCGTTACCTGGTGCCGCTTCCGGTGCCGCAGCGCTGGCGGCGGCGCATGATCGCGCTCGGCTCGGGCGATCCGACCAAAATCATTTGCTCCGTGCTCATCGCGCAAGCCTACCGGGCCGTCGGCTATCCGATCCTGCCGGCGATTACGCGGGTGGAAAGCGAAAGCGCGCGCGAAGAAATCTATCACATCCGCGACTCGTCGCTTTACACGCCGCGCGATTTCGACATTTCGCCGTATTTCGCTATCGTCAAGCCGACGATCGAGACCGGCTTCAATTACAAGGCCATCAGGTGGTCGGCCGACGAAGTCGCGAGCGGCGGGGGTTGATCGAGACATGGATCAGAAGCGGCAGCCCGACGACGACGGCCAGGAGACCGAGCGCGAGCGGCGCATGGCCAACCTGATTCTGTTGGGCGGCGCCATCGTCATCGTGGCCGGCGGCATCTGGCTGGTCAATGCAATGGTCGATGCGCGCAAGACAGAAGAGTGCTTCGAATCCGGCCGGCGCAATTGCAATCCGATCAGCGTGCCGCCGCGCGACAGGGATCAATGATGCCGGCAACCTTTGTCTATGTCGGCAACGCCGAAAGCCAGAACATTAGTATTTTCGCACTCGCCGCCGACGGCGCGCTGACGCTGGTCGACACCAAGGCCGTGCCGGGTCCGGCCGCGCCCGGCTCGACCACGCCGATGGCGGTCAGTCCGGACAAAAAATATCTCACTGTCGGCCTGCGCAACGAGCCCTACAGCGCTGCGACCTTCGCCATCGATGCCAAATCCGGCAATCTCGCTTACGTCGGCAGCGGCCCGCTCGCCGATGCCATGGCCTATATCGGCACCGACCGCAGCGGAAAATTCCTGCTCAGCGCCTCCTATGGCGGCGGCAAGATTGCCGTCAATCCGATCGGAGACAATGGCGTCGTCGGTCCGGCGCAACAGGTGATCGCCAATCAGCCGAACGCGCATGCCGTCATCGCCGACCGCGCCAACCGCCACGTGCTCTATTCGAGCCTAGGCAGCGACACCGTCGGTCAATTGCTGTTCGACGCCGCGACCGGGAAGCTCACGCCGAACGATCCGCCCGCCGTGAGCGTCGAGCCAAAAGCCGGCCCGCGTCACTTCCGTTTTTCGCCGGACGAGCGCTTCGTCTATCTGCTCTGCGAGCTTGACGCGTCGATCTACGTTTTTCCCTACGACGCCGCGACCGGCCGTCTCGCGAAGGAAACGCAAGTCGCGAACGCGCTGCCGCCCGGCTTTGCCGGCAAGCCCTGGTGCGCAGACATTCATCTGACGCCCGATGGCAAATTCCTCTATGCCTCCGAGCGCACCTCGAGCACGCTTGCCGCCTTCCGCGTCGACGCCAAAAGCGGCGCGCTCGCGCCCATCGCCTCCTATCCGACCGAACAACAGCCGCGCGGCTTCGCCATCGATCCGCGCGGCCGCGTTCTGCTCGCCGTCGGCCAGGTATCGAACAGCCTCACCAGTTATGCAATCGACGCCGAGCGCGGAACCTTGCGTCCGCTCAAGCAATATCCGGTCGGCAAGAATCCGAACTGGATCGAGATCGTGACGACGTCGTGAGCGTCGCCTGAGTGCCGCGATCAGCCGGCTTGCTGCGCGACGATCTTAGGCTTCGCCGCCGCCGGCTGGCGGCTCGGCGGCTTGATCAAGAATTGTTCGAGCATCTGCATGTCCCACTTGCGCACGAATTTGACGGCAAATCCGTTAGGCAGGTGGCGCACGACGCGGCCGATGACTTTGCCGATTGCGAGCGGCATGCCGATGGTTGGAACGATATTGGCGGAGACCGCGGCGCCGGTTGGCGACATGTCGATGATAAAGCAGGTCGGGGTCGCGCCGTCGGCGAGGACGAGCGTGGACAAAGGCTCGCGCGGCACCACGCGCTTGTACTTGCGGCGATTGCGCGCCGCGCCGACGTGATGTTTTTCAAGCCATTTGAGTTTTCTGGTGAGGACGCTTCGCTCTTCGTCCGTCGCCTCGATATCCAATCGGAACCCGCGATCGGCAACCTCGACCAGCGGCCCTGCCAGCTCGCCCAGCTCGTCCGATTGCACGATGACCTTTTCCCCGACGTCGCCGATCACCGGGGCCACAAGAAACATCTGTCGCGCGTCGATTGCGTCGACTCGGCAGACGAAGAAGCGACGTTCGGGTTCGCCCGGATCGCGCTTGTCGCCGATATTGTACCGGGCGGTGATGATGCGAGGCTCTTTCTCGCCGCCGCCGAACAAGGTCGTTTTGATCGCTTGGAGAACGGACATGGCTTTCACCGGGTCCGGCATTTCAAACGATAAGTGTTTATAAATAATTGTTTATTCAATAGCGGCACTTAGCGCCGCAGATCAGCGTTATCGTTTCGATGAGTGTCGGGCGGTGTTTTGATTAAAATTGAGCCAAACTTGACGATTGACGCGACGAGCGCCATTGCCGCGGCGGTATCCCGAAGCGGCTACGGAAGGCGCGGTTGAAGTGCGACAGATCGTTGAATCCCCACCGGTAGGCGATCTCGGAAACGCTGTCGTTACGGAAATGCGGATTGCGGAGCGCCTTGCCGCAGGCTTCCAGCCGGTTCTCCAGGAGCCAGCGGCCGAAGCTTTGCCCGCGCCGCTGGAATCGCGAATGCAACGTGCGCACCGAGATGCCGAAATGCGCCGCCACACGCGCCGGCGTCAGCAGCGGATTGTTCAGCTCTTGCCGGCAATAGGCCAGCACGGCTTCGAGCATGAGTTCGGGGCGCAGCGGGTCGGGCGTCATATCGCGCGCCGTCGCCAGCGCCAGCAGATTGCACAGATTGTCGGTCAGCAGCGTCGCCTCGGCTTCGGTCAACGCGAGCCCGCTGCCGGCAAGCTGCAGCAGGTGGCGGCGGATGAGGTCGGCGAAGGGCGAGTTTGCCGCGATTTTACGGCGCGGTCCTGAGCGCAGCCACGGCGCGCGGCGGTCGATCATGGCATGCGGAATGACTGCGCTTGCCCGCCGCACCGGCTCCATAAACGCAATGTGGAACGGGCGCATACCGTCGACGATCGCGATTTCGTTCGGCTCAAGCGCGATCGCCTCGTCACCTTGGCTGAATTGACTGCGGCCGCGCAAATGCAAGGTGATGACGTAATAATCCTCGGGCATGCGCGCGACCTGCTGGCGCGTGCGCACAAGTTCGTGACCGGTGCAGTCGAACGAGGTAAAACGCAGCTTGCCGAAGCTGCGGCCGGTCATGCGCGCGGAAAACCGTTCCGGCGCCGACTCGGTCGAGACGTGCAGCATCGATTGGCAAATCACTTCGCGCCAGAACGAGAAACGGTCGCGTTCGCGAATCGAATCGGTCGACCAGTCGATCATGCCGCCCCCTGGACAGTCGGTGACTCGCAATGCGCGAGACGCCGCGTCTTGCACTCTCGGCCAATTCATCTGCACAGCACGCCAAGATTGCGGCGGGACCAGAATATATATCGACGCCGCCATCAAGAGTGCGGGCAATCAAAACCGCGTTATCGCGCCGCCACAATGTTCGTTCGCGAAATAATGTTCGTGCGCGAAATAAGATAGCGAGGTTATCAGTGATGTTGATGACATCCATTACGATGACAAAAATTCAGAATTCACCGGACCGCTTCGTCCGCACGTGTATCGCCACGCGCCAGGCTCTGAATTTCCGCCTCGCCTGACGTTTTCTGCGCGGCGTCTGCAATCTTCAAAAAATTTGGAGAAAATACACGTGAATCAGTCCATCGCGAGCGGCACGATTCGCTACTACACGATCGGTTCAGAATCCGAGCGGCCGGCCGGTGCGTTGCGCGCTGCTGCTGCCGTTGCCGACCGAATCTTCGATCGATTCCTCACCAGCCTCTACGAAACGCGGCAACGCCAGGCCGCGCTGATCATCGCGCGCCACCGGCACCTCCTCGCCGAGGCCGAAACCGGCCCGCATCGCGAGACACCAACCAAAAATCTGCGCTGACGTCGCGACATCAAACTTGACGCAAACGCGGGCAACCGCGCGCGGCCCGCTGGTGGCGCGCGCTATCACATGTGGAGATCGCTTATGTTCGATTTCGTTCATCAAGAGGTCGTGCCGGCCGAAGAGAAGCCCGGCATGACGTCGGCGGTTCTGATCCTCGTCATCATCTGCCTCGGCAATCTCGTTTTCGCGCTTTTGAGCGAATCGTTTGCGCGCGCGCTCGAACTCATGGGTCAGATGTGAGTTTGGCTGGCTTTTGTTGCGTCGACCGAAATCCCGGCTAAGCGAACAAGGAGATGACAATGACACCGAGCTATCGAGGCGCCTGTTTTTGTGGCGCGGTTCACGTCGAGGCCTCCGGCAAGCCGGAGGCGATGGGCTATTGCCATTGCACCTCCTGCCGCTCCTGGTCGGGTGGGCCGGTCAATGCCTTTACGCTGTGGAAGCCTGCCGCGGTGCGCGTCACGCAGGGTGCCGAATACGTCGCCGTCTTTCAGAAGACGGACTTCAGTCAGCGGCAATATTGCCGGCGCTGCGGCGGCCACCTGATGGCCAAGCATCCGCCGGTCGGTCTGGTGGACGTCTTCGCCGCGACCTTGCCGGCGCTGGAGTTCAGCCCGGGCTTGCACGTCAACTATGCCGAGACGGTCCTGCCGCTGCGCGACGGGTTGCCCAAGCTGCGGGATTTTCCCAAGGAGTTCGGCGGCTCGGGCGAGGTGATGGCGGAGTAGAGAGCGACCGGAAGATAATACCGTTATTGCAACATCTTTCGGCGTTGCCGCCGACGAGGACGCGCTCTATTTAACAATGGCCGACTGCACACAGGAGGAGCCGATGCGATATCTCGCTATGATAGGCATTGCCGTGATCGTAGGCGTTTCAGTTGCTGCGACGTCGGCGCAGGCCGGGATCGAATATCCCTGGTGCGCCCAATATGGCGGTGGGCCTTCGGGCGGCGGACGGAATTGCAGCTTCCCGACCATCGAGCAGTGCCGCGCCACGATCAGCGGCATGGGCGGATTCTGCGAACCGAATTTGTTCTATCCGGGCTCGGCCAACGACACGTCGCGGACCAGACGCCGGCACTGACTGCGTCGGGACTGCAGGGCAAGAAGGCCCAATGCTGAACCGCACCTCGCGGGGAGCCGGTGACTACTGCGACGCCGCAACTTTACCGCCGCCGTGCCGAATCTAGCATCGCGTGATGGTGATGGTCCGCTCGCCGCCGTCTTCCGACGGCACCGTTTTCGTTTCCACGCTATGCTTGCAGGTCGACGCGGCAGGGATCCTGCGTTCAAGCAGACGCATCATGGAAAAGAGCCCGACGGGATTGGTGAAATAGTCGGAATAGTCGGGCGTGTAGTAGCCGGAGAGGTCCGCTCCGGTGAGGTCGCCATACGGCATATACTCATAGGCGTATGGGGCGAACGCGTGGTGGCGGTGCCCGGGAAAATGTCTGTGCGAAGTGAGCAGGCCGCTTGAATGCGCGTGACCATGTCCGCTGCCAAACGTCGTGGCGCAGACGTTGGTCGAATTCAATTCAAGGCCGAAGGCGGCAACGGTGAGAAGAGCGATCATCGATCGTCGCAACATGGCGGGCTCCCAATCGCGGTTGACTGCCTTGGGGTGCATCTTTAGCTCTTCGCGTTTGCCGCGACGATTCGATCCGGCAGGTAACCTGAGCAAATAACCTTAATTCGGCCGGCATCGGCGTGCTATTGCCGGCGGCGACGCAACATCTCGCGATGGCCCAATCGCGGACATTCCCGGCGGAAGGTGTTGCTGGTAAAATGACGTCTAGCTGTTCCTGAATGCAAAAAGGGGGCGGGGCATGGCGTCGAGGACGAACCAGACCAGTCATCGCATAAACAGCCGCCTGGTGGCCTCGCTCCTGTCGGCATTTATTCTGACGGTATCTGCGACGTTGGCCAACGCAGACGAGATCCATGTTTTGAGCGGCGGCGGATCGCAGGTCGCACTGCGGGCATTCATCCCGGAATTTGAGAGGGCGACGGGTCATCGGGTTTCACCCACCTTCGCGCACGTCAGCGTGATCCAGCAAAAACTTGCTGCGGGCGAAAAGGCCGATTTGATTTTGCTGCCCGTTCCCCTGATTGCCGCGGCTGGAAAGACTCTGCCCCTGCGTAGCGAAGGCCGGGTTGTGCTCGCCCGCGTCGGCATCGCGGTGATCGTCCGCACCGGGACAACACCGCCCGACATTTCCACCTCCGATGCCGTCCGTAAGATGCTGCTGGATGCTCGATCGGTCGAACTGCCGCCTTCGAGCGGTCCGGCCGGCGGTCATCTCGCCCGCATGATTGAACAATTCGGCATTGCCGAGGCGGTGCGGCCAAAGCTGACGATTAAAGCGGCGATCGACGGCGGAGCGAAGCTCGTGGCGGAAGGTAAGGTGGACGTGGCGATGCAGCTCCTCAGTGAGGTTCAATCAGCCAATGGCGTCACAGTGGTTGGCTTGTTGCCGCCGGGGCTACAAAATTTCGTGGTTTATGGTGCGGCCATTCCTGCCGCCAACGACAAGCCCGAGGCGGCGTTGGCCTTTGTCAAATTTTTATCCGAACCGGGCAAGAAGGACTTGTGGAAAGCCGCCGGGTTCGAGCTGATGAGTACCGCTCGTTAGCCGGCGCCCCAAGGACCGTTGTGCTGGACCGCGATAAGCGGCCCACGGGTCACGGCGGCGGCAGGGTGAGCAGTGGCTGTGGCCGCGTACCGCGGACGTCGTAGACGACGGCATAAACGACGCCGTCCCGCTCGATCGAGGCGAGGATCGGCCCGTTCAAATGTCGGCAATAGAAAGTGCCGAGCGACATCACGAAGTCGGCGGTCTTGCTGTCGAAGGTCGTCTCGAATTGCGGCCCGAGCTGTTCTCGCGCCGACGACTGCGGGCCGCAGATCGCCACCACCCAGCGCCGCCCTTGCGGCGGATGCGCGCCGGCGGCGGCGAGCCGCGCGCGCAAAGCATCGGCCGCCTGTTTGAAGGCGAGGCCCCAATAGTCGAGCATGTAGTCATGCTGCGCCGCCTTAACGCCGCCGGCGAGGGCGTTGAAATAAGTGTAATCGTAAGGGTGCAGCCGGATCATGCCGGCCACGGGCCAGGCGATGCCGGCGACGAGGATCGCCGCGAGGCCGCCGAGCGCGGCCGCTCCGTAGACGCGGACGCGGCCGGCGATCCATTGCGCGGCGAGGCCGCCGAGCACGGCGAACGGCGGCACCACGAAGACGAAGTGGCGCACGCCGTTATAGAGCGCCGGCCGCGCCGCCATGGCCAATAGGACGGGGAAGATCGCGGCGAAGATCAGGACGATCAACCCGGCGCGGCGATGTGCGTTGATGCCAGTCCGCGTGACGGCGGCGATCGCGCCCACGGTCCCGATGGCGCCGAGCGCCAGCATGATCAGCGGCAGTTTAAGCATGAACAGATGCGGCAGATAGCTCGCCGGCATGTCGGGTACCGCGATCAAACGGCCCTCGTACAGCTCTTCCCACGGCTTTTCAAAGAACGTGTCGAAATATTCCGCGGCGTAAATCGGATTGAGCGGCGATTGCACCGACCAAGGCCACAACAGACCCATGATCAGATAGCCGAGGCCGAGCGCCGGCAGCAGCGTCCACAGGAATTGTCCGGCGCGTTGCGCGGCGTTGGCAAAGCCGCGCGCCCGGCCTTCGGCGACCGCGATGAATGCAAGGGCCGCGATGCCCGCCGGCGCGGCAACACCGGCGAGGACGCGCGAGCCGAAGGCAAGGCCGAAGCCCACGCCGGCGAGCACCACCGTGCGCGCGCCCGGTTGCGGATATTCGTCAAAGGCGCGCACCAGACCAAGAGTGAGCACGGCCATCGCCATGGCGAAGGGTGCGTCCTTGGCGTTGATGAACATGTGGCCGTAATAGAGCGGGCAGGCCGCGAGCAGCACGAGCGCAACAAGCCCGGCGAGCGGCCCGCCGATGCGCCGGCCGATGCGCCAGGTGACGAACAGGCCGAGGATGCCGATCGCGGCGCCGACGAGCCGCCGCGTCTCGAACAGATCGAACGGCAGCACCTTGGCGGCGAGCGCGGCCGCCATGTCGAAGCCGCCGCCGTATTTGTAGAGGTTGACGAAGGAGAGCGCGCGCGTGTCGGCAAAGCCCGTGCCGTAGAGCTTGAGCAAGAGATCGCCGTATTGCGAATGGGTGTAGTCGTCCCAGCCGAGACCGTAGTCGCGGAAAGTGAGCGCGGCGATGACGGCGACCGCGGCGAGAACAAAAACGGCAATGCGGTCGGCGGAAGGGAAGGCCGACCGCATGCCGGACATCTTTGGTTCAGCAGACAAAGATTTGGCCGAACATCTGCCTGGAGAAAATCAAGAAGAAGAGGATGTTCGGCCTATTCTTTGTGGCGGTCACTTGGTGGCTGCCGTGAGCATCGCCTCGACGTGGTCCCAGTTCACCAGATGATCGAGGAAGGCCTTAAGGTAATCGGGCCGCCGGTTGCGATAATCGATGTAATAAGAGTGCTCCCAGACATCGCAGCCGAGGATCGGTGTCGCCCCGTGGACCAAGGGGTTTTCGCCATTTGCCGTCTTGGTGACGGTCAGCTTGCCGTCCTTGACCGCGATCCAGCACCAGCCGGAGCCGAATTGGGTGGCGCCCGCGGCGGCAAAATCTTCTTTCATCTTGGCTACGCCGCCGAGATCCGAGTCGATTTTCGCCTTGAGTTTGCTGGGGATTTTGTCGCCGCCACCATTCGGCTTCATCCACTGCCAGAAGTGGATGTGGTTGTAGTGCTGGCCCGCATTGTTGAAGAGGCCGGCGTTCTTGCCGAACGAGCCTTTGACGATGTCCTCGAGCGATTTGCCTTCGAGCCCGCTGCCGGCGAGCAGCTTGTTGCCGTTGTCGACATAGGCCTTGTGGTGCTTGTCGTGGTGATATTCCAGTGTTTCCCGCGACATATAGGGCGCCAGCGCGTCATAGGCATAGGGCAGATCGGGCAGCGTGAATGACATTAGGTCCTCCTGATCGACAAACGATGATTGGGAAATAATCCGGTCCCTTGATGAAACCGGGATGTCCCGGGGCGAGTTCCTCGATGACTTTAATTAGGCTCTGGCGCGGGTCTGAGCAACGGCTCGGCGACGGTCGCAGAGGGCGGTTGCACCGTTTAGCTAAGGCGTTGGAAATGCCGCACAATGGCCATCGAATACGCAGGCTTTGAGGAAGTATCCGAGGGAATACACGGGGAAAACTATATTAGGAGTTGCAGGGATTGCCGCCGGCAGCCAAAATTCTTTGCTGCTGGAAACCCTTACCAAGTATTTCTATAGTCGGAACCGGGATTACACACGAGGGCGTCACCAGTATGTCTGTTTTGTTGACTGTCGTTGGCGTCATTCTTGCCGTGCTCGGCGTGGCAATGGCCGGATACGGCGTTCCGGTGAAGGAATTCAGCTTCGGCAATACGCTTATCCTGGCGGGCTCGGGGGCCGTGGTCGGCGGCCTCATCATCGTCGCGATCGGCGCGACGGTCGGCCAATTGCAGCGCATCGCCGAAATGCTGGCGGCACGTGCGCCGCTCCAGGCGGGTCAGCCCGCCGAGCCATTCGAAACGCCGACGCCCCAGCGCGCCATGCCGTCATCGCCAATTCCGTTCCCCGAGCGGCCGAAATCGCCCGCGGCGGCTTTCCCCGACGCGCCGCCTCCGCTGGCGCCGCCTATTGCCATGAATCAACCGGCTGCCGCGGCGCCGATGTTGCGAAACCCGGACGCGCCGGCGTCTTTGGTCGAACAGTTCGAAATTCCCGAGCACGACGACGTTTCGCTGTCGCCGCCGTCTCCTGTGCCCGCCGTTTCAAGCGAAAACGGGCCGCTGCCGCCGCCTGCCGCGGCACGCCCGGAACGGACCATCCCGTCGCCGCCCTCGCATGAGCACCGCCCAGAACCGCCACCGGCTTTCGTCGATGAGGGATGGCCTTCAACACCAGCTCCGCCGCCGCCGCCGCGGGTCGAACGCCAAACGCAAACGAGCTATTTCGACACCATGTGGCCGGCAGATTCGCGGACGCCGAAACGGCCTGCCATCGAAGAGTCCCAGTTGGGCTCAGAACCTGAACCGATGGCGGTCGTCGCGCCGGGAGCGCCGAGCGAGCCGGTTGCGATCCTCAAATCCGGCGTCGTCGACGGCATGGCCTACACGCTTTACGTCGACGGCTCGATCGAAGCCGAATTGCCGCATGGCACATTGCGTTTTGCTTCGATCAACGAGCTGCGCGACCACCTGGCGAAGGGTTCGTAGCCCGGGACATCGGAAAGGCCGTGGGCCAAGCGGCATCCCTGTTGAGCCAACGATTTGCCCTGGCCACGACCGTCAACGCCAAGTCTAACCGAGGTTTTTGAAATCCTCTTCTTGTCGAGACTTGATTTCGCTAGTAGTCTTTAAGATAGAAAAGCTTACGCTTGGTATTCGTTGTCTTGTGAGGCAGCTTCGATGAGTGACACCCCGACCGGCGGCAATTACATCGACCTGACGGCAAAAATCGTTTCCGCTTATGTCAGCAACAACACGGTCGCGGCCGGCGACATCCCCAGCCTGATCAATCAGGTGCACGCCGCGCTCACGCGGGTGTCCGGCAAAAGCAGCGACGCTCCTGCCGAACCGCTGCGGCCTGCGATTTCGGTGAAGAAGTCGATCACGCCGGAATACATCGTCTGCCTAGAAGACGGCAAAAAGTTCAAATCGCTCAAGCGGCATTTGCGCACGCAATACAATATGACGCCGGAGCAATACCGGGAGAAATGGGCGCTCGGCGCCGACTATCCGATGGTCGCGCCGAACTATGCCGCCGCCCGCTCGCAACTCGCCAAACAGATGGGCCTCGGCCAGCAGCGGCGCCACCGCGGTTCCAAGTAGCTCGGGGGCTGGCGCAACTGCGGCGGTCCGCGGGTGGCTCTGGATAAAATTCCTAAAATCTGTGGATAGGCTATTGCCAAGCTCCCGCCGGCCGTGTATCGGAAAATAATCCTACAACGGCGAAGTGGAGATGGAAATGGTCCCAAACCAAGGTTCTGGTGTTTCCCTGCTGGGGACATCCAGCGGCGGCGATGCGGCGCAGCTTTGTCCATGAGCGCAAAACCGATGAAGGCCGGCGACCCGCCGGCGCCGACCGTCGATGCGTTCCGCGGCCAGCATCTGGAACTGGCCGAGCGGCAGGTCGCAACCGAATTCGGCCACGCGAAAGTCACCGTTGACGAAGCGGAAAGCCCGCTCGCCTGGCTGGCGCGCCGGCGCGGCCGCAGCGGGCGCGCTCTGATCGAGCCGCATCAGCATCAGGCCGGCGAAAAGCTGCGCGCCGACTTCACTTGGGCACATCTGATGCCGCGCACGACGTCGAATTGGGCGAGCCCGATTTCGTCGGCGCGCCGCGGCGCGAACGTCGGAGAGGGCGCGCATATCACCGATACGATGATTGCGGCGCGGCAACGCGTCTATCAGGCGCTCGACGCCGCGGGTCCGGAATTCGGCGGGCTGCTGCTCGATGTCTGCTGTTTCCTCAAAGGTCTCGATGATGTCGAACGCGAGCGGGCCTGGCCGGCACGCTCAGCCAAAGTCGTGCTGCAACTCGCGCTCGACCGGCTGGCGCGGCACTACGGTTACGCCGCGCAGGTAAAAGGACCGGCGCGCGCGCCGATCCGTACCTGGGTCGCGCCGGGCGAGACGTTTCGTGTCGAATGAACTAGGCCGCCGGCGCCAGCGCCGCCTTGGCGTCGGCGTTGATGCGCTCGACCATCGAGCGCAGGCCGTTGGAGCGTTGCGGCGTGAGGTTTTCGCGCAGACCGATGCGATCGAACAGTTCGAGCGCGTCGGTATCCAGGATTTCGCGCGCGTGCTTGCCCGAGTACAGGGCGAGCAGGATGGCGATCAGCCCGCGCACGATATGGGCGTCGCTATCGCCGTCGAAAGTGAGCACAGGCCCGGCGGCGCCGTCCGGCCTGACCTGGGTGAGCAGCCAGACCTGGCTGGCGCAGCCGCGCACTTTGTTGGTGTCGTTGTGAGCGCTCTCCGGTAACGGCGCCAGCGTGCGGCCGAGCTCGATGACATAGCGGTAGCGGTCGTCCCACTGGTCGAGCAGCGTGAAGTTCTCGATGATGTCGTCGATACTGGCCATATGGCCACTATATAGGCCGGCCTGCGGCGATCGCCAAAAGATTGGGCGGGCTTAAGCGGCGGGGCGGGCGGCGCGGGCCTCGCGGCGCGGCGGCAGCGGCACCGATGCGTGCCAGGCCGGCTGCAAATCGGTCGCGGTCAACGTGCCTTGGCCGGGGGCCGACACCGGGATAGGCTTGGCCGCGGTCTTCTCCGCGGATCCGGAGTTGTCGTTCAATTTCGTCGTGATGAAGTCGTAGATCGTGCGGGCGCCGGCCTCCGCCTTGTGCCCGATCGCGACGGCGACCTTGCCGCCGACCACGCAGGCGTCGGGCTGGCGCTCGCAGAAGCCGCGCATATCCGATACCGCCGCGCTCGCCAGCGTCACCGCCTGCGTCGCGTCGATATTGGCGTCCGGCGACGGCGATTTGCTGCCGCCCGGCAGCAGCACGCAGACGACACCAAGCCAGAAGGCCATCCGCAACAGGAAAAACATGACCCTACCCATTCATCCCCTGGCGGTTATTCCACCGCCTTTGAACTAAACCATAGCAGATAGGCCTGAAGCGGGCGTTGGAATTGCCGCGCGGTTTTTGGACAAAATCGACGCAAATGCGACGCGAATTTTCGTCAAATTTGACAGAGTCGAATTTGCCTAAAATTTTAAATACCGGCGCGCGCGCCGTGCTGCCGGCGTTTCTTGCCAACCGCACATGGTTACCGCAGCGGTAATAATTCGCGCGGGCGCGCGTCCCGGCGCCGCGCGGCAAGGGAAATTTCACCATGACCGCCGAATGCGACCGCGCGCTGCCGCGGAATGGGCACATGCCGCGGGCGCCGGCTCTCCTTTAGCGTTCGCTTAAGCCGCGGTGACTACGATTCCGTCCACGAATAAGGGGCGCGTCTGTCGGTAAAAGACGTGAGACAGGAATCGTGAGCTTCCTCACGCCAGTGTGGAACTACGTGGACGCCTTGGTGCACCCCTCGGCGCGCCAGGACGCGTTGACGGCCGCGCGCCATCGCGCCTTCATGGCGCCGCGTCTGCTCGGCAGCTTCGCCGCGCTGGCGAGCTTCCCGGTCTATATCGCCATCCGCGGCGTGCCCAACGCGCTCGAACTCGCCGTATTCGGCTGGCTGGTGGCGCCGATTATGATTGCCTATTTCCTGGCGCGTACCGGCCGCTATGAGAACGCCCACATCATGTCATCGCTGTCGCTGACGGCGCTGGTGACGGCGGTGGCCTGGTGCACCGGAGGGATCACATCGTTCGCAGCCATCTGGCTGGTGGTCGTGCCGCTGGAAGCCGTGCTCTCGGCGTCGCGCCGCGTGGTGACGCTCGCCTCGGTCATCACGCTCTCCGCGGTCGCTGTGCTCCTGACGCTGGGCACGTTCGGCCTGCAGCCGCCGGTGAGCATGACAGCGGCCGAGCATGAGGCGCTGGCCGCGCTTGGCATTATTTCGGCGGCCCTCTACGCCACCGGCCTTGCCCTCGGCGCCGAACAGCTCACGCGCACCGGCGACGGTCTGCGCAATGCCGAGGAAGAGCGCTACCGCCTGCTCGCGCGCAATATGACCGACGTGATCACCCGCCATGGCCGCAATGGCGCTGTGCTGTTCGTTTCGCCGGCGGCCGAACCGCTGCTCGGCGTGCCGGTCAACGAACTGGCCGGCCACGGACTGTTCGACCGCGTGCATGTCGCCGACCGCCCTGCCTATCTGACGGCGCTCGCCGATGCGGCTGCGCTCGGCGAGGACCGTTCGGTCGAATTCCGCATCCGTCGCGACAGCGGCGGTGCGCCCTACGGGGGGCATTTCACCTGGATCGAAATGCGTTGCCGCCCGCTCGAGCCTGGCGCCGCACCGGCCGGCGAACGCGATGTGGTCGCTGTGCTGCGCGACGTCAGCGAGCGCAAGATCAACGAACGCGCGCTGGAGATCGCGCGCAAGGAATCCGAGCGCGTCAACAGCGCCAAAAGTCGCTTCCTCGCCACCATGAGCCACGAGCTGCGCACGCCGCTCAATGCCATCATCGGCTTCTCCGACATGCTGGGCAACGATTCGATCGAACTCGACGTCGCGCGCGAGCGCGAATACGCCACGCTCATCAACGAATCCGGCCGCCATCTCCTGTCGGTGGTCAACGGCATTCTCGACATGTCGAAGATGGAAAGCGGCAATTTCGAAATCACCCCGGAGCCGTTTGCACCGGCGCCTGCGATCCACAGCTGCTGCGATCTCCTGGTGCTCAAGGCGCAGGACGCGGGTGTTGAACTCACCACCCGCATTGCCGGCGACCTTCCGGAAATTGTCGCCGATCGGCGCGCGGTCAGCCAGATCCTGATCAACCTTGTTTCCAACGCCATCAAGTTCACGCAGCGCGGCGGCCACGTCTGCGTTAGCGCCTTGTGCGACGGCGCCAGGATCGCGGTGACGGTCGAGGACAACGGCGTCGGCATCGGCGAAGCCGATTTGCCGCGGCTCGGCGAAGCTTTCTTCCAGGCACGCGCCTCGTATGATCGCCGACACGACGGCACCGGCCTCGGCCTGTCGATCGTCAAAGGCTTGGTGCGCCTGCATGGCGGCGACATGGATATCCGCAGTCGCCTCGGCGCCGGCACGCAGGTGACGGTGCGTCTGCCGGTCAATTGCGAGGGCCGCCGCCCGGCGGTCACCCCGATCAAGCTCAAAACAGAGCGCGAAATTGCAGTGCCGACAAGTATCCAGGTGAAGAAACGTGCGTAGCCGCAGCCGCCGTAGACACGTCGACAATTTCAGCAGCGCCGGCCGCTTGGCCGCCGCGATCGGCCAGCATCCGCGCGAGTCCGTCGGCATCCTGATGGCGACCGCTGCGGTTTTCGCGATCTTCGTCAACGCGCTGTTCCTGCAGCATGGCCCGCATCCGGCGCCGATCTTTGCCGCGCGGCCGCAGTTGGCGTCGCCGGCCCCCGTCGCGCTGCCACGGCCGCGCGCGGCGGAGCCCGCCGTCGTGCCTGCCGCGCCCACGCACAATCAGGCGCAAATCGTCGGCGACATTCAGCGCGAGCTTGGCCGCAGAGGCTTCTATGACGGCGCGGCCGACGGCATCTGGGGCGCCAGGACCGACGCCGCCGCGCGCGATTTCGCGCAGGGCGCGAGCTTGAAGATCAACGTCGAGGCGAGCGAAGCCTTCTTGCACGCGATTGTCGTGTCGGCGGTCACCAAAGCGCAAAGCGCCGCGCCGCCTGCGCCTGCCCGCAATGATCCGATCGCCGCCTTGATCGCGCCGACGCAACAAGTGCTTGCCGTCCAGCGCGCCCTGGCCGATTTCGGCTACGGGCAGATCAAGCCGACCGGCGTCTACGATCCGCCGACCAAGGCGGCGATCGAGAAATTCGAACGCGATCGCCGCTTGCCGGTGACCGGGGTGATTTCCGAGCCGCTGGTCCGCGAATTGTCGGCGGTGACGGGACGTCCGCTGGAATAAATGGCGCCCCGTGCGGGGCTCTGTTACCAAAAGCCATGCGGTTGAAATCCGGCATCTGGGTCGCGGCCTATTTGCGCCGCTGCAGCGTCGAAGGCGTCTTCGCGGCGGTGCGCCGCCGCGGGGCCGACGAAGCCGGCGCGGTGTTCATCAAGATCAACCGGCTCGACGGCACCGCTGTTTTGTACGGGCCGGCGGCGCAATCGACCTTCGATGAAGCGCGTCCGGCCGACCGCATGTTTACGGCCGCGCTCGGCGGCGACAAACCGGCGCCGGAAGCAGACGTCGAAGCTCGCCTCGCGCGCGAAATCCGCTTCGATCCGGACGTCTGGATCGTCGAGACCGAGGATCGTCTTGGGCGGAATTTTCTCGACGGTAACGTGGTGACGTAGGCGGTTTATTTGCCGCCGGTCTTGACGCGCGAGGGCTGCATGACGCGGCCGCGATCCGAGCGGTAGCGCGCCGGCGTCGACAGCGAGCGGGCATCGCGGCGTTCGTCGTCCCAATGCAGCGTCTCATGCGACGGCCGCGTTTTGCCGCTCGCTTGCCGCCAGATCGCCAGCATGTGCTCGGCTGCGGCCGGGGTGAGATCGTCGTAAAGTCGTGCGAGGTCGTACACGCGCTCGACCGATTGGCCGATCGCCGGGTTGAGAAACAGAAGAACGCGATGCAGCACCGCGGCGCTCATGCCGAGCGCGCGGGCAGCGATCACAATCGGTTCGCCGGAGGGGTCGCGCGCGACGCGTTCGGCGAGCGTGTGGCCGATGCCAAGCGCGCGCTCGAGCGTGCGGGCAAATTCGCCGGGGTTGCGTTGCAGGGCCGCGTTTTCCAGGCGGCGAATCACCTCGCCGGAAGCCGGCTGGCGCGGTGCGATTTCTGCCGCGGCGTCGAGATTGACCAGGATCAGCCGGCGTTCGTCGCTGCCGGCGGCAAAGAATACCTCCAGCAATTCGGCGCGAACGGTCCGCGGGGTTGCGGATTTTTTCGACCGCGGCGCAGCCTGCGGCACCAGAGTAAGGCCGAGACGGTCGAGGATCGCCGCCGGCGCGCCGGGATAGGCCGACAGCTTGTCGGCGACGACCGCAAGCGTCGTCGCATCGACGACGTCGATCAGGCCGCGCGCGAGCTCGACATATTGTGTTTCTTCCTCGTCGCTGTGGACCGGTTTCTGCACGTAAAGGTCGGTCAGCACGCGCAGCAAGGTGGGGCGGATATCGACGCCGTCACGGCATGCCAGATCGACCAAACCGTCGAGAGGAGGGTACGCGGAAGACTTCGCCATGACGATACGTACATTACCGGGCTACAACGACCCACATTACGCCCCCCGCGTTAGCAGACCGTTAACCTTGCAGACGTTTTAATCGGTGCAAGGCTCCGCCCCGGCAAATCCCAACCGGCATCGCGCCGCGGCGGCAAGGGGGTCTTGCAATGGGCGAAGTTATTCAATTTCCCGACGATGCGGGTTATGCCCGTGCCGGCAGATATGTCGACGCACAGACGGAACCTGCGACCGTCATCATTCTTCCGGTGATCCGCATCGAGCGGGGCACGGACGGCTCCAACGGTCTCGAACCGAACACCGGCAATACGCCGGGCCGCCGCCGTCGCCGCCGCATCGTACGCTGATTCCTGCCGGCGCCGCCCAATCGATGCAAAATCCGCCGCCGCCGGTGACGCGGGCGCTCAGTTGGCGCCGCCACGTTCTTGTCGCGGCGATGATGTCCCTGCTCGGCGGATGCGGCACGCCCAATCATGATTTTGGCGAAGTCCGTCCCACGCTGGTCAGCGACGGCATCCACGACTGGATCGGTCCCTATGCCAGCGGCGCCAAAAAAGGATCGAGACTCGATCTGACCGACGACGAGCGCCAGTTGCGCGATCTCGCTTATCCGCTGATCGATCCGCCTTATGATCGCCAGCAATGGTATTCGGTGGCGGGCGAATACGGCCTGTACCGGCCGGCCCGCCGGGTCGATTGCGCCGCCTATGCCACTTGGCTGGTCACGCGCGACGGTCCTTCGCCGCTCGGACGCTACGATGTAAAAACGGAAAAATGGCGGCACGAGGCCACCGTATATCTGTCGGAGCACGACCGCTCGCCGGCCTCACGCTACGCGCGCTTGCTGGACGACGTGCGCAACGATACGACTCAAGTGCCTCAGTTCTTCGAGACCGGCACGCGCGTGCTCGATATCGACCAGAAACGGAAAAAGGGCCTCGGTTACGTCTCGGGCATCTCGCCAGCCGAGCGCAACGATGCCGAGCTACGCATCCGCGAAAACGCGGCCATCGTCACGATGGTGCGTGACACGCTGATGCAACGCACGGCCTGCTATCGCTATGCGCTCGGACGCCTGGTCATTGCATCGCCGTATGTGCAGGCGGTCGACATCGAACGCGCCATCGACCGATTGAAAGCGGACATCGAGCGATACCGCGCGCCGGCTCCTTCCTGGACGCGCGTTCCGAGCCTCGCTTCCCAATAGATTTTTGAGCTTTCGCTATTCCGCGCGGACGCATTTCGCCGCGGCAATCGCGCGCCGTGCCAGCGGCATCAAGCCGGGCTCGGGCGCCAGCGCGCGGATTGCGATCAAGCCGGTGACCGTCGGCGATTCTACGATCAGCCGGTCGGCAGCGGTGATGTCCTCGTCTTCCGGCATCTGGTTGTGTTGATCGACCGTCATCAGCTCGAGTTCAATGACACGCCGGCCCGCGGCGCGGTCGTTGATGGCATAGTAAGCGACATCGTAGCGGGTATAGAACGACACCGACGTATAGGCGAGGCTGACCGGCACGCTGAGTTTCAACGGCCCTTGCGTCAAATCGTAGCGGCAGACTGCGCTGGCAAAAGCCGGATCCATGAACGGCATCGGTGCGGCATCGGGGGCCGGTGCCGGCAGTTCTGTAACGGTATTGACTGCAATGGTGCGCGAGAGCCGCGAATAGGCGTCTTGGGTGGCGGTGCGCGGCAGGATCATGATCGTCGCCAAATGCACGATACCGCCCAGCACGGCACCGCCCAAAGCCAGTAGCAGCCAGCGGATCATGGGCAACTCCTCACCGTGACCGCCGGCATCGGCACTTCGCGCCCGGCCTTGGTCGAGACGCCGACGGCCGTGTCGTAAAGCCGCAGGATAAGGACATAGCGCTCGACGCCGCCCGTCGGCAGCCAATTGCCGGCGTTGGCGCGAGGCGCGACAACGATCTCGAAACTGCCGTCGGCCCGGCGGACGATTTCCTGGCTGCTGAATCCGAAACGGTTGACCGAATTGGCAACGAGCTCGCCGTCCGGACTGTACAGCGTCAGCGTCCAAAAGCGGGCCGCCGGGGTGACGCCGGAGAGCACGACGTCGCAGCGTCCGTCGAGCGGCCGGCCCTCGTCGTCGGCCGAGGCGGTAAAGGCCACGCCGTCGCCGAGCGCGGTCGGCAAGCGGCCGATGCGCGCGGTCGACGCCTTCGCATAGGGGTTGGCCTCGATCGTGCCGGTTTTCGGCCAGGCGGTCCAACTGCCGATCGTCAAAGGACCGAACGTCGCGCCGCGGGTGAGGGCGAAGTACGTCGCGCCGAGGCCGACGGTGGCCGCGACGATCAGAGCAAACAGCGATCCGAGAAGTAGCCGCACGTTTCGTTACGCTGGCGGTGAGGGGACCTTGATTCGCGAATGCGAGACTACGCCGGACGCCGGCAAGCGGCTAATTCCGGCTGCCGAACGCATGTCCTTCCAAAGAGGCGGCGAGGGCGTCGCCTTTGTCGGGAACAGCGGCCTGCTTCTTCTTGATGGCGGACGCCGCGGATGGCAAGGGGCCCATGGCACGGTTGGCGTCGTCCATCATCCGCTCGACCCGCACCAGAATATCGGCGCCGCGCTTGGTGAGCACGGTCGGCCGCGGCGGCGGCGCTCCGGTTTTCGATTTTGCTTCGGCGACGGCCGGCTCCGGCCGCGCCGGTGGCGGGGTCACCCCGGGCAATTGTTTGATCTCGATGCCCTGATGCGCATATTCCATGATGCTGTGCCAGGTCATCGCCGGCAGCGAGCCGCCGGTCATGCGGTTCGTCGACTCGTAGTTGTCATTGCCGAACCAGACGCCGCAGACGAGATTGCCGGTATAGCCCATGAACCAGGCGTCGCGATACGCATTGGTGGTGCCGGTCTTGCCGGCGGCGGCGATGCCGTCGAGGCGCGCGCGCCGGCCGGTGCCGTTCTCGACCACGCTGTTCATCATTTTGATCATGTCGGCGGCGACGTGCTCAGGCAGCACGCGCTTGGGCTTCGGCCCGTCGCGGTCGTAGCGCCAGACCGGCTTGCCGTCGCCGGTGCGCAACTCGAGGATCGCGTGGGGCACGACCTTCATGCCCAGATTGGGAAACGTGGCATAGGCGCCGGTATGGTCGACCAGCTTGACGGCGTCGGCGCCGATCGGCAGCGACGGCGTATCGGGCAGCGGTGTGGTGATGCCCATGTCGTGCGCCGTCTTGATGATGCGCGCGCGGCCGAGTTTGGCGTTGCCGTCGCCGACCACCACCGACAGGCGCACGGCGATGGTGTTGATCGAATGCGTCAGCGCGGTGATCAGCGTCATCGAGCCGCCGTAGCCGTGGCCGTAATTGTGTGGGCACCAATTGCCGATGCAGATCGGCGCATCGACCACGATGGAACTCGGCTTCATGCCGTGCATCAGCGCGGTCGAATAGACGTAAGGCTTAAACGAGGAGCCGGGCTGGCGCATCGAGTCGGTGGCGCGGTTGAATTGGCTGGCGCCGTAATCGCGCCCGCCGACCATGGCGCGCACCGAGCCGTCGACATCCATCAGCACGGCGGCGGCTTGCCCGGCGTGATATTCCTGGCCGTATTGGCGCAGCGAATTCTCCACTGCGCTTTCCGCCTCGCGCTGCAGATTGACGTCGAGCGCGGTGCGCACCACGAACACGCGCTCTGTCATCGACTTCGGAAAAGTGTCGACCAGTTGCTTCACCTGATCGAACGCCCAATCGAGATAATAATTCGGCGCGCGATCGTCGCGGCGGTCGACGGGGGTGGCGGGGTTGCGGCGGGCGCCGAACACCTGTCCCTCGGTCATGAATCCGGCGTCGACGAGATTGTCGAGCACGACGTTGGCCCGCGCGCGCGCCGCCGGCAGGTTGACGTTGGGCGAGAACTTCGACGGCGCCTTGAACAGCCCGGCCAGCATCGCGGCTTCGGCGAGGTTCACGTCGCGCGCCGACTTGTTGAAGTAATACTGCGCCGCCGCATCGACGCCGAAGGCGCCGCCGCCCATGTAGGCGCGGTCGAGATAAAGCTTGAGGATCTCGTTCTTGGTCAGCCGCGCCTCCAGCCACATCGCCAGGAACGCTTCCTTGATCTTGCGCTCCAGCGTGCGCTCGTTGTTCAGGAACAGGTTCTTGGCGAGCTGCTGCGTCAGCGACGAGCCGCCCTGGCGCACGCCGCCGGCCTGCACGTTCGTCACCAGCGCGCGCGCGGTGCCGGCGATGTCGATGCCGAAATGCTCGTAGAAGCGCCGGTCCTCGGTCGCCAGCACCGCCTTGATCAGGTTGTCGGGAAACTGGTCGAGCGGGATCGAATCGTTGTGGCGGATGCCGCGGGTGCCGACCTCGTTGCCGTAGCGGTCGAGGAAGGTGACGGCCAATTCCGACTTCTTCAGCCAGTCGTCGTCGGAGGTTTCGCGAAACGCCGGGATGGCGAGCGCCAGCATCAGGATGGCGCCGACGGTGCCGAGCGTCGCCGCCTCCGAGGCGCATTCGCTGAGCGCGCGCCGCCAGCCGGCGACGTGGAAGCGGTCCATGAAACCGGAGAAGCGCTCGTAGCCGTCACGCAGGCCCGTGAACGAGCGGAACAGGCTCGAATCGACGCGGGCGTCGAGGCCGAGAAAGAAGTTCCTGATTTTCGGCTTCCAATCGGCCGGAAAAAGGTCGCGCAAGGCGTAAACACTCGCTTCTAGGGCTGCCTGTCCGCCGAAGCAGCCACTTTGGCTGCGAAGGCTGGGCCGCGGGGCCTATTTAGCGTATCGGCGCCGCCGCGGCCAATCCCGCGGTGGGCCGCGGGGTTCCACCGAACAGACTGGGGGCCAATTGCGGTGAAAAATGGCCGGTCCGGACCCCCGTATTTCCCGGCCTCATGGTGGGGAGCGCCCGCCTTCGCTAAAGCTTCGGCGGGCTCCTCAGGATGAGGCGGATAAGGCTGACGGGCCGTCCCGGAATGACGATCGAGGGGCTATAACGCTCCTGCGACTCGTGAAAGGACCGCAATGCCCGCCGCCAAGCCCGCAAACCCGGCCCCGTTCTGGCGCACCAAGCGCATGAGCGAGATGACGCGCGCCGAGTGGGAGAGCCTGTGCGACGGCTGCGGCCGCTGCTGCCTGAACAAGCTGATCGACGAGGACACCAACGAGACGGTGTACACCGACGTCGGCTGCAAGCTGCTCGACAGCCAGACCTGCCGCTGCACCGACTACGCCCACCGCCAGGCCAAGGTGAAGGACTGCGTGCGGCTGACCTGGCGCAATGCCGGCCGGCTCACCTGGCTGCCGCCGACCTGCGGCTACCGCATCGTGGCGAACGGCGGCGACCTGCCGTGGTGGCACCCGCTGGTCTCCGGCGACCCGGAGACGGTGCACTCAGCGGGCATCTCGGTGCGCGGCCGCGTCACCGCCAGCGAGACGGACGTGCCGGACGAAAAGCTTGAGGAGTATATCGTGGCGTGGCCAGGGAAATGGCCGAAGGGGGCGCGCAAGCACCGACGATAGCATGCGAAATTTTCTTCAGCGCGCGCCAATCGGAAAATCCTGCGGCTCGCGGCGCGCGCCGTAGGAGAAGTGCCACCACTCGCGGACATAATTGCGGAAGCCGCGCTTGCGCATGGCGGCGACGAGGAGGGCGCGCAGGCGCGCCTGGTCGGGCGTGACGGCGGCGCTCGCGGTGTGCGCCTTGGCGTCGAAGCAATCGAAGCCGGTGCCGAAGTCG